>JAQYGS010000059.1 GCA_028722515.1 Clostridia bacterium | reverse complement strand
GGTGCCGGGGTAGATGTGGGAGAAATCTTTGGTACAGGGGAAATGTTTTCTTTTTTGCTCACCTGGGTTTTATATATCTGATTCTTACTGTCCTGTTTTTTTATTTCTGGATTTTCCTGTGCAACATTTTCCTGCACTATTTTTTTCTCTGGTATTTTTTCCTGAAATACGTCTTCCTGTGATACGTCTTCCTGTGGTGTACTATTCTGTGGTGTGCTATCCTGTGGTATGCTCTCCTGTGGTTCCTCTTCCTGTGGCATATTTTCCTGTGGTATATTTTCCTGTGGTACATTTTCCTGCGGTACATTTTCCTGAGAGTCTGTATTCTGAGTCTGGCCGTCCTGCTGTTCTCCCCACTGCTCACTCCACTGTTCTTCACTCCATTGTTCTTCGCTCCATTGCTGCTCAGTCCACTGGTATATCATTTCATCTCCATGAACAATTACCTGCTTCAAAAGCAGAGAATGTATGACACAAACTGATAGAATGGCCCCAAAAAGTCTAATCCTTTTTCTTTTCTTCAATACTGGTCATCTCCTTTTCCCATATTTCCAGATTTCTGGTATAACTTGTATCCATCTTCTTTATATTTTTGCAAAAATCATCCCATAGCTTTATACTTTTGTTTTCCTGATTGGTTCTGATGAGAAACATACCGTATTCCCCATACCCTTCACGAAAGCTGTCATCATAAAGAAGAAGCTGTTCGTAATATAAAGCCGCTTTATCATATTCTTTCTGATATTCACTGTTGGCTGCCAAAAGCAGGAGAAGTTTTCTCTGCTCCTGTTTTTTCTGAAACTTTTTTAACAGCTTTTGAAGCTTTTTTTCTGCATTAATACAAACCTGTCTGCTTTTCTTTTCATTAAAGAAATCATCCTGATGATACAGCTCTGTTACACTTGTAAGTTCAGTATAAAAATCAGGCCTGGTCTGACGAAATGAGAAAAAAGTAAATCCCATAAGAAAAATCCCCGCACAAATTGACAATATAAAAATATTTCTGATTCCGTCCCCTTTTTTTGTCCTGGAAAATTTTATCAGCTTTTTTTCAACAGTTTCCATGTTACTGTAACGAAGGGAAGGCTTTTTCCTGCAGCATCTGAAAAGAATGAGAAACAGTGAAGGCTTGCGGATAGTCAGAAGATATTTTCTTTTTCCAAGAAGAGCCTGTAAGGTTTTCCCCAGATTGTACTGGTCACTGGATTCGCTGATGAATCCCTTAAACTGCTCTGGCGCTGCAAATCCTTTCGTTCCTGTGCAGATTCTGCTGCCTTTCCCATAACCCCGCACTGAACTTCCAAAATCCACCAGATAAATCCTTCCATCCTCGTTCATTATCAGATTATCTGGTTTCAGATCTCCGTAATATACAGGTGGTTTTCTGCTGTGAAGATATACAAGAATATCTGCAGTTTCTGTTCCAATCCTTATAATATCTGAAATGGAGAAGATTTTTCCCTCTTTCAGATATTGTCCAAGAGATTTTCCTTTAATATATTCCATTATAATGTAGCATTTTTCTCCATCTTCCACATAATCGGCCACACCTGGAAGTGAAGGATGAGAAAGCTTCAGCATCATATCGGCCTCTTTACGGCAATCTGAAGGAATTTCCTTGACTGCACGCAAAACTCCCAGATTCATATCTTTTGCAAGGTAAACGGTTCCGCTTCCTCCCTTTCCGATCTGTTCCAGAATACAGTAACGGTCTTTGAGCACTGTATGGAGAATGCCCATAAGCATCACCTCATTATTAAATTTTATCAATGGGAAATTTCCGGGAAAGAACTTCACCGGCTAAGATATATTTATAATACCACACTCTTTGATTTTTGAAAAGACTGAACAGAAAAATAAATGAAAAAAACGGCACACTCCATAGCAGGAATATGCCGCCGAATATTTTCATTACATTCTGTCAGGTGCAGAAAAGCCCAGAAGATCAATGCTGGTTTCAAGGACTCTTTTTGTAAGCTGAAGAAGCTGAATATAGGAATGTTTCCTTTCTGTATCCTCCTCACTTAGAATCTTTGTCTCATGATAAAAGCTGTTAAATGCATTGGATACATCATAAATATATGCACAGATCTTATGGGGAGCTTTTTCATCGAAAGCACTCTCTACAGTAAATCCAAAGCCTGTAAGCTGCATCATCAGATTCTTCTCTATATCACTGACAGGTGAAAGGATCTCTCCTTCTTTAAGATTACCTCCTTCTTCTTCATATCTGTTCAGGATAGACTTGATCCGTACAATAGTATAAAGTATGTACGGTCCAGTATTTCCTTCAAAGGAGGTAAATCTGTCAACGTCAAACACATAATCCTTGGTTGCCTGATTGGAAAGATCGCCATATTTGATTGCAGCAAGTCCAACGATTTCTGCCGTTTCACGTGCATCTTTATCCCGGACGCTGCGATTCTCCACGATTTTGGTAAACATCTCATCGTTAATATCCTTAATGAGAGTTTCCAGTCTCATGACGCCCCCTTCCCTTGTCTTGAAGGGTTTCCCGTCCTTACCGTTCATAGTTCCAAATCCAAGGAACGAAAGCCTGGTCTCTTCAGGAACAAGGCCTGTCTTTCTCGCACAGCGGAAGACCTGGATAAAATGAAGCTCCTGGCGCTTATCTACCACGTAAAGTATCTCATCAGGATGATACAGTTTCATTCGTTCCACAATAGTGGCAAGATCCGTCGTAGTATAGAGAGAAGCTCCATCTGATTTCAGAAGCATACATGGAGGAATCTCCTTTGTATCTCCCTCTTCTTTAACATCAACCACAAGGGCTCCCTGATCTTCATAGGCAAAGCCTTTTTCTTTCATTTCCTGTACCATATCCGGAATATAAGGCTGAGCATCTGATTCCTTTTTCCATAAATCAAAGGAAACATTCAGCTTATCATAATTTCGCTTCAGATCCGTGACAGAAACATTCATGATATGATTCCACAGAGCCATATATCCTCTTTTTCCTTCCTGAAGAAGGTGAGTTGCCTCAAGTGCTTCATTTCTGTATGCTTCATCCTCTTTGGATTTCCCACTTGCGCAGGGATAAATCTCTTCCAGTTCACTTATTGTAAATGGAGCTTCTTCCGGGTATTCACCCGTAAAAGAATCATCAAAATATACAAGGTCGGGCTGTCTGTGTTTCAGTTCTGTTATAATAAGCCCCATCTGAAGGCCCCAGTCACCCAGATGCACATCTCCGATCACTTTATGTCCTACAAAACGTCCGATCCTTTTCAGACTCTCGCCAATAATTGCAGAACGAAGATGTCCCACATGAAGAGGTTTCGCAACATTTGGTCCGCCATAATCGATAATTATTGTCTTAGGGTTCTCTGCCAAAGTAACAGATAGCTTCTCATCTCCAGACATTTCTCTTAAATAAGATGAAAGGAATTCTCCACTTACCTTCAGATTGATAAATCCTGGCTTTACCACTTCAGCCATGGAAAAGATACGGCTGTCCCCAAGATGTGCAACAACGTCATCCGCAATCATAAAAGGTGCTTTTTTATATGCCTTGGCTGCTGCCATAGCACCATTACACTGATATTCGCACAGATCCGGTCTGTTTGATACAGTTACTCTGCCATAGGACGGATCATAGCCTGCTTTTTCAAAAGCAGAAGAAATTTCTTCTGCCATCAGCTCCATAAGTTTCTTCATTATAATTTATACTCCTCAGATATTTGCTCTTATTAATCCTGTCATTTTCTGTACTACTCAACAACAACCTTACGTGAACATGCAATAGCCACAGAACCATATCCGATATGACATGCCACACTCAATGACAATGGATCCTGCATAATTTCAATTCCGGGAAAAACTTCTTCTATTTCTTTCTTAAATTCCGCTGCTTCTTCCGGATTACCTGTATACGCAGACTGAAGGCACATTTCGCCCCGGCTCACATATTCCGGGAAGCGGGTTTCCCAGTCATTTTTCATTGCCTTAAGCATAACACGCTTGGCCTGCTTCTTGCCTCTGGTTTTAGAGTATGCATCCAGCTTCTCACCCTGGATCTGCAGAACAGGCTTCAGATTCAGAACCGTTCCCACAGCCGCAGCGGCAGGAGTGATCCTTCCGCCTTTTTTCAGATATTTCAGCGTCTCCAGCGTGATATAAATACTGGAATCGAATTTCTGATCTTCCAGTACTTTCTTAATCTCCGCTGCATTCCTCCCTGCATCTCTCAATGTGAGTGCGTCCAAAACTGACTGTTTCAGCGTAACAGAGATTCTCTGATTATCTACAACCTGAACTCTTCCGTTATAATCCTGTGCAAGTCCCATTGCTGTATAACAGGAAGTACTTAACCCACTTGACATAGGAATGTGAACGATCTCATCATATTGCTCCAGAAGAGTATTCCACAAACCGCATACATCTGCCGGTGCAGGCTGAGATGTGGAAATCGACTCATCATTTTTCAGCCTGTCATAGAATTCCTCCTGTGAAAGAGTTATTCCCTCCAGATATAACTTATCGTTAATATAAAAAGGCATAGGGATCACCCATACTCCCATTTCTCTTGCCTGATCCTGTGTTATTCCGCTGTTACTGTCTGTGACAATAGCAACTTTACTCATATCCTTATCTCCCTTTCGCTGATACGCAGCAGCAAAATACTGTTACGTGTCGTTCATATAAATTTGCAATTAATAACATGTATCCAGTTTATCATATTTTCTTTCCAATCACAATTAAAAATGTAAATTTATATGAAATTCTGTCATAGAAAATGGATTTATTTCATTTCTCTGATAATTTTACGTACAGGAAGAATCATAGATGATGAAACGGACAATTCATCTATTCCCATTTCAACCAGACTCTCTGTCATATCTGTATCTGCACCAAGTTCTCCGCAGATTCCGGCCCATATACCTTCTTTATGTGCATTTTCAATCACCATACGAATCATACGAAGTACTGCCTCATGGTGAGGATCATAAAGGTTGTCAAGCTTCTCATTCTGCCGGTCAATAGCCAGTGTATACTGGGTCAGGTCATTGGTTCCAATACTGAAAAAGTCCACTTCTTTTGCAAGAAGATCACTGATCATGACTGCCGCAGGCGTTTCGATCATGATTCCCTGCTCCATATCTTTTCTGAATGGAATTCCTTCTTCTGTCAGTTCCTGTTTTACTGATTCCACAATTTCTCTGATTTTTTTTACTTCCTCAAGAGAAATGATCATAGGATACATAATAGAGAGATTTCCATATACGCTGGCTCTGAAAAGCGCTCTCAGCTGAGTCCTGAAAATTTCAGGCCGATCAAGGCAGACACGGATTGCACGACATCCCATAGCCGGATTCTCTTCTCTGTCCATATGGAAATACCCAATCTGTTTATCTGCTCCAATATCCAGTGTACGGATGATCACTTTTTTACCTGCCATATTCTGCACAACCGTCTTGTATGCCTGGAACTGTTCTTCCTCTGTGGGATAATCCTTCTTTTCCAGATAGATAAATTCACTCCTGAAAAGGCCAATTCCCTCTGCATCGTTAGCCAGAACAGCTGCCACATCTGAAGGATTGCCTATATTTGCATACAGATTGATTTTATGGCCGCTTTTTGTCTCTGTGGCTTTTCCTTTCAGTTCTTTGAGCATTTCCCTTTTCTTTATTTCCTGTGCCTGTAAATTTCTGTATTTCTTTATGGTTTCTTCATCAGGATCTACGATCAGACACCCCTTTTTTCCATCTGCCACTGCCATTTTTCCATTCATATCTGCCTCGTACTCAACATTGATCAGAGCAGGAATATTCATAGTTCTGGCAAGAATTGCCGTATGAGAATTGGAAGAACCTTTTCTTGTAACGAATGCAAGAACTTTGCTTTTATCCATCTGAACCGTCTCGCTTGGGGAAAGATCTTCAGCGACTACTATAACAGGCTCTGAAGTTTCCATGTTTTCCTCATCACTTCCGCATAAAATACGGATCAGACGGTTGGAAATATCTTTAATGTCGGCTGCTCTTGCCCTCATATATTCATCATCCATCTGTTCAAACATAGCTGCAAAATTGTCTTCTGTAGCAGCCACTGCATACTCCGCATTTACTTTCTCTGTCTGAATTATATTTCTGATAGAATCAAGATAATCTTCATCATTGAGCATCATCTGATGTACTTCAAATATTGCCGCACCTGATTCTCCAACCTCCCGCAAAGCCTTTTCATACAGCTTCCCAAGCTGTGAGACTGCTTTTTCCTTTGCCTGGCTTACACGTTTTATTTCCTTTTGCGTATCCTGAATCTTAATACGTTTTACACTGAAATCTTCCTGCTGCAATACAGATATTCTGCCTATGGCAATCCCAGAAAATACGGACTTACCTGATAATATTTTCACTGTCTTTTCTCCTTCAATCTACGTTATACCATCATTATTGCACAGATTACAGCATATTTATTCACTTCTTAACGCATCAATAGGATTCAGATTCGCAGCCTTTACAGAAGGAAGCAGTCCAAAAACAATACCGATAACAGTAGAAAAAATAACCGCGATCACAATAGCCGGCACACTGATGGCAGTAGGCGACCCGGTAACCTTACCCACGATCTTGGATAAGCCGATTCCCGTTATCACACCGATGATTCCGCCAATACTGGTCAGTACAGAAGCTTCTGTGAGAAACTGTCCCAGAATTGTTTTCTTTCTTGCCCCTATTGCTTTTTTCAGACCAATTTCTTTCGTTCTTTCTGTAACGGATACAAGCATGATATTCATTACTCCGATCCCTCCTACAAGGAGAGAAATACTTGCGATCCAGATCAGCTGATTGTTTGTGCTTTCACTGAGTTTCTGTAGATTTCTGACCTGTTGCATTACATCATCAGCCTTATATTTAAGCCTGGATTCTCCTGATGAGGTGCTGGGAATACTTTCATTAAGCACCTGTGCAGCATCGTTTCCCACAGTACTCATATTATCTGTGCTGTCTGCTTTGACAATAGCATTCTGTGGAACATCAAATTTAAATGAAATAGGCCAGCATGTATCAGGGATCATGACACACCCTACTATAGACTGGTAATATTGATAATACTGGTTAATGTTCTCTATATTAGGCTGATAATTTTCATTCTGTCTTACAAGCCCCACAATCGTGTATGGTTCCTGATTAATTTCAATTGTCTGGCCAATAGGATTCTGTGAAGGAAAAAGATTATCCGCAGCATTATTATCAAGCAAGGCCACCTTGTTGAAACGATCATAGTCATCTTTAACAAAACCTCTTCCCGACTGAATTACGTAACCACATGTATTGAGATAATTTACATCAATTCCGTAAACGCTGCCTCCCTGGAGACTGTTACTGTTGTTATAGATCATTGCATAAGAGCTGCTGTAATAAAATGTTGCATTCTTTACATGGTCGAGATCTCTGACCTCATCTTTAATATCATCTGTCAGAATCGGTGTGCCCACAGATGTTCCATATTCAGAATCATATGCATTATCCCCGTCATAAAGATAAATATTTACTGTGTTGGTTCCGGCACCGATCAGATCCTCCTTGATCTGCTCACTGGTTCCCTTGATCGTAGAAACAATAGCGATTATGGATGCAATACCTATAATAATTCCAAGCATAGTCAGGAAGGATCTCATCAAATGTGACCATATTCCCTGAAAAGCCAGACGTATATTTTCAATCATAATAATCCTCCCCTTCGTCAATACCCATACATTTCATCCAGCGAAACCTCATTTGTCTTTGCACCTTCTATGACATCCTTGCCATAAGGAAAAGCAATCAGGTCTTCCTGATCTAAGCCGCTTTTTACCAGAATACTGTATCCGCTGTCCACTGTAGCCCCGGTAACGATTTCCTGCTTCTTAAGCCTGCCCTTTACGTCCTTATACACATAATTTTTTCCATTCTCGCTTTTCACAAAAGCCTTCTGAAGTACCATGCTTCCACTGTCAGAAGAAGACTGCTCAAAATTAACAGCAACATAATCCTGATCTTCAAGCTGAAGACTCTTATCTGTTACCACTGCAGTAAATGCATAATAGGAAACATTTGGATTACTGTCTCCATAATAAAAATTGTTGGACGTTACGGGATATTCGGATACATCCACTACCTCAGCCTGAAAACTGCCGCTTGTATAGCTGGTGCAGTTCAGGATAGTTCCTTCCTTAATATTATCCAGCAGAAGTTCACTGACTGCCCCGATCACAAAAAAGCCATCACCGCTCTTAACTTTAACAAGTGAATTACCGTCCGCGTCTTCCTGTGGATCTCCTACATATACAACAGTTCCATCCAGTTTACTGTTGATTATAGTTTTGGCTGCTTTCTTTTCAAGCTTTCCAATTTTAATGTCACTTTCCTGAATGTCAAGCTTAAGGGATGCAATTCTGCTTTTCTGAAATTTAACAGCATCTGCTCTTGATAAGGGAGCAGATGGATCTGTTCCTCCTGCTCCCGGGGCATCATCCCCAGGAACTTCTTCCTCATATCTGGATGCTTCATCCAGGGTAAATTCCACCTGAGAAAATTCATAAACCGGTTTTTCCAGAAGACTGCCATTGATCAGATAATATCCGGTACATGATTCTTTTCTGTTCTCATAATCTGAAATAGTATCATTCTGATGAAATTCAAGCTGATACCAATAACCTCCCTCATGAACGATTCTTGTTCCGTCAGGACTGTACCCTGCAAGTTTATTGAAGAAAGATCCCATTGCTGTTACTTCTCCCCTTGCACTGCTGCATAAGAAAATATATGGATCTTCTTCTGTTCCTGACCCGGTAAATGGAATGGATTCAGAATCCAGTTTTTCATAAAATGGTTCACGGCCGTCTGTAAGATTTGAATCCCCTTTTTTATAATACGGATCAAAATAGTCTGTATGATCATCAAGTCCAGGAGCGTGAGTAATCTGAGGGACTTCAGTAACTCCCGGATTAAAGGAATTTTTGTCTTCTCCATCACCGAAACCGTTGGCCGATGAGTCAGTGTAAGATGGTCCTTCAAACAGAGTATCTATATCCGTTTCCTGAGTATTTTCACCATCTGTTTCTTCCTCATTATCTGAGTCAGAGCTATCACCCGCATTAAATGCTGACAAAAAGAGCGGTTGATAAGCTGCTGACAAAAAGTATCCTCCAAGTCCGCCTGCATAAGCAATAACATCTGAATCTTCACTGTCTTCCTGGATATCATCGCCACTGTAAGATGGAAGATTATCGGCGGTTGCCCCTCCATCAGAATCTTCTACAGGACCTCCATGAAGAAGACTGTTTAATCGGTTTACTGCCTTATTCAGGTCCTGTTCCTGTTTCTGTTTTTTCAGTTTTGCTATATTAAGTTCCATATTTACCAGCGTGGTGTCAAAGGATACAAGAGGATCCCCCTTCTTAACAGTATCTCCCTGCTCTGCGAAGATCTGGTCAACGATCAGATCCTTATCCCCGTTTACAGTCTGAATAGTGCTGGTGGTCACCGTACCGTCAATAGATGTGCTGGGCATATAATATTCCTGAAGAAGTCCACTTACAGGTGTTACATTAACAGACTTCTGGCTTTTTTTCCGAAGCTGCATAAGCCCTGCCCCAATTCCTGTTCCGGCAACTGCAAGAGCAAGAACAACGGCTATGATCCTTTTTATTTTTTTCATAAGATCACCTCTTCTCCTGGAGGATGCCATCTTTGATGGTAACAACCCGTCTGGCATGTGATGCGATCTCAGCATCATGCGTAATCATAAGGACAGATACTCCTTCCTCATTAAGTGTCCGAAAAAGATCCATAACCTGTGATCCGGACTTACTGTCCAGAGCCCCTGTAGGCTCATCTGCCAGAAGAAGTCTGGGATTATTCACAATTGCCCTTGCAATAGCCACTCTCTGCATCTGTCCACCGGAAAGCTGATTAGGCTTAAAATCAACTCTGTCAGCCAGGCCTACTCTTTCAAGAGCTTTTAATGCCCTTTCTCTTCGCTCTTTTCTTGGAACCTTTGCATAATTCAATGGCAGCTCCACATTGGCCAGAGCACTCTGCTTGGGAAGAAGATGAAAGCTCTGAAACACAAATCCTATTTTACGCAGGCGTATGTCAGACATAGCATTTTCCGAGCACTCTTTTATATCCTGTCCATCAAGATAGAAGCTTCCCTGTGTAGGTTTATCAAGACATCCTATTATATTCATAAGCGTTGTTTTTCCCGAACCGGAGGGGCCCATAATTGCAACATATTCCCCCTCTTCCATAGAGAAATTTACATCTTTCAATACCGGAACTTTCATCTTTCCCTGTTGATATTCTTTATATATTCCACGTAATTCCAGTATCATTCTGATATGCCCTCCATATCCTCACCTGCACTGATTCCGGGTGCTTCATCCATTGGAACAAGATCTTCATGTATATCAAGCGGTTCATCAGATTCAGCTTCTTCCATATAGGGTTCCATTTCAACAGGATCTTCCATATTTTCTTCATATAATTCCTGGTCGTTGCTCTGAATCATATCTGCGCCGTTATTCATTGTCTGAGCAATATCCCCAACCTGAACAGATGATCCTTCTTCCAGAGAATCAGACGGGAAGGCAATACAGTCATTTTTATCCAGTCCGTCAACGATCTCATATTCGCCCAGCATATCATCATGCTTTCCAAGAGTCACCGGTCTCTTCTCCAGTTTATTTCTGTCATTGCCTGCCCATACATATGGCTCATTGGTATCAGCATCAACAATATAATATTCACTGAGCCAGATTCCGTCTTTTTTGTCATCCTGTCCCAGATCCCTTTCTATGTACACATGCTGGCCAAGCATCAGGCCATCTGAAGAATCAAGCTCCACATAAAAGGGATAGGAAGTTGAAGTCGTCTGTTCATCAGAAGCAGATGACATACCCCAGTAATCATTGCTGTTGTCATCAGAGCTTCCGTTATTAAGATCAATAGAACCCATTGTTCCTTTCCAGGTTTGATGGCTGTCAACTCTGGAACGTATGATCACAGGTTCTCCTTCCACCACAGAGTCTCTGTTCTGTTCGTTCACTTTACCTTTCACTCTGTATGCACCAGTACTTAGAATAGTAATAAAAGCGGAATTATCAGAATTACTGTCTCCATTCACGGAGGAAACCGAATCCACGCTGTCATTTACAACATCCCCATCATCTGTGGTCATTTTGGATGTATCGATCTTCTGGATCACTCCATCAATTTCACTTCTCACTTCCGTATTGGATGTGGCATTCTGCAGCTTCTCAATTTCCGCTGCCTTACTCTTCTGATTATACTCATTCTTCTTCAGGTCCATTTTATTTGTTTCAATCTCGATCGTATAGGAAAGCTGATCTTCAGCCTTGGCTTTCTTCTTCTCAGCCTCAAGTGTGGCGATCTGATCTGCCAGACTGATCTGTTCATTTTTCAGTCTGTCAAGGTCCAGCTGTGCCTGCTGCAGATCTTCCTGTATACTGCTTAAGTCATATTGAAAAAGGAGCTGGCCGGCTTTTACTTCCTCTCCGGTCTTAACTTCAACTTCCTTCACCTTACGGCCGCTTTCAATCTGTACATTCACAGTTTCCTGAGGTTCCACAACACCAGCAAACCGGTTGGCTGATGCTGATTCTGTCCCGGTTATTGTGCTGATCTTAGATACGTATACGATATTGTCATCCGCTTCGCTCCCGGTGCCTCTGAAATAAAACCATGCACCTGTACTTATGGCACCGGCGGCTATAAGAATTCCCAGAATTATAAGAACCCGTTTCTTCATAATTGCCTCCCTGATGTGAAGATAAATTTATTAAATTATTATACAATAAACTTTTATCAAAACACTACTTTATACTTTACCTATCATAACAGATTCCAGATAAAAATGAAAGACCTGTAAATATGCTGTGTAAATTTAACAAAATTTTAATTGTTTTTTTATTAAATTCCTACAAGTTTAATGCTATTTTGACAATTTTTACAAAATATGATAAAATGGCAAGGAAAAATTTGGAAAGGAAAAAACGCGTATGAAGATGGTAAAACGCCTTGTGCCTGTTCTCTTTGTTTTTCTTCTTCTGGCAGCTGGAATCATTATTAATTTTTCATACAAAGATGAACACCAGGTAAAAGAAGCCATAAAGAACGAACTGGATCTGCTTAAAGATCTGGACTCTGAAACGACACAGAAATATATTTCATATCAGGAACTTTTTCCCGATGCAACGGAAGGTGACAATTTATCTGACCAGATCAATGAAGTATTTTCCCTTTTCTTCCGGAAATTTGATTATAAAATAAACGAGATCAAAATTGATAAAAACAGGAAAAATGCATCCGCTTCTCTGGAGCTTACTACCATTGATGCCAGATCCCTTGCCAGAGACTTTGCCACAAGTCTGCTGAAACAAAAGATCAAAGAATCTGTTTCATCAGGATCAGAAGAAAATATCCATTCTTCAAAATCTCTGGAGGCACATTACCTGATCCTTGGCCATCTTCTGAAAACAAATGAATATGACTGTTCTGTAACAAGATCAACGATCCATCTTATTTATAAAGATTCAAAATGGGAAATAAAACGAGATTATTCTCTGGAAAATGACCTTGTGGGAGGTCTTATGGTTTATCTTTCTGATCCTGATATTCTTTCTCCGGAGGAAACACTTTCTGTTTATTTTAAAACATTAAAGAAAATGGATCTGGAACAGATGAGTTCTTATCTGGGAGTTGACAGTATTATGAACACGTCCGATACCGCCAAAAATTCCATTGCCCAGGCTCTTGTGGAACAGGTTCATCAGAATTTCAATTACAAAATCAAATCAGGTACCACAAATAATTATATTTCTACAGTCACGGCTGAAATCACAACCTTTGACAGTGATTCCATCCTGAAAGATTATCAGACAAAACTTGATAAATATCTCTCATCCGCTGATGCAGTGATCGATGGCTCTCAGAAGCGTTATACAAAATCACTGAATTTTCTGCTTGACAGTATAAAAAACAATACAGCTGTCATAAAAACAGATGTTGATTTTGTTCTTATTAACGATGGTGCTTCCTGGAAGCTTCAGGACGACACAAATGATCTGGGGGATGCCATTTTTGGAACACTGACTGATTCCCCACTTGAAACCGAATAATATGATGAGCCAAAAAATCCGCCCGGTTTTTACTCCAGGCGGATCTTTTATATTATTTTTCCTGTGGTCTTATCTCAAGATCAAGTTCCTCAAGCTGTTCTTCGCTTACCACACTTGGTGACTGTGTCATCAGACATGAAGCATCTTTAACCTTGGGGAATGCGATCACATCACGGATACTGTCCACTTTTGCCATAAGCATAACAAGACGATCAAGGCCATAAGCCAGTCCTGCATGTGGCGGTACTCCATATTTGAACGCATCCAGAAGGAACCCAAACTGTTCATGGGCTGCCTCTTTTGTAAATCCAAGAACTTCAAACATCTTTTCCTGAATATCATCCTGATGGATTCTTACACTTCCTCCACCAATTTCATTTCCGTTAAGAACAATGTCGTATGCTTTTGCACGGACTTTACCCGGATCTGTGTCAATAAGAGGAATATCTTCTTCCATTGGCATGGTAAATGGATGATGCATAGCTGTATAGCGGTTCTCTTCATCACTCCATTCAAGTAACGGGAACTCTGTAACCCATACAAAACGATACTCGTTTTTGTCCAGAAGGTTCATCTGCTTTGCCAGTTCCAGACGAAGTGCTCCAAGTACATCATATACCAGTTTCTTTTTATCTGCTGCAAACAGAAGCAGATCCCCGGGTTTACCATCCATTGCATCCACAAGGGCATTCATTTCTTCCTCTGTCATGAATTTGGCAAATGAAGACTTTCTGGTTCCATCTTCGGCAATGGCAATATATGCAAGTCCTTTTACACCATATCCCTTGGCAAATTCCACAAGCTTATCGATCTTTTTACGTGGCATGGAGCCCTGACCTTCTGCATTGATTCCACGGACACTTCCTCCGTTCTCAAGCGCGGAAGTAAATACGCCAAAGCCACAGTTTTTCACAACATCGCTTACATCTGTCAGTTCCATTCCGAAACGCATATCCGGCTTATCGGAACCAAACCTGTCCATTGCCTCCTGCCAGGTGATCCTCTGAATTGGAAGCTTCACCTCAATTCCAAGAACTTCTTTGAAAAGAAATGCAAGAAATCTTTCATTCACATCGATCACATCATCAACGTCTACGAAGGAAAGTTCCATATCGATCTGAGTAAATTCAGGCTGTCTGTCGGCACGAAGATCCTCGTCGCGGAAACATCTTGCAATCTGGATATAACGGTCATAACCGGAGCACATCAGAAGCTGCTTGTAAAGCTGAGGAGACTGAGGCAGACCATAAAACTGTCCCGGATGAACTCTTGAAGGCACAAGGTAATCTCTAGCTCCCTCGGGAGTGCTCTTACCAAGCATAGGAGTTTCAATTTCAAGGAAACCTTCTTTAGCAAAGAACTGTCTGGTAAGCATCATAATTTTGCTTTTCAACATAAGGTTTTTCTGCAGATCAGGTCTTCTTAAATCAAGATAACGATATTTCAGACGGATATCTTCTTTTGTTTTGCTGTTTTCCTCAATTGGGAAAGGAGGTACCTCTGCTTCTGATAAAATACGCAGAGATTTCACACGGATCTCAATCTCACCTGTTGCCAGATTTTCGTTTACAGCGCCGCCTCTTTTCTCTACGGTTCCTGTTACGGCAATTACAAATTCACTTCTGAGTTTACCTGCCTTGACAAATCCCTCTTCATCAATGTTTCCATTTTCAAAGATAAGCTGTATGATACCAGAACGGTCTCTCAGATCAACAAAAATAATACCGCCTTTATCACGAGCCTTCTGAACCCATCCCATAAGGACGACTTCACTGCCGATCATTTCTTTCGTTACTTCTGCACAGCGGCATGTTCTGTGCAGTCCCTGCATACTTTCAGCCATGGTTTACCCTCTTTTCTCCCTTATATTCTTACATTCTGTCTTTAAAAAATTCCACAAATTCCGTATATCCTTCTGAAGTCATCTGATCTTTCTGGAATTTCTTATTTTTCTTCATAATAGAAATATTAACCTGAACACCTTTGCTGCGTTCTTCCTCAGCCTGTTTCAGAATAGCCATAAGTTTATCCGCTGGCATATTCTTTTCGATAAGATAAGCTTTTTTTACTTTTCTTGTAGGAATCTGATAATCTCTCTCCAGAAGAAGCATTACGATTCTCTCAAATCCAATGGAAAATCCACAGGCGCATGTATTGTTTCCCGTAAATTTACCGATCATTTCATCATAGCGGCCGCCACCGCCTACGCTTCCTCCAAATTCATCCATTGAAATCTCAAATATGGGTCCTGTGTAATAGGACATTCCACGTACAAGCGTTGGATCAAATGCCATCTTAAAATCTGCCGTTTTTACCGATTCAACAGTAGAAATGATGGTCTCAAGGTTCTCTGCGACCTCCGGTTCCAGCACCCCGTTTAGCTTATCCCTGCAGAAACGAACTCCTTCAATGCCGGATGTGATTTCTTTAAACAGTCCAAGATAAGTGTCAATGCTTTCCTTTGCAAATCCTTCTTTTTCCAGTTCATCTGCCACACCTTCAAGACCGATCTTATCCATCTTGTCCAGAATAATGAAAACAGTATCAAAGCTTTCCTTTGGAAAACCGCTGTACTGTGCCATTGCCTTAAGTATTCTCCGGTCATTGATACGGATAGTAAAATTGTGAAAATCAAGTTTGCCAAGAAGAGTTGTGGTAGCAAGCACCAGTTCAATTTCAGCAAGATAGGAAGGCTCTCCAAGAATATCTATATCGCACTGCATAAACTGACGGAAACGGCCTCTCTGCGGACGGTCCGCCCTCCATACATTGCCCATCTGCAGGGCCTTAAAGGGAGCCGGCAGATCATTTGCATTATTGGAATAATATCTTGACAGAGGTACTGTCAGATCATAACGAAGCCCGGAATCCACCAGATCTGCTTCTTCAGAAGCCTGATCCAGTTTCAGCTTTTCTCCTCTTTTCAAAATTTTAAAAATAAGCTTCTCATTTTCCCCGCCCTGCTTGCTGCTTAAATTCTCAATGTGCTCTACACAAGGGGTTTCAATGGATGTAAAACCAAAGGTTTCATAGGTTTCCCTGATCATCTGCATTACATAATTGCGGATTTCCATTTCCTTTGGCAGAATATCTTTCATACCTGTTACAGGTTTTTTCTTTAATGCCATATTGTCCTCCTTCTTCAGGTGTTATTTATGTACTACTCTCTGAAATGCGAGAAAAATCCGCATATCAAAGTTCTTTACTTCATCAATCATTAATTCCATCACAGTATCCATATCAAATGCTTTCCTGTAAGGTCTGTCTGACATAAGTGCAGAGTATACATCACATACTCTTAAAATTCTGGCTCCAATGGGAATATCTTCACCTGACTTATTGGATGGGTATCCGCTTCCGTCATAATTTTCATGATGGTATAATATACTCTCCAGCACAAACTGTGAATATCCCTGCCCTTTCAGTTCCTCATATCCCAGGGCGGAATGCATACGGACATATTTTAATTCCTCTATAACAAGAGGATCCTGCTCTTTTCCATTAATGTAGCTTGTCAGTTTCAGCTTTCCGATATCGTGCAGCATTCCAGCGATTGCCAGCTGGTAGCATTGTTCATGTGGAAGTTTAAGCTCTTCTGCAACTGCATATGCCAGATTACTTACCATCATACCATGACGCAGCTCTGAAGCAAGATCAAATTCCAGTATTCTTTCCTGAAACTCAGATGTTGTCTTACGTACCGTACTCATGGTTCTACCTCCCAGTTTAAAGCCATGCTGCAATCGCTTTTCTTTTTCTTTCGATCATTTCATCAATCCGTGATATATAGCTGGAAACATCCTTGACATTTTCCACCCGTTCAATTCTTTTTCCATGATCAAAGACAAGCTTGGAAGATCCTCCAGCACCAAGTGCAATGATGGGTTGTTTTTCTTCCATAATCAGTATATTGTATATTCCTGCTTTGTCAACCTTTGCATAGCCCACATTTTCGAAATTTCCCTTCATATTCTTCTGTCTGTAAAGATAATATGGTGCCATTTCCATTTCATGGGCAGCCTGCATGGTAAGGTTCATAATCTCCTGATTATTCTCAAAAGTCATTTCCTGGTATTTTTCCCTGAAAATATTCAGTCTTGCCGCCCTTTTTACCGCAAGGGAATGAACAGTCAGACTGTCCGGATCCAGTGCCTTTATCTGCTCCAGGGTAGACTGTACCATAGAGATATCCTCTCCAGGCAGTCCTACAATGAGATCCATATTAATATTATCAAATCCCATTTCTCTTGCCAGATAAAAAGCCTCCTTCGTCTGCTCAACCGTATGACGGCGTCCGATGATATCCAGGGTTTCCTGGTTCATGGTCTGAGGGTTCACCGATATTCTTGTAACAGGGAAGTTCCTGATTGCCTGCAGCTTTTCCCTTGAGATACTGTCTGGCCTGCCGGCTTCTATGGTGAATTCTTCCAGCCCGTCATAACCAAAAGTCTCTCCCACTGTATTCAGAAGCCTTTCCAGCTGCTTTGGAAGAAGTGTAGTTGGAGTTCCTCCCCCAATATATATGGTATCCAGCTTTCTTCCTTTCATAAATGAGGATACGGCTTCTACCTCTCTGCAAAGTGCATCTACATATTCATCGGTTCTTTTCTCCCACACCTTTAAAGGATAAGAACTGAAAGAACAATAGAGACAGATACTGGGACAAAAAGGAATTCCTATATAAAGGCTATAGCCATTTTCGTAATCGATATTCTCCAGAATTTTTCTTTCTCTGTTTGCTATGGTCACTGCAAGAGCTGTTTTCTCAGGGCTGACCAGATACTTTTCTCTCATTTCTCTTGCTGTTTCCACATTGCTCATTCCGGATTCTATCATACCCATGGCAAGCTTGGCAGGACGAATTCCTGTCAGATTCCCCCATGGAAGAGTTTTACCTGTTAATTTCACAAGAAGATTATACAATGCATATTTCAGGCTGTCTTTATTTTCTTTTCTCAGAGCATGCAGATCCACATCAGGTTTCTGTAAATCCTGGATATTTTTAATCACAGGTGCCTTAACCACCCCGGAACACTGTTCTGTACCGGTACTTATATTTTCTGTTCTATGATAATATATCAGATAATCATCATTACTCCGTTCCACACGGAAGCGGAGGTCATACTCCTGTGAATCATCTTCATACAGAGTATGTATCTCCGCTTCCGGATAAAACGCCCTGGTAAGTTCATAAACGTCATGTTCAAATTCTCTGTCCAGGAACAGAATACTTATTTTATACAAATGGATTGTACCTCTTTTCATAACCGATCGTAGTGGATGCATCATGCCCCGGATAAACTTCTGTTTCTTCAGGAAGAGAATCTACCAGTTTATGCAGGCTTGCCACAATGGCTGATGTACTACCTCCGGGAAAATCTGTTCTTCCCACAGAACCATAGAATAGCGTATCGCCGCTGAATAAAATTCCCTCATCCTTAATATAATAACAGCAGCTTCCTTTCGTGTGCCCAGGTGTATGAATCATCTGAACCATAAAGCCCGCTGCTTCAAAAACCTGAAGGTCATCCAGCAGAATATCCGCAGTAACTGAACAGTCTCTCCCATAGGAGGACGTCATGTTCAGAGAAGGTTCTCTGAGCATCTCTTCTTCCTGACGGCATGCATATACGGGAATATTATATTTTTCCTTTACTTTTTCAACTGCCATAATATGATCAAAATGACCATGGGTAAGCAGAATTGCCACCGGCTTTCCCTGCATCTCATTTACCTTATTGTATATTTTATCCTCACAGTCTGAGGGGTCGATAATGATAATTTCACCGGTTTCCTTATTTTTTAGAAAATAGCAGTTTGTATAAACAGGACCAAGAATACATTTCTGCAATATAGAATTTCTCATATAATTCCTTTCCTATTCCGGATTCAACCGGTTGTTCTCTCTACATCAAGCACGCTGTCCACCTGCCGTATCTTCTCAACCAGAGTACTCAGTTCTTCTTTGCTTCCAATCTCAAAAGACATGGATATAGTCGCCTTTTCCTGTTTGTTTGTACGGCTGTTAATACTTCTCAGATCAATCTTTCTCTCTGTAAATATCTTGGAAAGATCTACCAGAAGTCCTGTACGGTTGTTGGCGTATACCTGAATTTCCGCCATATATTTTTCACTGTCTTTATTTTCCGGTCTCTGCCACTCAGCCTCTATAAGGCGGGATCTGTCTGATTCCGACATATTAAGCACATTTACGCAATCTGTACGGTGAATCGTAATGCCTCTTCCTCTGGTTATAAATCCAACTATTTCATCACCCGGTATTGGATTACAGCACTTGGAGAAGCGCACTGCCACATCATGGATTCCTTTAACTACAATTCCACCTTTGCTTTTTGCAATGTGGAGCTTATCCTGAGTATCTGCTGCAGCCTCCAGAACCTGCTCATCAGTAAGGTTCTTCTTGTTTTCCTTCTCATAAGCTTCCATAAGCTTATTAAATACCTGACCTTCTTTGAGACCTCCATGGCCGATGGCGGCAAGCACGGATTCCCAGTCCCTGAATCCATACTTATGAAGAACTGCTTCCTGATACTGTGGTTTGGAATAAATTCCGATCTTATATCCCTTGGCTTTGGCATACTGAGTGAGCATATCCTTACCTTTCAGAATATTATCTTCCTTCAGTTCCTTCTTAAACCACTGATTGATCTTATTCTTGGCCTGTGTGCTTTTTACCAGTTTCAGCCAGTCACGGCTTGGGCCCTGAGAGTTCTGGGAAGTGATGATCTCTATGCGGTCACCGTTCTTTATCTGATACTCAATGGGAACAAGCTTGCCATTTACTCTTGCTCCTACCATCTTATTTCCTACTGCACTGTGAACACTGTAGGCAAAGTCCACCGGTGTGGATCCGCTTGGAAGAGTCTTGACATCTCCCTGAGGTGTAAAGCAGTAAACACTGTCTGCAAAAAGATCCAGATCATTTTTAAGAAGACTCATAAACTCCTTATTATCTGACATATCTCTCTGCCATTCCAGAATCTGGCGCAGCCAGTTCAGCTTCTCCTCTTCGCTCTTTCCTACAGGAACCTTGCCGTCAGAAGATTCCTTGTATTTCCAGTGAGCTGCAATACCATACTCGGCGGTTTTGTGCATCTCAAAGGTACGGATCTGAATCTCAAATGGCTGTCCGTTAGGTCCGATCAGGGTGGTATGGAGAGACTGATACATATTGGGTTTAGGCATGGCAATATAATCTTTGAATCTTCCGGGAACAGGTTTGTACATCTCGTGGATCACTCCCAAAGCAGCATAACAATCCTTCACCGTATCCACCAGAATACGAACTGCAAAAAGGTCGTAGATCTGATCAATGGTCTTTCCCTGATTAACCATCTTTTTATATATGCTGAAGAAATGTTTGGCTCTGCCGTCAACCTGAGCTTTAATATTGGCCTCTTCCATGTGTTTCTTGACTTCTTTTACAATGGAACCGACGAATTGCTCCCTCTCGCTTTTACGAAGTGCCACTTTCTCCACCAGATCATAATAAACATCTGGTTTCAGATATTTAAGGGAAAGATCATCCAGCTCTACCTTGATTTTGGAAATACCAAGCCTCATGGCAATCGGAGCATAAATATCCATGGTCTCTCTTGCCTTTTCCTGCTGCTTCTCAGGAGGCATGTACTGGAGTGTACGCATATTATGAAGTCTGTCTGCAAGCTTGATGAGAATCACACGGATATCCTTTGCCATGGCAAGAAACATTTTCCTTAAATTCTCTGCCTGAACTTCTACCTTGTCTGCTGAATAGGACAGCTGTCCCAGTTTGGTAACACCATCCACCAGAAGTGCCACCTCTGAGCCAAACTCCTTTTCCACTTCTTCATAAGTCATCCAGGTATCTTCCACCGCATCGTGAAGAAGACCTGCCACTATAGTTTCCTTATCCAGTTCAAGATCCGCCAGAATGATAGCTACGCATAAGGGATGAATAATATACGGCTCTCCAGATTTTCTTTTCTGATCCTTATGGGCCTCGCTGGCAACCTTATATGCCTTCTCGATCATGGAAATATCTGTGGATGGATGATATTTTAAAACACTGCTGATCAGTTCTTTATAAAGTACTTCCGGACTTGTAAAATCATTCATGGATTTTACCGCAGCATCCGCTTTCTTGACAGACTCAAGTTTTTCCTGTTCCTTCAGGACAGCATCTGTCTTTGGTTCTGTATCTTTTATTGTTTCTGCCATCTGTTTCACCTGCCTGTCCTGCACAATCAGCTGTGCTTATTTTCCTTCATAACGGATTACGGATGCCACATCATAGTTTTTCAGTCGTTCACGGCCATGTAAACCAGCCAGTTCCATAAGAAATACAACTTTAACAACTTCTCCGCCAAGCTGTTCCACAAGATTGATGGCAGCTTCAACGGTTCCGCCTGTAGCGATCAGGTCATCAATAATTGCAACCTTCTGGCCGGGTTTTATTGCATCCTTATGAATTTCCACGGTAGCGCTGCCATATTCCAGATCATAGCTTGCAGAAACCGTTTCACATGGAAGCTTTCCTTTCTTACGCACAGGTACAAAAGGTTTATGAAGATTATACGCAATAGGCATGCCAAAAATAAATCCCCGTGATTCAGTTCCAACGATCACATCCACATCTACATCTTTCAGGCAGTCCTGCATGGAATTAATCGCAAGCTGCAATCCGTCCGCATCCTGAAGAATGCTTGTAATATCTCTGAAAATAATGCCTGGTTCCGGAAAATCCGGTATACTTCTCACGTATTCTTCGATTTTTTTCATCTTAAATCCCCTCCATATGATTAATAATGATTTCATTTTCATCATAAATATTTTATAGTATATCACCTTTTTATTTCAGAATCAATCAAAAACCCTATGCCCTTGAATATATGGTACATTTTTATTATTTGTTTCTCCAGAAAGGACATATTTCAGCAATAATTCTGAATTACGATCTGAAGGCTGTCCCGCCCCCTGTAATGATTGACCTCCGGATAATAGGTAACGGATATTCGTTGCTTCTGAGCAGCAAAATCTGAAAATTTCTCTGCATCCCCGAAATAAATTCCATCCATTACTGTCCCATACGGATCCATTAATTTCATTCTGAGTACATTTCGATTCTTGCCTAAAATACTGCTTTCTAAAACAGAAAGACCTTTCTGTGCAAATACTGGCTTTGTATTTCCCTTTCCAAATGGCTCAAGAATTGCAATCTGCTCTACAAGTTCTTTCGTAATATAGGAAATCGGCATAGGAACATCAATGGTTACCTTGGGCTTCAGATCCTCATTTGTTAAACTGCAGTTTTCATTCAGCGTTTTCCGGAACATTTCCACATTTTTTTCTTCTATGGAAAGTCCTGCTGCCATAGGATGACCTCCGAACTGTATCATAAGATCCTTACATTTTACAAGCTCCTCAAACATTGAGTAGCTCTCTATGGAGCGTCCGCTTCCCTTTACACATTGTTCTCCTCTTGTAAGTATAAAAACAGGTTTATGATAAATTTCTCTGATCCTTCCAGCTATGATTCCTGCAACACTTTCATGACAATCCTTAAGAAATATAACAAGAACTCTGTCATATTTTAAATCCGTAGTTTCAACAAGATGTATCGCCTCTTCTTTTCCCTTTTCCGTAAGTGCCTTCCTGCTTTCATTCAATGCTGTCAGGTCTCCTGCCAGAGCAGCTGCCTCATCCTGGTTTTTCGCATTCAGCAGTGCAAGTGCCCGGGCTGCTGTATCCAGACGTCCGCTTGCATTAATACAGGGGCCAAGTACAAAACCAACGTGATATGCTGTAATTTTTCCATCTTCAAGTCCGTTGGCTTTAATCAGTGCTTTTAATCCCAGGTTTCCGGTATTTTTCAGCCGTTTCAGTCCTTCTTTTACAAGGATCCTGTTTTCTCCCTGAAGATCCATTACATCTCCAATTGTGGCAAAAGCAGCAAGTTCATAATAATCGTCAATTTCCTCTGAAGGTATCCCAAATTCCTCATAGAGAGCCATTACAAATTTGAAGGCAACAACTGCTCCGCACAAATTCTTATTTGGGTAGGGACAGTCATATTGTTTGGGATTTATAACAGCATCCGCCGGAGGGATCTTCATCTTCCTTCCGTCTTTTGTCTCCGTAAATGGAATCTCGTGATGATCTGTTATTATTACATGCATTCCTGCTTCTCTGGCAGTTTTAATTTCTTCATATGCTGAGATCCCGTTATCGCAGGTTACAATGGTATCGATTTTATCTTCACATGCTTTTTTTATCAGATGTTCGTGAATTCCATATCCGTCAGTCACCCGGTCCGGAATATAGGTATCTACATTTGCACCGATTCTTGATAACCCTTTCAGAAGTATATATGTAGACGTTACGCCGTCAATATCATAATCACCGATAATCCGGATCCTGGAACCATTCTTTACTTTTTCTTTTATAATATGAACCGCCTTATTCATATCTTTCATAAGCCATGGGGATGGAAGATCATTCACTGTACCGTAAAGGTATTCTCTTATCTGGTCATCTCCAATCACATCTCTGTTTCTGATAAGCCTTGCAATTACCGGATCAATATGAAATTTCTCTCCTATAGCATTAAAGTCTGCCCTTTTTGCAGATACTACCCATTTTTCCATTTCATGTCTCCATATAAAATGTCCCGAGACAATCTTATGTCCCGGGACGATCTTTTTATTTATTTCCTGAATTCTCCTCTTCCTGCTGCTTTGCAGCTGCCTCCTGTGCCGCCAGACGTTCTGCTACTCTTTTTCTGTTTTTCTTTTTCGGCTGAGAAGGATCTCTTTTGGAGGTTTCTCTTACTTTCTTTGGCTCTGAAGTTGTCTTATCCTGTACTGCTGTAACTGATGAAGCTACAACTGCAGGCTGTCCGTTTTTACGGAACTTCACCTTCATTACAAGCCACAGAGAGCCTGTAATACATACAGATGAATATGCTCCGACAAGAATACCAACCATGAGCGGTGCCGCAAATTCACGAATGGAAGA
>JAQYGS010000058.1 GCA_028722515.1 Clostridia bacterium | reverse complement strand
GAAGGATATTTTAGACGGCAGATATGATACGTCGTCAGTGATCAGAGAAAAGGATATTATTGATGAATATAAAGTGAGCAGAACACCTGTACGGGAAGCACTGGTACAGTTGTGTACAGAATCTTTTCTTGAGAACATTCCACGGTATGGATATAAACTGGTGGTCATATCTCCAAAACAGATTCTTGAGATCATTGAATTCAGGAAAACGATAGAGATCGGAGCACTTAAACTATCTTTTGAAAATATAACAGAGAAAGATATTCAGGAGCTTAAAGAACTGGAAAGAAAGGTTTCTGAAATTGAGAAGATTCATGATAAGAGAATTCACTGGAGGTGTAACGTTGATTTTCATGAGAAATTGTGCAGTTTCTGTAAAAACGGTTATTTTATCAAAGCATTGGAAGACGCATTAAGGGTTTGCATTGGTATCTCTAATCAGTACTACACCAATGTCTGGAATCGGAATGTGGAAGCTACGGCAGACAGTCATACGAAAATTATTGATGCATTGGAGAGAAAAAATCTGGATGATGCATGTATGCTTCTTAAGAAAGATATTGAGTTATTTAAAAGTGAAATCCTTTAATAAATAAAAAATGCCATTCGGTCAGAATATGACCGGGTGGCATTTTTTTCAGTGTGTCTGGCGGAACACGTTATTAATGACTTAGAGTTTCTGATCGATTAAACAGAAAACCGTATAGGGTGAACTAATTCTTGAATCTTGCTGAAAGAAGTGCTAACATATCAAAAACAACATTATTTTATACTAAATCAGGAGGGAAAATAAAAAAATGTATTGACAAATGCCTATGAACAATATATAGTATTCATATCAAATAGGTATGAAATACAAAGTCAATGACATAGCTGTCTGGAAGATAGCAAACTTTAAGAGGAGAGACAATATGGACTTTGAATTTATACGGGAACAGACGCCCCTCTATATAGAGGCCGCGAAGCTGACACTGCGTATGGCGGCCATTGGAGTAGTTCTTGCTATTCTTGTGGGTCTTATATGCAGTATGATTAAATATTTTAAAATTCCTCTGCTTCGGCAGATAGTAGAATGTTACATTGAATTATCCAGAAATACGCCACTTTTGATACAGCTTTTTTTCCTGTACTTTGGTCTTCCGAAGATTGGAATCGTGTTAAGCTCAGAACAATGTGCCATCATCGGCCTGGCTTTTCTGGGCGGAAGCTATATGGCGGAAGCTTTTCGAAGCGGACTGGATAATGTACCTCAGATACAGGTGGAATCTGCTTTGAGTCTTGGAATGACCAAAAGACAGGTCTTTACAAGTATTATTCTGCCACAGGCAGTATCCAATTCCATACCGGCCTTTTGTGCAAATGCCATTTTTCTTGTAAAAGAAACTTCCGTGTTCAGTGCGGTAGCCCTGGCGGATCTGATGTTTGTCACGAAGGATTTGATCGGAATCTATTATAAAACAGATGAAGCGCTTTTCATGCTGGTAATTGCATATCTGATTATACTTTTACCGATTTCTTTGATCTGTTCACTGATTGAAAGGAGAGTCCGTTATGCAGAATATGGGGATTGAAGTTCTTTTTAAAGGCATTAATTCGTTAAGACTCTGGCAGGGACTCTGGGTCACTTTCAGAATAGCTCTGATCTCTATGGGATTATCTGTTATTCTGGGATTTTTCCTGGGGATGATCATGAATATACCTAATAAAATTGTGAAATTTATCTGCAGGATATACCTGGAGATCGTAAGGATCATGCCTCAGCTGGTACTTTTATTTCTTGTGTTTTTTGGAGCTGCCAAGCATCTGGGAATGAACCTTTCCGGAGAGAGTGCATCCATTATTGTATTTACTTTCTGGGGAACGGCAGAGATGGGGGATCTTGTGAGAAGTGCTTTGATTTCCATACCCAAACACCAGTACGACAGTGGTTATGGACTGGGTCTTAATAAATGGCAGGTATACATATACATTATTATGCCCCAGACTATCCGAAGACTGCTTCCATCTGCAGTAAATCTGCTGACCCGAATGATCAAGACAACATCTCTTGTTGTACTGATCGGTGTTGTGGAAGTTCTTAAAGTAGGTAAACAGATTATTGACGCATCCAGATACACCTATCCCACCGCAGCGTTGTGGGTATATGGAGCCGTATTCTTTATGTATTTTATAGTGTGTTTTCCGTTTTCCAGACTGTCCCGCGTACTGGAAAAGAAATTTGCAGATGAATGAGTGAGGAAATATTATGGAACAGCCAATATTAGAAGTTGAACATTTAAAGAAATCATATGTAAGCGGTACTTACGTTCTGGAAGATATTTCATTTTCCATAAACAAAGGCGAAGTAGTTGTCATTGTAGGTCCGTCAGGATGTGGAAAGAGTACATTTCTCCGATGTCTGAACAGGCTTGAGGAGATTGACAGCGGAGTACTGAAGTTAAATGGCGTCAGTTATGAAAAAGAAAAAAAGAATATCAGTAAGGTCAGGGAAAAGATCGGAATGGTCTTCCAGAGTTACGATCTTTTTCCAAATATGACCATTATGAACAATCTGCTTCTTGCACCGGCCAAGGTACAGAAGAAAAAGAAAGAAGAAGTCAGAGTAGAAGCAGAAAGGCTTCTTGACAGAGTAGGGCTTCTGGAGAAGAAAGACAATTATCCAAGACAGCTGTCCGGAGGACAGAAACAGAGGGTAGCCATTGTGAGAGCGCTTCTCATGCACCCGGAGATCCTTCTTCTGGATGAAATCACAGCAGCCCTTGACCCGGAAATGGTCCGTGAGGTTCTTCAGGTGGTACTGGAACTGGCAAAGACAGGAATGACCATGCTGATCGTTACACATGAGATGGAATTTGCCCGGTCTGTGGCAGACAGGATCATCTTTATGGATAAAGGATATATTGTGGAGGAAAACAGTCCCCAAGAGTTTTTTGATCACCCTCAGACGGACAGAGCCAAACAGTTCCTTGACAGCTTTCATTATGAAGCTGTTCGAAAATAAAAATTCAAAACGAGGAGGAAGAAAACATGAAAAAAAGAATAGTGGGAGTATTATTAGCAGCAGGTCTGGCAGTTACATCATTAGTCAGCGGAAGTGTTCTTGTAAGTGCGGCTGAGGATGGAGGAAATACTGCACAGGCACGTACACTGGATGAAATCAAGGAAGATGGAAAGATTAAAATCGGTGTATTCAGTGACAAGAATCCCTTTGGTTATGTGGATGAAAACGGAGAAGTTCAGGGATATGATGTGGTTTTTGCAAAAAGACTTGCAAAAGACCTGTTGGGAAGCGAGGATGATGTGGAGTTTACCTATGTGGAGGCAGCAAGCCGTGTGGAATATCTTCAGTCTGCAAAGGTGGATGTAATTCTTGCTAACTTTACAGTTACTGATGAAAGAAAAGAAAAAGTAGATTTCGCTCTTCCATATATGAAAGTGGCTCTTGGAGTTGTCTCTCCTGACAATGCTCTCATTAAGAGTGTGGATGACCTGAAGGATAAGAAACTTATTGTGGTAAAAGGAACCACGGCAGAAACATACTTCACAGAAAATTATCCGGATATCGAGCTTGTTAAATTTGATGAGTATCAGGAAGCCTATGATGCTCTTCTGGATGGAAGAGGCGATGCTTTCTCCACAGATAACACGGAAGTACTTGCCTGGGCAAAACAGAATGAAGGCTTCACTGTAGGTGTGGAATCCCTTGGTGATACAGATACCATTGCTCCTGCAGTTCAGAAAGGCAATACAGATCTTCTCAATGCCATTAATGATGAGATTAAATCTCTGGCAGATGAGCAGTTCTTCCACAGTGACTTCGAAGAAACATTAAAGCCTGTATATGGTGATGAAGTCAGCCCTGACGATCTGGTTGTAGAAGGTGGAGTTGTAGAAGAGTAATCTTTTCAGATTAAAAATAAAAAGGAAGCATTCCGAAAAATGGTCTGCTTCCTTTTTTATTTTATATCAGATCTTCAAGCGGTTTGAAGGAATACCCCATTTCTTCCCATTTGGTAAGAAGTTCGTCAAGAATCTTAGCATTGGTGGATGAAGTGCTGTGAAGAAGGACAATGGCTCCGGGATGGATCCGTGAGGTAAGCTTTGTCATAGCTTCTTTTGGATCTGGCTGTTTATCCTGATACCAGTCCACATAGGCAAGGCTCCAGAAAAAGGTATGATACCCAAGCTCTTTTGCCATGGACAGATTCAGAGTGCTGTAGATTCCCTGAGGAGGCCGGTAAAACTTCACCATCTCTTTTCCCGTGACATTTTTATAAAGGTCTTCTACCTGTGAAAGCTCCTTCTGAAAGGCTTCCTGAGTGGAGATCCTGGACATATCAGGGTGAGTCATGGTGTGATTGCCTACTGTGTGGCCTTCTGCCACCATCCGCTTGATCAGATCAGGGTTTTCGGAGATAAAATTTCCCACAACAAAAAATGTGGCAGGTGCATTATGCTTCTTTAATGCATCCAGGATTGCAGGCGTATTACCGTTTTCATAGCCTGCATCAAAGGTAAGATATATGTTTTTGTCCTGTGTATCCTGGGCGTAATAGGCATTGTATTTTTTTAATTCCTCAATGGAGGCATTTCCAACAGGACGCTTGCCTTCCTCCTGAAAACTTAAGCCCCAGCCGGAACTTTCCGAAGCAGACGGAATTGCCTTTTCTTTCTGATAAGAAACAATTTTTCCTGCAGCTGCACCTATGAAAAAAGCAGCGCAGAACAGAAGAGGAAATTTGAGATAAGATATGTATTTCCGGTTAAAATGATGTCGCATAACAACCTCTCACAATTACAGGTTCATTTAAACATATGAAAGAGTTGGAAATGAAATGACTGCATATTAGGGAATAGTTCGGGAAAAACTACTTCCATAAAGTCTATAGGAGGTTAAAAAATGCTACGTTATCTGCCTGTAAGAAGAGTTCATGCAAGACAAGTACTTGATTCCAGAGGAAATCCTACAGTTGAAGTTGAAGTAACGGTAGGAGAAGGTGTGATTGGGATAAATGGATATACAGGAACAGCCATGGTTCCTTCCGGAGCATCCACAGGAAAATTCGAAGCAGTAGAACTTCGGGACGGAGAAAAAGGAAACTATACAGGTTTAAGTGTACAGAAAGCAGTAGACAATGTAAATACAAAACTGGCAGAAGCAATTCTGGGAGAAAATGCTCTGAATCAGACCTATATCGACAATCTGATCATAGATACAGATGGAACAGAAAATAAGAGTAATCTGGGTGCAAATGCAACCCTGGGAGTATCCATGGCAGTGGCCAAGGCGGCAGCGGCGGCCCTGAGAATCCCTCTGTACCAGTATCTTGGAGGATGCCACACTAACAGAATGCCTGTTCCTATGATGAATATTCTAAATGGGGGCAGACATGCGGATAATACGGTAGACCTTCAGGAATTTATGATCATGCCTGTTGGTGCAGAAAATATGGAAGATGCTATCCGTATGTGTGCGGAAGTTTATCAGTTCCTGAAAATTATCCTCAGACAGAAAAACCTTTCCACAGGTGTGGGAGACGAGGGAGGCTTCGCACCCGATCTTGAAGATTCCAGAAATGTTCTTGAGCTGATTATGGAAGCTGTGAAAAAAGCCGGTTATGAACCGGGAAAAGATATCTGTATTGCCATTGACGCAGCTGCCAGTGAGCTTTACGATTCTGAAAGAGGAGTATATTTTTTCCCGGGAGAAAGCAGGATGAAGGGAAAGGAAGTGCTCCGCGATTCAGGAGAAATGGTTCAGTACTATGAAGAACTGATCAGAGAGTTCCCTATCGTCTCCATTGAAGACGGACTGGAGGAAGATGACTGGGAAGGATGGAGAATGATGACACAACGTCTGGGAGATAAACTGCAGCTGGTGGGTGACGACCTATTTGTCACCAATATAAAACGTCTTCAGTGTGGAATCAAATTAAAAGCAGCCAATGCCATTCTGGTGAAAGTAAATCAGATCGGCACTTTGTCAGAAGCACTTGACGCAGTGGAAATGGCCCAGAGGGCAGGATACAACGCAGTAATCTCTCATCGTTCCGGAGAGACGGAAGATTCCTTCATATCCGATCTTGCTGTAGCCACAGGTGCCGGACAGATCAAGACAGGAGCTCCCTGCAGATCCGACAGAAATGCCAAATATAATCAGCTCCTCAGAATCAGTGAACAGCTTTCAGACCAGGCAGTATATGAAAATCCCTTCAAAGATGTTGAAAATTCCGCTGAAAATCCGTAAATTGTGTTGAAATCCAATTTAAGCTATGTTACAATAAACTCCAGTTGATTAGGAGGTGTAACCAGTGAATGTTGTGAAGATTATTCTGCAGATTATTTTCTTAATAGATTGTATAGCTCTTACCGTTGTTGTTCTGATGCAGGAGGGTAAGCAGCAGGGACTTGGTACAATCGCAGGAGCAGCTGAGACCTACTGGGGTAAGAACAGAGGACGTTCCATGGAAGGTGGACTTGTTAAAGCTACTACGGTTATGGGTATTCTGTTTTTTGTAATATCTATGGTCTTAAATATGCTGAACTAATAAGAAAATGGAAACACTCTTGTCCGGGTACAAGAGTGTTTTTTATGTCATAGCAAACATTAAAGGAGTTATTGTGAAGAAAAAAGACAGAAATAAAAGTAAAATAAAAAATAAAATTCAGAACAGAAGAATAAAAATTCCAAAAGGCACAAAGGCTGAGGGTATTTTTATCGGACATCCCAAGGGCTTCGGCTTTGTTGAGATTGAAGGGCAGGAGGAAGACATTTTTATTCCGGAAGAGGATACAGAAACTGCCATGCATCAGGATAAAGTAAGGATTGTGATTAAAGACGGACAGCAGGAAGGGAAACGTAAAGAAGGAGTTGTGATCAAGGTTCTGGAGCGTGGAATGCCTGAAGTTGTGGGAACCTATCAGCTGAATAAGAAATATGGCTTTGTGGTCAGTGATAATCCCAAGTTTTCCAAAGATATCTTTATTCCCGGAAGAGATGCAAGAGGAGTGAAGAACGGGGATAAGGTCATTGCCAGGATTACGGACTATGGATCAAAAAATAAAAATCCCGAAGGAAAGATAACAGAAAATCTGGGAAATATCCGTACTCCTGGCACAGATATTCTTGCCATTGTAAAAAGCTTTGGGATTCCCAGTGAATTTCCTGATAAAGTTTTACGTCAGGCTGCCAGAGTTCCTGACCATGTGCTGGATGCTGACAGAGACGGCAGGATGGATCTCACACATCTTAAAACCGTTACCATTGATGGAGAGGATGCCAAGGATCTGGATGACGCCATTTCTCTTTCAAAAGAAGGAAATATCTATCATCTTGGTGTCCACATTGCAGACGTAAGTAATTATGTACAGTATAACAGTGCACTGGACAGGGAAGCATTAAAAAGAGGAACCAGTGTGTATCTTGCCGACCGTGTGGTTCCCATGCTTCCGGAAAGACTGTCAAATGGGATTTGTTCCCTGAATCAGGGGCAGGACAGGTTAACTTTAAGCTGTCTGATGGATATTAATGAGGAAGGCAGGGTCATTTCTCATCAGATCGCAGAGACTGTGATTCGTGTTGATGAACGTATGAGTTATACGGATGTCAGGAATATTCTGGAAGGTACGGACCCTGAGACAGCAAAAAGGTACGAAAAACTGGTTCCTATGTTTTTCCTGATGAAGGAACTGTCTGAACTTATAAGAAGCAGCCGTCATCACAGAGGCTCCATTGATTTTGATTTTCCGGAAAGCAAGATCATTCTTAATGATGCAGGAAAAGTAATAGATATCAAACCATATGAGCCCAATGTTGCAACAAGGATCATAGAAGATTTTATGCTTATGGCAAATGAGACAGTGGCACAGGAATACTGTACACGTGAAATACCCTTTGTATACCGTACGCATGAAAATCCTGATCCGGAGAAGGTGGAGAGTCTTCTTACACTTATCCGAAATCAGGGAGTAAAAGTGGAGAAATCAAGAGAGGAAATTACACCAAAAGAAATTCAGAAAATACTGGAGAGCATTGAGGGCCTTCCAAATGAACCACAGATCAGCCGGCTTACTCTTCGCACAATGAAGAGAGCCCAGTATACCACTCAGTGCAGCGGACATTTCGGACTTGCTGCCAGATATTACTGTCATTTCACTTCTCCCATCCGCCGTTATCCGGATCTTCAGATCCACAGGATCATAAAGGATAACCTGAGAGGAAGGCTTACCAGGGAAGGCAGGACCAAACATTACGAAGAGATTCTGGACGAAGTGGCAAGACAGTCAAGTGTCTGTGAAAGAAGAGCAGAAGAGGCGGAAAGGGAGTCTGATAAACTGAAGAAAGCAGAATATATGTCCTATCACCTTGGAGAAGAATTTGAAGGTATCATTTCAGGGGTAACAGGCTGGGGCTTTTATGTGGAGCTTCCCAATACTGTGGAGGGGCTTGTTCATGTAAATACTCTTCGGGATGACTATTATATATTTGATCAGGATAATTTTGAACTCAGAGGGGAATGTACGAAGAAAGCTTACAGGCTTGGGGATAAGGTGCGCGTCCGGGTGGAAGATGCGGATCTCATGCTTAAAACAGTGGACTTTGTACTTGCAGACTGAGTATTTATCCAGGAGTAAAAAGGGAGGATGGATATGGCAAAGACGAAAGGAATCAA
>JAQYGS010000057.1 GCA_028722515.1 Clostridia bacterium | reverse complement strand
AGGTCTGTCGTATTTCTCCCGGAGTTCTTTTAGCTGTTCCAGACGTCTTTTCTGCTCATCATGCAGCCCATGGGAAAAATTAAATCTGGCCACATCCATGCCTTCTTTGATCAGTTCTTCCAGAACATGATCCTGGTCAGTTGCGGGGCCAAGTGTACAGATAATCTTTGTTTTTCTCATTTTCATTTTCTCCTAAACATTTTCATTAAATTTAGACCAGATACGAAATTAATAAAGTTGCAATTACCAGAATATGACCCAGTGCATAGATCAGATAGACACTTGATAAAGAAACCTCTGTGCTTTCTGATCTCCTTTGTCCTGAACTTTTCCTGAGTCCCAGAATAAAAGGGAAAAGAAGCGGTATAAAATATCTTCCCTGGATTCCGGCAATTTCCCTGCTGGCAACTGCTGTCCACTGCACATACAAACTTGTACATATAAGGAGAAAAATGATTCCACATGCTATAAACATTATACTTCTGCAGAATTTTTCTCCAATTCCCCATTCTATTCTTTCTTTTACTGAAACATATATGAGAACAACTGCACAGATTGCAATGATCATTACTTTACATTCAATATTCAGATATCCAAGAGCATTTCCAAACATTTCCCTGATCCATGTATCACCTGAATTTATGACAGACCTTACTATCACTGCTACATATGCCAGCGGATGATAAAGAATATATTTTACCTGTTCTGCCGAATTTACTCCCTCCTGAAATTCCATCAGAAATCTGGAACTGATGGCCAGCCATCCAAATGTAACTGTCAATACCATTACAACAGCTCCTGCAACTGTGCAGAAATAATTCTTTCTGTCAGGAAACTTTCTGACAGGAACCAGGATCGCCAGAAGACAGATCGGCATATATACAATCTTACAGGATGCAACCAGAAACAGCAACAAAAACATCACGAAATACTCTCTCTTTCTGAGTATTCCTTTTTTATAACGTAAATATAAGACATAACATACAAAAGCAATAACAATAGCAGTGGTAAATCCATCTCCTGCCAGTGATATGTTTTCATGCATATTCATAGGCATCAATGCTATCATTGCGGCAATATTCTTCCCAAATGGCAGAATTCGGATGCTCCAGTAAAGTATTATGCCTGTGATCAGCCAGGAAATAAATCTGGCAATATATGCAATCATAAAAATATTCCGGGTGAAAATTCTGCCTGCGGCTATTCCGATTACCTGAGGAACATAGGTAAATGGAGAATATAAAGCTGTATTAGCATAAGAAATAAACGACATACTGTCTGAAAGATCCACATCTGAATTTTCCACTATATCTATAAGCTTCATATCTGGTCCCTTCCAGTTATGCACAAGATTGGAAGGCAGCATACTTCCGCCCTTGCCTTTGTCATTTACAGATGCAATGAAATCTCCCTGGGTTATTCCAAATGCACGGCACATGTGAGCACCCTCATCCGGCACTCCCGAAACGGGAATTACCATATTATATAATAAACCAATGGTAAGATACAGAATAAGAAAAATACGTTCTGTTTTCCATTTTCTATGGTAAGCTGCAGTCAGAATTATCGTCAGTAAAACGAGAAAAATGGCAGATATAACATAGATAAACCTTCCTGCCAGCTTTTCATCCAGATCATAATACTGCAGTCTTAACGAACAGTTCTTTTTTTTATTTACCAGGACTTTATTTGAACCTGCTGTATAAAGTGTAATGGTGCATGGCTGATCAGATATATTTTTTATTTCAAATTTCAAAACAGTTTCTTTTACTTTTCCAAGATCTGTCCCAAAAGGAATACACTCTTCCTGTTCTTTCATTCCTGCAGCCAGGCTGACCTTTTTTTCAGCCAGTAATTGCCCATTTTTATCTGTAACAGAAATTGAAAGACCACAGTCTTTACTCTCCGACTCTGTGCTTACAGTAAGAAATATATTTTCCAGACGGTCATGTTCCATTAATACATTCTGTGAAAAAGAATCCTGCATTTTAAGTTTAATACTTTTTCCGTTCATTTCTGCTGTGGGACTGAAACTGTCAAATGTTCTTCCCTCCAGAAGATAATGTTCTCCCAGAAGCATGACGATCAGCAGGACCCCCAGAAGAACTATCTGCTTCCCATTTTGTTTCCAGAATCTCTTTATCCTTTTCATCAGTCTGTCTCCTGTTTTTCACTCATTAACCTATTGTAAGAATCATTGATTCTCTGCAGCTCCATCTCAAAATCCTGCCTGTTTTTCTGAACGATATTCTGAAGGATCATACCGGAAAACCAGGACTGAATAGCAGCCAGCATTACAAAGCCGCAGACGATCAGTGTAGGAAAATTTGGAACCATACCCGTATTCATATATTCTACCAGAACAGGAATAAAAAAAATAACCGAAAGCATAAAAAGTACCGCCGAAAGCATGCCAAAAAAAGCCATGGGTTTATAAATTCTGTACAATCGCGCAATCGTACAGAGTACCTTAAAGCCATCTGAATATGTGTTCAGCTTAGATTGGCTTCCATCCGGTCTGTCTCTGTACTGAACCACCACATTCTCTATGTGCATATTCTTATCAACGGCATGAATGCTCATTTCTGTTTCAATTTCAAATCCTCTGGAAAGAACCGGAAAAGATTTTACAAACTGATAGCTGAACGCACGGTACCCTGTCATAATATCCCTTATATCCGTTTTAAACAGAACATTTATTGACTTTCTGACAATAGAGTTTCCAAAATTATGAAAAGGACGTTTATTTTCATTAAAATATGTAGAAGAAAGTCTGTCTCCGATCACCATATCTGCCTGTCTGTCCAGAACCTGGGAAATCATTTCGGGAGCAGCTTCTGCCGGATAAGTATCGTCACCATCGGTCATCACATAACACTGAGCATCCACTTCCCTGAACATTCTCCGGATAACATTTCCTTTTCCCTGCCGATGTTCGTATCTCACAACTGCCCCTGCCTCTCTGGCAATATCATCCGTATGGTCCGTTGAATTATTATCATAAACATATATTACTGCTTCAGGCAGAACCTTCTTAAAATCTCTCACAACTTTTCCAATTGTGCGGCTTTCATTATAGCAAGGAATTAGAACCGCAATTTTATCCATTTTTTTCTCCTGTTTATATAAAAATAGCGCCAGATTCAAAAATTGATCACGACGCCATTATTTTACTTCATATTATTATCTTTTTCAAGTAACTTCACTACTTTTCCAGCGGCTTGGCTGACTCTCACATATAGAATTCCACTGACAGTCACCGCATATTTCCATGCGTCTCTTTGTTGAGAGAATCTTTTGTTCCACCTGTCGTACAAATACATAAAAAGGCATGATCTGATTCTCTGAAAATCCACAGAAATCCAATACCTGGCGATCATATCTTTCAGTCAGGCTGTGGGAAGTACAGACTCCTTCCAGATTATTGGGGCAGGCAGAACAGATTTCGTCTGTGCTTACACAAAGTTTCACATCTGCTCCATTCTGGAGTGTATCCAACATCTCCTTCATATGCCGGGAAAATCTGTCACTGTACCCCTCTCCCCTGAAATAGGCAAGGCACATACCGTGGTGGGGACGAAGGGGAAATACTTTATCTGTACACATACTTTCTGACCTTTCCTGACAGAACATAGGCAAGTCCGATCTTGATCAGATCAGGAATAATGAAGGGAACCACGCACCATCCCAGAACTGTGGCAAGACCTACAGCACCTGAGGATCTTGTATAAACGATCATAAACCATATGGTTCCAA
>JAQYGS010000056.1 GCA_028722515.1 Clostridia bacterium | reverse complement strand
CTTGCCAGAGGGTGCTGTAAGAATGTGTCCAGAGAAGAAGTGCATCAGCTGATAGACGAGATTTTTGACGAATATAATAAAGACAGATAGGAGACATAATGGATAGTAAATTTACCAGACAGGCAGAGAATGCCCTAAAACTGGCAAAAAATACAGCCAGATCCTGTGGACATGGATACATTGGAACAGAGCATCTTCTGGCAGGACTCTTAATGGAAAGTGAGGGTACAGCAGGAAGGGTTCTGACAGAATTCGGGGTGGAAAAGAACAAGCTGAAAGAGCTTATTGAGCAGTTTATTGCACCGTCCCAGGGCCAGACTGCCCTGAAAGATCCGGATTACAGTCCAAGATTAAAATATGTAATAGAGCAGGCCATGTCCGATGCACAGAGTATGGAAATTGAAACGGGTACGGAACATCTCCTTCTTGCCCTTTTAAGAGAAACAGACTGTGTTGCAACAAGGCTTCTGTATACTATGGGAGTAAACATTCAGAAGCTTTACGCAGCTTTGCTTTCGGCTATGGGATATGACAATGATGAGATTGCCCAGGAATTTCAGATGGCAAGAAACAGAAAAATGACAAGTACACCTACACTTGACCAGTACAGCAGAGATCTTACTGCTATGGCAGCTGAGGGGAAGCTGGATCCTGTAGTAGGAAGAGAGAAGGAGATCAATCGTCTCATTCAGATCTTAAGCAGAAGAACCAAGAATAATCCCTGCCTTGTAGGGGAGCCTGGTGTAGGCAAGACTGCTATTGTAGAGGGACTGGCACAGAGAATCGTTATGGGCATGGTACCTGATACAGTGAAAGAGAAACGACTTGTAGTTCTTGACCTTTCCAGCATGGTTGCAGGAAGCAAATACAGGGGAGAGTTTGAAGAAAGAATTAAAAATGTAGTTCAGGAAGTAAGAGAACATCAGGGAATTCTGCTCTTTATTGATGAACTCCATACCATTATCGGTGCCGGTGGAGCAGAAGGAGCCCTTGATGCTTCGAATATTCTGAAGCCTTCTCTTTCCAGAGGAGAAATTCAGCTTATCGGTGCAACTACACTTGAAGAATACCGTAAATATATTGAAAAGGATGCAGCACTTGAGAGAAGATTTCAGCCTGTAACTGTAGATGAACCTTCTGAAGAGGAAACTATTGAGATTTTGAAAGGACTGCGTCCATACTATGAACAGCATCATGGTGTGGAAATCCGGGATACTGCTATTGAGGCAGCGGTGAAAATGTCCATTCGGTATGTCAATGACCGTTTTCTTCCGGATAAAGCTATTGATATGCTCGATGAGGCTGCATCTAAAGTGCAGCTTTCCGGTTATGAATCATCACCTGAGCTGGATTCCTATGAGATGGAACTGGTCAATCTGAAAGAAGAGAAAAAAGAAGCAGTGAAATCTGCAGATCTTCAGAAAGCAAAAGAAGCCGGACAGCGTCAGAAAGAAATTGAGGATAAGATAAATGCCATTCGGGTTAAAATGGAACGCAGGAACAGACGAAAGGCAATGGTGGTAGATGAAGGGACGGTTGCACAGATCGTTTCTGACTGGACAAGAATTCCTGTACAGCGCCTGACAGAGAGTGAGACAAGACGCCTTGCCCGTCTGGAAAAAGAACTTCATAAACGTGTCATTGGTCAGGATGAGGCAGTGAAAGCCGTTGCACAGGCAGTGAAAAGGGGACGGGTAGGTCTTAAGGATCCGGGCAGGCCAATAGGATCTTTTCTTTTCCTTGGTCCCACAGGAGTTGGAAAAACAGAATTATCCAAAGCTCTTGCCCAGGCAGTTTTTGGAGACGAGCGTGCTATGATCCGTGTAGATATGTCAGAATATATGGAGAAACACAGCGTATCCAAGCTTATTGGCTCTCCGCCCGGATATGTTGGATATGAAGAGGGAGGACAGCTTAGTGAAAAAGTCCGGAGAAATCCATATAGTGTTATTCTTTTTGATGAAATTGAAAAAGCACATCCTGATGTTTTCAATATTCTGCTCCAGGTATTGGATGATGGCCATATCACAGATGCACAGGGAAGAAAGGTTGATTTTAAACAAACCATTATCATTATGACTTCCAATGCAGG
>JAQYGS010000055.1 GCA_028722515.1 Clostridia bacterium | reverse complement strand
TGGAAGGCGGATTTTTTGCAAGGGATAGAGAAAAAAGAGGAACAACTTACCATCAGTACTGTACAGCCATTCCTGTGGGAACGCTTCTTGCCCAGACCTGGAATGTGGATCTGATCAAAGAGATTGGAGAGATGATAGGTCATGAAATGGAATTATTTGAGGTGACCCTGTGGCTGGCACCTGGTATGAATATTCACAGAAATCCTCTCTGCGGAAGAAACTTTGAATATTATTCTGAAGATCCTCTGCTGTCAGGTATGATAGCATCTGCCATAACACTGGGAGTGCAGAAGGTGCCGGGCTGTGGAACAACGATCAAGCATTTTGCATGTAATAATCAGGAAGACAACCGCATGGGCTCAGACAGTGTGCTTTCTGAGCGGACACTTCGTGAAATTTATCTGAAGGGCTTCGAAATCTGTGTAAAAAATTCCCAGCCAATGTCCATCATGACCTCTTATAATATGATCAACGGTGTTCATGCTGCCAACTGTTACGATATTTGTACAAAAGCAGCCAGAGATGAATGGGGGTTTGCCGGTGCAATTATGACAGACTGGACAACTACCACTCATTCCACAGCAGGGGAATGTACTGCCTCTGGATGTATGAAGGCAGGAAATGATATGGTAATGCCGGGTGCTCATTCAGACCATGAAAATATCCGCAAAGCACTGAAAGAGGGAACACTGGAAATTCGTGAACTGAAACGCTGTGTGTGTAATACAATAAGAATTGCACTTGCGTCCAATCAGTATGAGGATGCAGTAAGCTATCTGGAACAGTTTGAAAATCTGGACAGTTATATGACTGCAGAAAACATGTAAGCAGGTGCAAAACGCCAACGGGGACAGGTATTTAGTTACCTGTCCCTTTTACTTTCTTTTTCTTTGTCAGAAGAATAGAACTTGTCAATGCAGTAAATGGTGCAACTGTAACCAGTCCGAAACTTCCTACAATGGTATCAAGAATTTCCGAAGAAACATACTTATAATTCAAAATGTGATCTACAGGCGTTCCCTGTGCCATGAAAGTCATAAGAAGGGCAATATAGCCTCCGGAATATGCCAGAAGCAAAGTTGTCGTCATAGTTCCCATAGCTGCACGTCCCACATTCATACCGGAATGTGCAGCTTCCCTCCAGCCAATGCCAGGTTTCTTCTGGATAACTTCATTGACTGCGGAAGTGATATCCACCGAAAGGTCCATCATGGCTCCCGATGCTCCGATAAAAATGCCGCTCATAAAGATCTTTGTCAGATTAAGGTCCTGATAGCCGGAATAAAGAAGGCTTTCTGAATAGGACATAACCGCCCCGTGAATTTTGAAAGCATCTGTAAAAACACACCCCATAACGCAGGTTACCATAACTCCCAAAAGGGCTCCACTGCTTGCCGCGATTGTTTTTCTGTCAAAACCATATACCAGAAATATAATGAGCAGAGTGAGAAATACAGTGATCAGAATCCCGCACCAGATAGGATTCACTCCCCGCAGATAAGCAGGTGCCATTATTTTCCAGATAGACAGGATCGTAATGACAAAAGAGTATACGGCCCGAAGCCCGTTTCTTCCGGCAAAGACAATCAAAAGCGCCACGAACATTGCGGCCAGGAGCATTTCCTTATCGATACGGTAATGATCACTCATGGTCACAGATAAAATCTTATCCTTTTCATAGCTTACCACTACCAGCGCCACATCTCCCACAGAAAACATCTTGTCAGATTCCAGAGAGCCGCTGAGCATGTTTACTGCTTTGGCTGTCTGTTCCCTGATAAATAGCAGCATCCTCATAGCCCGTGGGAAGGACCATGAGGATGATAATCAACAGAATTGCAATTATGGAAACAGAATTCTTTTTCAGTCTGTTTTTCATAAAAATTTTATTCTCCTGTTTTTACTCTACTCCTGTAAGAGCTGCTACTTTGTTATAAATATCTGTGTTGTCATAGTATCCGGCAAAATCGTCCTGGCCAACGCCCATTGCCATAACCTCTACAGGAAGACCGGTATGTGCATAGGAAGAGAAATTGATACCGGATTTGTTGTTCAGAATATGAGTAATCGTTACAGTCAGTGGCTCATAGCTTCCATACAGCAGGTATTCTTCCTGGCCAAACTCTTCTTCCTCGCCTGTACGTGACATGGTCTCATCGTAAGCTGCTTTCAGCTTATTATATTCATATTCTGTCATAACCAGAGAACCTGTATCTTCGGATTCCGGATGTACATCCTTGCTGTCAGCCTGATTTGAAGTCTCTGCCTCACCGTCTGGTGCCTGAAGGCCGAAAAGCTCTGTAATATCTGCCATAACCGTATCAAAATCTGTTTTGTTCTCTTTGTATGCTGCTACATAATCAGAGTCAAATTTTGCATAGGAAATTTTCTGGTTCTGAAGATTGGTAAGGAAAGTATCATAATCTGTTCCTGCAAATCCGATAGTCAGACCACCTGTCTCATGGTCGCCTGTTACCAGGATAAGTGTTTCATCCGGATGCTCATTATAAAAATCTACAGCCTTACCTACCGCATCATCAAGTGCCAGTGTATCTGTGATAGTTGCAGCTGCATCATTGGCATGGCAGGCCCAGTCAATCTTTCCACCTTCAACCATCATAAAGAAACCTTTGTCATTGTTCAGAACTTCAATTCCTTTTTCCACATAATCTGCAAGGCCCCACTCGCCTTCTTCCAGATCCATGGCATAGCTCATAGCATCATCATCAGCAAGGGTTTCGTCAATTACAATGGCTTTTCCATCATCAGCTGTCAATGCTTCTGCCTCAGCCTTTGTTTTGATTACCTTGTATCCGGCCTCTTCTGCAAGTTCATAGAGATCCTGCTTATCACCATCTGCGCCGGTTACTTTTCTCAGTCCGCCTCCTGCAAAATAATCAAATCCACTGTCGATCATTTCCTGTCCGATTTCATAATAATTATTTCTGGACGCCTGATGAGCGTAGAAAGCTGCCGGTGTTGCATGATTTAAGTTTACAGATGAAAGAATTCCAACTTTGTAACCAAGCTGAGATTTTAATTTTTCTGCAATGGTCTCATAAGGAGTCTCCATTTTTTCATCCATATTAATGGTTCCGCTGTATGTTTTATGTCCTGTAGCAATGGAAGTTGCCGTGGAAGCGGAATCCGGGCAGAAAGATGTGCTGTCATAAGTCTGTGCGGAACCGGAAACAGGGAAATTCATCATATTAAGGTTACTCTGGCTTGTAAGAATCTCGTCTCCATCATCTGCAAGAGCACTTTCATAATAATTTGTAGTCTGAATCTGAGGATAACTCATTCCGTCACCAATAAAAAGAAAAATATATTTCGGAACTTTCTCTTCTGCCATTACTGTCTGTGCCGGAGCTGCACATGTGGTCATCATAGTTGCTGCAAGTAATAATGCACTGATCTTTTTTGCATTCATAATCTACTGTTCTCCTTTTTTCTTCAAAAGTATTGTTTCAAGTTTCAACAGTGATGATTGTATCAGTGCAATGTAAAATGCTCACCCTGGCCTGGTAAAATCTTCATCAAACTTTAAAGGAAAATGTAAAATAATTGAAAATAAAAAAAGAACAGGTTCCTCGACTCTTTTGAGTCGAGGAACCTGTCCCCCCTTATCTCAATCACTTGCATCCAGACCTTTTTCCTGTTCTTTCTGAATTTCAGGAAAAGCGGAAAGCATTGGTTTTATGTTTTTGCCTTTAATCTTCCTGTCCACATAGTTCTTAGTGATATGCATAACTACAGGAGACAGAGTGAGTACACCGATCAGGTTGGGGATTGCCATAAGTCCGTTAAATGTATCGGAAAGATCCCATGCAAGATCAAGGCTCATGGTAGCGCCACCAAGAATAAATACAATAAAGATCACACGATAAATAATAGTTGCATTGGAACCAAACAGGTATTCAAATGCCTTTGTTCCATAATGGCTCCAGCCAAGTACAGTAGAAAATGCGAATAATAAAATGGCAAGAGCGATAAATGCAGGTCCTACACTTCCAAACACAGTTCCAAATGCTTCTCCCACAAGAGCTGAGCCTTCTGAAGCGGAAATCACTGCGCCTGTCTTCAGATCCACCAGGCCGGAAGATAATACTGTAAATGCAGTAAGGCTGCAGACAACGATAGTATCTGCAAATACTTCGAAGATTCCCCACATACCCTGACGAACAGGTTCTTTTACATTGGAACTGGAATGAACCATTACAGAAGAACCAAGACCTGCTTCATTGGAGAATACGCCTCGTTTCATACCCCAGGTGATAGCCATCTTCACACCTGCACCAACAATACCGCCGCCAACTGCCTTCAAAGCAAATGCGCCTTTGAAAATAGCGCCAAATACAGCTCCGAACTGATCTATATTGGTAATGCAGACGATCAGAGCACCAATGATATAAATGATAGCCATAAATGGAACAAGTTTTTCTGTTACGGAAGCAATTCGTTTGATTCCTCCCAGAATTACAAGTGCTGCCAGAACCATCAGAACAATACCTGTAACAATGTTGGGAATGCCAAATGCAGCTTTCATATTTCCGGCAATAGAGTTGATCTGGCTCATATTACCGATACCAAAGGATGCAAGCAGACAGAATATTGAAAACAGTACCGCAAGAACAGCTCCCACCTTCTTCATTCCAGGTTTGGAACCAAGACCATCCCGCAGATAGTACATGGCACCGCCGCTCCATTCGCCTTTTGCATTCTTTCTACGGTAGTAAATACCAAGAACATTTTCAGAATAGTTGGTCATCATTCCGAAAAATGCCACGATCCACATCCAGAAAATAGCTCCCGGACCACCTGCAATAAGTGCGGAAGCCACACCTACAATATTTCCGGTACCAATGGTAGCCGCCAGTGCTGTACAAAGAGACTGGAACTGGGAAATGGATTTATCCTGAGCTCCGGTATGCTTCGTAATATGTTTGTCCGTAAAAATACTGCCAAGTGTGTGTTTCATCCAGTACCCCAAGTGGGAAAGCTGGAATCCTTTTGTCAGAATTGTCATCAGAATGCCGGTACCGACCAAAAGAACCAGCATAGGGAGTCCCCAGACAAAACCATTGATTTTGCCATTGATATTGGATATCATCTCAACCATAATACTTTCTCTCCTCTTCCTCTGTAATGTATTGGACAATCCGTGAATCCATACCAGATCTTACAAGTATTCCGAGATGTGACAAAAAAAACAGGAGACTCATAATGAATCACCTGTCTTAATAAATATCTGTTTACTCCGCATGCGTATATGACGACAGGTACGCATAATGAATAAAACCAGCACCCACGTCTTTGTAAGCATCCAGCTGTTATCATACTTCAGAATTTTCATAAATTCTGGTTACAATTCACTTTATTCATTTAATTTATCACAGCAGGAAATAACTGTCAAGATTTTTTTCGATATATCTGACTTTCGTTAAAAATCCTATGGGATAAGTGCCTGAAATCTGGTATAATACAGTGAACAGATTCATGCTAATGATAAACTGTACAGGAGGATTGATAAAATGGCTATAGCAAAAACAAAGGTAACAATCGTAGGCTGTGGCAATGTGGGTACTTCACTTGCATACTACCTGGTAAATAATCATATCTGCAACAGGCTTCTTCTTGTTAACAGAACGGAACAGAAGGCATGGGCAGAAGCAGAAGATCTGAAGCACTCTCTTGGTTTCAGCAACATAAAAATGGAAATAAAAAGCGGATCCTTCCAGGACTGTGGTGATTCAGATATCATCATTATTACCGTGGCAGCCATGTACCGTGAAGGTATGTCAAGACTTGATATGTATGCAGAAGCCTGCAAAATCATGGATGAAACCATTCCCCCGATTATGGACAGCGGTTTTCAGGGAATATTTCTTGTTGTCACAAACCCGGTGGATCTGATCACCCAGTACGTACAGAAATTGTCCCAGCTGCCGTCACAGCGCGTGATCGGTACCGGTACATCTCTTGATTCTGCACGTCTGAGAATTTATCTGGCTGAACTGATGGATGTGGATCCCAGAAGCGTCAATGCCATGTGTATGGGAGAACATGGAGACAGTCAGATGATCCCCTGGAGTACGGTTACGGTGGGCGGTAAACCATTTATGGATATTATTGAAGATAATCCCCGCCGTATGAAGAATGTGGATCTTCAGAATATTCTGACCCATATTTCACAGATTGCCTACGATATTGTAAAATACAAAAAAGCCACCTATTACGGTATTGCTTCGGTTACAGGCCAGATCGTAAAAGCCATTCTTTATGATGAAGACAAAGTTATGCCTGTATCATGCCTCCTTCGGGGAGAATACGGCCTGTCCGGCACATACGTAGGAATCCCTGCTGTTGTTTACCGAAATGGAATAAAGGAAACTGTAACCTATCACCTGACAGACGATGAATTAAACAAATTCCGCCTGTCAGTTCAGAAGCTGAGAGATGCAGTGAAATAAATGCTATATTCTTCTCATCTCCTGTACAGATGAATTATATACTTCATATATCTGCTCCCTCGTTGCAAGGTCATCGTGAAAGGCGGTGGCACTTCCTGCGGCTGATCCAAGGCGAAATGCCGTTTCCATATTTCCTGTCTGTTTATATCCTGCCAGGAAACCGGCTACCATAGAATCACCTGCTCCTGTGGAATTTCTCAATACACCAAAAAAAGCAGGAAGCTTACAGGCATTCTGTTCTCTGTCGATGAGAATAGAACCTTCACCGCCCATAGAAACCAATACATTTTCAGCCCCTTCTTTCTGAAGTTCACGGGCATAAAACACAGTTTCCTCATCTGTTTTTATATTTACATTAAATAAATCTGACAGTTCCTGACGATTAGGCTTAATTAAAAACGGATGATAGCAAAGCGTCCTTCTAAGAAGGCTTCCTGTAGCATCTACTACTGTATGAACCTGTTTTCGGGATACTTTTTCCAGAATCTTTTCATAAATATCATTTGGCAGAGAACCGGGAATGCTTCCTGCAAGCACTAAATAATCCCCGTCTTCTATCGCATGTATTTTTTCAAAAAGCAGCTCCACTTCACTTCCATCGATTTTGGGACCACAGGCATTGATTTCCGTTTCCTTTTCCCCTTTTATCTTAACATTTATTCTGGAAAACCCATTTTTTACGAAAATAAAATCCGTTTTTATTCCAAGCTTCTTAAGTTCTTCTTCAATTACTTTTCCTGTGAAGCCGGCTGCGAATCCCAGAGCCGTGTTCTCTTCCCCCAGCGCACATAAAACTCTGGAGACATTGATTCCTTTTCCTCCATAAAAAATATCCTCTGTACCGGAACGATTTGTCTCTCCGATCTGTAAAGGTTGATCCATTCTCATAATATAGTCTAGCGCTGGATTAAATGTAACGGTATAAATCATAACAGCCTCCTGTTTTAATTCATAGTATTAATCTCTGCTTATAGTCTCCTCGTGCCACTTTTACATGATATCCTGTTTTTTCAATCCTTCTCTGCATACATAACCTGCATTCAGCGGCTTCATCTCCTGTACATATCTTCCCATCGTAAAGGAGATATTTTCCTCGGACCTCTACAGGGGAAAGATTGGGCATGACTACATTTGCCCCTGCAAGAATTCCTTTCTCTCTTCCTGACGGGTGAATGGTCCCCAAGGCAGTGGTTGCAGGGATCAGTGCATGGGGAAACATAAGGCGCAGAATCCCCAGAAGATGTAAAGTGTCGTCCAGAGTCCCTGATTTCTGCCCTGCAAAGGGCGTATCCTTGTGTGCAATAAAGGGGCCGATTCCGATCATATGTGGTTTCAGTTCATGCATAAACAGCAGGTCTTCCACAAGATATTCCGGCTTCTGGCCGGGCGAACCTACCATCATTCCACATCCTACCTGATATCCGATCTCCTTCAGATTCCACAGACACTGCTTCCTGTTTTCCAGACTGAGCTGTCTGGGATGCAGCATGCGATAATGTTCACAATTGGCAGTCTCATGCCGCAGAAGATACCGGTCAGCTCCCGCATCAAAAAATGCCTTGTAAGAGTCATATGACTTTTCCCCGATGGAAAGCGTCACTGCACAATCCGGATATCTTCTCTTAATTTCCTGTACGATTGAGCAGATTTTGTCATCCGTAAAGTAACCATCTTCGCCTCCCTGCAGCACAAAAGTGCGAAATCCCAGGGCATAGCCTTGTTCACAGCACTCCAGAATCTGGTCTTTGGTCAGGCGGTAACGTTGGGCATGGGCATTGCTCCTGCGTATGCCACAATAATAGCAGTCATTTCTGCAATAATTTGTAAACTCGATCAGCCCTCGCAGATAAACGTCTTTTCCATAGACGGATTCTCTTACCTGCCTGGCCTGTTGGTACAGATACTCCTCTTCCTCATGATCCCAGCCACTTAAGAGTTCCACAAGCTCTTCCTGGGGAAGTATCTGTTCTTTCTTTAATTCATCTACCAGCTGTTTCTTTGTCTTCATTACTTTTCCTCTCAAGGATACGCTTTGCCTCTTTTGGTTCATACCGGCATACGATTTTGCTTACATAATCATAGCCCAGATTTGAGATATACCCCGTCGCAAATGCAGTTGTTTTCTCCAGATGTTCTTCACAGACATCTTCTCTGGCTTTTAATGTTTTCACAGCTTTTTCCCGGAAAAGCCGTACTGCATCTGTCATAAGCTCCAGGCTTTCCAGAATACTCTCTGCCATTAACGGGCCAAAAGCATTCAGCTCAAATTCACCATGTGACGCGGCCATAGTGATGGCTGTGTCATTGGCACATACACGCATGGCAGCCTGCATAACCATCTCCGGAATAACAGGATTAACTTTACCCGGCATTATACTGCTTCCCTGCTGAAGAGCTTCCAGCCGGATCTCTCCAAGCCCTCCGTCGGGCCCTGAATTCATAAGTCTTAAATCATTTGCTATTTTCATCAGATTGACTGCCAGAGCTTTAAGAAGACCGGATACTTCCACGTACACATCCATGTTCTGTGTAATGTCCATAGGATACTCTGCCGCTGCAAGCCCCAGCCCGGTCAGGTTACGAAGCTCCTCTATTACACGGAAACGATATTTACGCTCTGATGCATCACTTCCTCCCACTGCTGTGCCTCCAAGATTCACCTGACGCAGGCGTTCTTCAACTTTATACAGGCGCCAGCGGTCTCTGGCGATTGCCTGGGCATATGCTCCAAACTCCTGTCCCAGTGTGATGGGAACAGCATCCATCAGTTCTGT
>JAQYGS010000054.1 GCA_028722515.1 Clostridia bacterium | reverse complement strand
TTCTAAGTAAGTCAAGCACAGATACCTCTTTCTGCCCATATCTGGCGGATATTCTGCAGAAAACATCCTTTTCTCCCGCATCCAGGAAAAAAAAGAAATGAGGCGATGGCAGTATAAAAGAGTGAAATTTTGAGGGATCGGTCTCTCTGATCTCTGCGATTTCTTCCATTTGGGGAAGAAGGCGGTTGTAAAATTCGGACATACGGTTTCTTCCCACAGAAAAAGAAAAATGGTCACCCGATGCCAGATCAGCCAGAGGCTGCACTTTTCTTAGAAACTCTTCTTCAACTCTGTTCAGATGGTTTTCGGTAATAAAATAGGCAGTATCTGTTCCATAATAAAGTTCCGGGAAATTTCCTTCCACTTTTATTCCGTGGAATTCTCTGCTCCCAGGCAGTTTATTCTCGGAAATATCCATAAGGACCTTGGGGTTGCACTGTTTACAGGATATGGTTTTTTTCTTTTTTTCACTGCTGTCCTTGTCTTCAAAATCAATAGTGTCTTTTCCCAGATTCTGATAAAACTCATCCAGTCTCCAGCCAAATAAATTTAAAGAACCTCCCACACTCCCTTTCACATTTCCATAATAGCTTCTGGACTGAAGAAGCCTGTTCTGAAATTCCTTCTCTTCTCTCACGATCTGGTTGATGAAGTGAATCCAGCTTTTTCCCTTATCCGTGAAGTTATTTGGATCGTGATTGATCTGGGTATTACTTCCATAAACATCCGTCGCTGATGTTTTTACATTTTCACAGAATACATCCAGCTTCTTAATTACAAAGAGCTTGTTTTCACCCACCTTAAAGGACAGGGAAAGTTTCCCATCCTTCCTGGAAAGCCGCGGAACAAGATTTAAGTTCTGTTTGCCTGAATCTGTATCTTTCGTAACCTGGTTTGCCTGTTTTTTTTCGTAATCAGAAAGAAGCCTCTGTCCTTTAATGTCAGTGGAATCCCCTATATTATGCTTACTCAGAAAATCTTCCAACATCTCCAGAGTTCCTGCCTTATACGGACAGTCGATTTTCTGGATATTATATCTTGTAAAATAATTTCCACAGCATTTGTTACAATTACATTCAAAAGCTGAAATATTATCCCTGGAAAAAACGATTCGAATGGGAAACTTTCTGCTTCCCTCTATTCCTTCTGCATCCATCTGTCCCCGGCGTTCCCTGTGTACACCATCAAAGCCCGAAAACACCTGTCGAACAGCAATCTTCCCATGAGTGTACAGACTATGTCCTTTTATTCTCATATTTTCCGATACAGCAGCAGACTTACGGATCCGAGTCCCATCAAAATATCTGTAGTTTTCCAGATTCTCTATTTCCCTGTCCGTATCTGCCGGATTATCTCTATCCTCCGGGTCCTCCTCCCAGGCGCCTCCCAGAAGAGTATATTCCTGTGTTGTTTCTTCCTTCTGCTTCTTCACCTTATTCTCCTTTTAAACTGACTTTGCCATTGTTCCATAATGTTGATGTTGGGGTCAAAAGATGCCATACGGATTGTTCCGTGCTTCGCACTCCCACAATCCTGCCCCGAATTCGGATATCGTGGGACATACGTCCCACTTTTATCCTCATTTGGGGCGGGCCAACAAGTCATAAAACCACTTATGCGCAAGCACAACGTGGTTTATGACCTTTTGACCCTGGCATCTTACCAATTACTGACATAAAACATTATTCATTGTATATTTTATCTACCTCAGCTTCATAGACCGACTCTGTATGTGAATCAAACAATACCCATTCCACCAGATCAAATCTGTCAGGGTTATCCTTCAAAAACCTGTTTACTGTGCGAACAGCAATCTTTGCTGCCAGTTTTACCGGAAAGCTATACACTCCTGTAGATATAGATGGAAATGCAATCGTTCGGATTCCATTATCCATTGCCACCTTCATAGAATTAAAATAGCAATTTGCAAGAAGTTCTTCTTCCTTGTTTTTGCCTCCGTTCCATATCGGTCCAACGGTATGTATTACATATTCACATGGCAGGTTATATGCCTTTGTGATCTTTGCATCACCGGTTTCACAGCCATGAAGTGTCCTGCACTCTGCTAAAAGTTCCGGTCCTGCTGCACGATGTATTGCACCATCAACACCGCCGCCACCCAGCAGTGAATTATTGGCAGCATTTACAATTGCCTGCACATCTGTTATTTGAGTAATATCACCTTTTATAGTCTTGATTAAATACATTATTACCATCCTTTCCATATCAAACTTGTATATTGCTCTGAAGATACCTGAGCAAATCCTCCCGGACCGCATGATGCATTTTCATCTGGACCTTTACGATATCGCGATATTTACCCTTATTATCTTTTTTCTTTGATGGTTTCATATCCATAATGTCAAACTGCCCCATATAATAAAAGTTGCTTTCTGCATCACTTTTTTTAATAAGAAGATGTCTTCGCTTTGCATCTGTCACATCAGCTATATACGAACTATCAATGCCCCGTCCGATCTGTGAATCCCAGCGAAAGATCATATCATCTTCAAAGACATCTGCATAATCCGGTTTCCCATCTACATATTCCCTGTCATCCGAACTTTCCTGTTTGTGATAGGTAACAAAAAGAAAAACGTCTTCACCAATTCGTTTCATTCCATACATAGTTGATGATAAATCCCGGCCGCAATTCATTAAAAGGCTTACTTCTCTTCTGGAATATTTTTCATAAAGAACAAATGGAGAATTTACTTCTGAACTATGTTTATATTTTTCAGAATAACGTTTCAATCCCACTTCAACAATATCATCTATCTGTTTATAAAATTCCGCGTGTTTGATTCTTCTGGAGAATCCTTCAAGTCTTCTAAGCATACGATTTCCGGTTTCTGAAACAATATCAATATGGCAATACTTTTTATATTCCTCTTCCTTGCTTACGAATTTACCCTGCAGGACTTCTACTGCATTATCAAAAGATACCAGGTCTATTTCATATCCATATTTTTGATCAAAATCTCTTCTGAATTGATCAAAATCAATGGCACTTGATTTGAGCAGCTTCCTCAATATTTCCAGTTCATATGGTCTGATGCCACTTAAAATTGTCTTAGATAAATACTCCAGTGTATCCATTTCCTCATCAGAAATCTTGCCTGCATAGGTATCTTTTTCCACACTGACCAGAAAATTCTGATATGTTTTATACTCTTTTATGATCACCAGGGGATCCACTTCTCCATTCTCGTAAAAGTCCATAAGATATGGCACTCTTCCCAGTCTGTTTTTTAAAGAAACATAACTGTCTCTGATAATGGATTTCATTCCTTTGATCTTATCAATAGATGCAAAAATCTTATCCTTTGCAATCTCATCAAAATGAACAGTTGAGGCTCCCGGAATGATATGATTGCCACTGATAACATACTTTCTGATAGTATCAGGATTATAAGAACGATCTCCGGACAATGCCACGGGAATCATAAAGTTATTATTATAATTTCCTATGAAGTCCAAAATCACAACAAACTCTTTTCCCTGAGCTTTCCTGAGTCCTCTTCCCAGCTGCTGGATGAATACAATAGGAGATTCAGTGGGCCGAAGCATAATTACCTGATTCACTTCAACGATATCAACACCTTCATTTAGGATTTCAACAGAAAAAATATAGTCCAAGGGTGTTTTTTCATCTGTAGCATCTTCCTCTTTCATAGCAAGTCTCTCAAATGCGATTTGCCGTTCTTCTTCTGATGAATCACCATTTAAAGCAATGGTTCTGAAAAATGTACCTGTCTCCGGGTTAATTACCTGGTTAAACTGTTGAGACAATGCTATGGATTCATCAATTCTGCTGCAGAAAACAAGTCCTCTGACTTTATCACCACTGTACCCGAAGTAATTGGCTTTTTCAATAATATGTTTTACTCTTTCTTTTCCTGTGAGCATATTAAAATCTCTTGCTGTTAATTTCTTTGCACTGATCTCTTTCTCACTTAGTAAAGACACATCACTGATTCCAAAATAATGGAAAGGGCACAGCATATTTTCTTCCATAGCCTGCTGCAATCTGATCTCATATGCAATCTGATAGTGAAAAATATCATAGATATTTTTCCCAGCTTCATTCTCATCTCTCTTATCCGGTGTAGCAGTCATCCCAAGCCACAGCCTTGGCTTAAAATAATTCATGATCTTCTGATAGGTATCTGCTGATGAATGGTGTGCCTCGTCCAGAATAATACAATCAAATTCATCTGGTTTGTATTCCATCAGATGAGAATCTTTATTCAACGTCTGAACCGTGGCAAACACGTAATCCCTGTCATATTCATGATATCCTGCACCAACAAGACCCATAGATATTGTTTTTGGAAAAATTTTTTCATATGCTTTCTTTGTCTGTCTGGCAAGCTGTCCTCTGTGTACCAGAAACAACACTCTTTTAAACCCTAAATCACGCATTGCAAAAGCAGATGCATAAGTCTTACCTGTACCTGTGGCAGAAACAAGAAGTGCACGGTCTTCACCTGCTTCCAGAATCTTTCTTAAATTAGAAATAAATCCAATCTGCATACTATTTGGCTTCAATCTATATTTTTCAATAGATATGATCTGATCCTGTTTTGCAATTTCACGCTGACGCTTTACGATCTTATACTTTTCCTTATAATTCTCATAAAATTCATCAAATTCAAGGGCATATGGAGACGACCACAACTCATGAAATTCTTCCAGAATTGCATTGGCTACCTCTCCCTGTTCAGTGGAAACAAGCTTTGTATTCCATTCCCGATTGGTTGTCAGTGCAGACCTTGTCATATTAGAACTGCCAATAATAATCCGATAGATTTCCTCTTTTTTAAAAATATATCCCTTGGTGTGAAATCCTTCCTTTGAAGTATCCACATCATACATTTTAAGAGTAATATTATGAAGTTCATGAAGTTTTTCCAGTGCCTTGGGTTCACTGAAATTCAGATAATTGGTCGTTAATATTTCACCGGAAATGTTCTTCTTCTCCAGTTCCTTTAATGTCTGAAGAAGTGGCTCAATACCACCAAGTGTAATAAATGCAACACTGATCTGGAACCGATCACATTCCAGAAGTTCATCTTCAATAGAAGACAGAACTTTCTTTCCTTCTTTATAATTATTTGACACAAATTGTGGCTTATATGCCAGATTTGATGCAACTGTTTTGTCTATATATGCTGTTTCCAACCCGAGAAGTAATTCATCTGTTTCGCTCATAATCGTATACTCCTTCTGTCCTGTCAGGAGACAAAATCGGATATTCTTTGTTTTGAAAATTATATCATTATACCTAATTTTAGGCAATCATCATTACTTTTGATTTGAAGGGGTGTTTTTGATAGTCAGTTCCTGAAGTCTTTAAGCCTGGAGAAAGTATTTTAATAGGGTTTTTATGTGCAGAAAGATTCTGAGTTTATATAAGATTAAGAGTTTTTTTATCTGAAGTTTCTTCTTTTTCTTTACTGTTTTTGGTACCTGACACTACGTTTCCTGATGGAAAAACTTCTTAAAGAAAGCTGCTCAGTCAGCTACGGATGAATTTGGATTTGTGAAATGTAAAATTTTTGCATTCTATTTCTGAATCTCCTCCAGATTGTCTTTTGTCACAACCTGGTAGGGAAGACGGATATATTTCCCATCCTGAAGCTCAAATTCTTCAGGGAGTGGATTTCCGGTAACGATGGAGAAGGCAAGTTCAAGCATTCCCATTGCCTGCCCCTCCTTGTCGTTGTAAACAGTTGCAGTCATTTCTCCTCTTTTTACTGCTTCCAGTCCCACATCCGTTCCGTCAATTCCAATGACAACCGGCCACTCCTCTCTGGGAAGTCCGGATACCTTCAGTTCATCAATCGCTCCCAGTGCCATATCATCATTATTTGCCAGGATCAGCTCAATTTTGTCCCCATACTGTGCAAACATGGTAGCTGTTTTCGTCTGTGCCTGTGCTCTGTTCCAGTTTGCTATGGCATATCCCAGTTTTTCTACCTCAACGCCCTGTTCCATAAGGGTATTGATGGAATACTCCGTGCGCACAATGGAATCCTGGTGCCCTGCTTCTCCCTCCAGCACAATATACTGGCAGACTCCATCGCCATTTTTATCCATTTCAGGATTGTTCTGAAACTCCTCTGCAGCAAGTTTTCCCTGCAGTACACCTGATTCAAAAGCATCTGCACCTACATAGTAAAGCTGATCCCAACGCTCCAGATCCTCTGACACCAGTTCTCTGTTAAAAAAGATAATAGGCACTCCGTTTTTTTCCGCCATGTCTGTAATCGTCGTTGGCTCCGTTCTGTCTACCAGGTTGACACAGATCACATCACAGCCTTTTTCCACCAGCATCTGGACCTGCTCATTCTGTGTTGTCTGGCTCCCGGATGCATCCAACACCTCAATATTAATGGCAATTCCGCTCTCTTCTTCCTTCTGCGAGGCACAGGAAGTAAAAACATTCATAAGCTCCGATATGAATGTATCATACTGGTCATACAGTGTTACCCCGATTTTGATATTTTTTACAGTATCCTCATCGCTTCTCCCACATCCGGTCATAAAAAGCATCGCAGCCACACACAAAATGATATATCGCTTCAACGTCTCTGCCTCCCTCTCGTCAACGAACTGTTGGAAAAAGAATTTTTCCGATATTTTCATCATACATGGTATCCTTGGTCACTGAAAGAAAATCCACCTCTATGTTCTTTATCTCTGTGGAATACTGCTCCAGCTTCTGCAGCATCAGCTTCATACTCTGATAACCCATATAATACTCATTTGGCACGATCAGAGCCTGAATCATTCCCTTATCCAGATAGTAAACGGTCTTTTCCGAACATCCCTCGCTATATAGCCGACAGTCTGTGTCCTGATGATCCAGAAGGTAATCAATGCACAGCTCCGTAGTATCATTGCTCAGGGAAACAAGGATGTCCACCGGTTCCGCTTCCATGTATTCTCTCAGAAGCTCCCGGCAGCGGGAAGTATCCGTCAGAATATTCCATACAATGACCGAATCAGTTCCTAAAATCCCATCTTTAAAACCCTTTTCCCGCTGTTGCATGGAAAATTTCTTCTGATTTCCTCCTATAATTCCGATCCTTGCTCCGGCCAGCTTCCCCTTCTCACCTTCCACAACTGCCTCTGCCGCAGCTTTTCCCATTCCGAAATGATCCGGCATTACCGTAGAATACAGCGCCTCTGATTCCATATCATTTTCTACCAGAATCACTGGTTTTTCTGAAACAGTTTCATAAAATTTTCTGTCTGAGTCCTCACTGAATGCAGCCTCCACGATTACACCATCTGCACCATTATCCAGTTCTCTCCGTACAATAGAACATTCCTCTTCCAGACTGGAAAATTTTGCAGTGGACACCAGGTTCAGATAAACGTTGCTCCCGTCAGCTCCCTGGGAAAGCCCTTCTTTGAAGGCATTCCAGCGGTCACTGCTGCTGTCCTCCACAATTACAGATACTGTATAAGACTTATTTTCCTTCCCTATATTCAGCATCCCATAGGACACGTAAAAGATTATCGCCAGTATACTTGCCACCAGAAGGCTAAGATACACCTTATTTCTGCTCATTTTCCTGTCCTCCTTCATTTCCGGGAGAATCCGGAAGTTTGCCTTCATCCAGCAGTTTCTGCGTTTCTTCTGTGAAAGGAATGAATGGAATATGGATTTTAACCGTCATCCCCTCATCCGGAAAGCTCTCAATGATCAGTCCATACTGTTGGCCAAAACGGAGCTTGATACGGTTATGTACGTTGAGTAAGCCAACCCCGGAGCCACGTTTTCTCTCTCTCCCGTTCTCCTTCAGAAGCTGTGAAGCTGCCTCCTCCGGCATTCCAAGGCCGTTATCCTGTACTTCCAGATAGATATCCCCATCCTTTCTGTAGCCCCTCACAATGATCAGCCCTTCTCCATCCATGTATTCCATACCGTAATAAATGGCATTTTCCAGAAGCGGCTGTATCACCAGTTTCACCGTACAGCACTGCAAAATCTCCGGCTCAATCTGAAATCGCACCTGAAAGGCGTTCTTATAGCGGATTTTCTGAATGTTCATATAATTCTGTGCATGCTTTATCTCATCCTCAATCCGGATAATAGTTTTTCCCCTGCTCAGGCTGATACGGAAAAGGCTGGCAAGCTGTGTGATCATAAAAACAGCATCATCGTAACGCTCTCCCGTGATCATCCACACAATGGAATCCAGCGTATTATACAGAAAGTGAGGATTGATCTGAGACTGAAGTGCATCCAGCTCACTCTTTCTCTTTTCTTCCTGCTTTACTACAATATCCTGCATCAGCTCCTGAATCTGTCCCACAGTAGAACGCAGAGTCTTACCAAGATGCTCTACCTCAAGAGAACCACCAACATAAATATCAGGTTTCAGATTGCCAGCTTCCCATTCTTTTACGGAATCGTTCAGCTTTCTCAACGGCATTGAAATTCTTGCGGAAATCATCTGATTCAGGAAAATAGTGGCAAGCAGGGATAATGCAATCAGCATGATCGCCAGATATCTGGTTCCCGCTCTTCCCATGCTGAACGCCTCCACTGGAACCACACTGACGATCTTCCAGCCTGTATAGCTTATGGTTTTCAGTGTGACGATCCTGGTCTGTCCTTCAAAAACCTCTTTCTGACTTTCATCCTCATAGTTTACAGCTTCCAGATTGTTTTCCCTGCAGACGCCCATCTGGATCAGGTCCTGCATGGGATGATAAATAATATCTCCATTCTGATCCATCAGATAGACATACTCCGAAGAAGTATCCATATTGGCTTTATCCAGAAGCTGCTCAATACTGCTGTAGTTCATATCAACCAGAAGTACACCCAGCAGAGAGCTTCCATTACTGGTAAGCTCTACAGAACGGCTGAGTGAAACTACCCAGTAGTACCGGTATGTGGGATCGTCAAACAGATTCTGCACATGGGGATTGGAAAAATGGAAATTTTCAAGCTGCCCCATGGCATCTCCGAACCATTGCTGTGATGTGACATCCACGTTCTGCTTCACCGTTGCCACAGGTGCCGCAGCCACCAGTTCTCCTTCATTGGTGTAACAGGCGACACTGACCAGTTTGTCTTTATTTGCCTCGTACAGAAGGTTCATTTCCTCATCCAGGCTGTCCACAGCAAGGTCTTTATTTTTGATAACACTGTAATACATTGCATCAGAAATACGGCGCATGCTTCTCAGATAATCTTCCAGATTGATTGCTGTCTGGGCAAGAAGCTGCTCCGTATTCTCATTTGCCATTTTCTCTTCTTCTTTTGCAAACTGCTTATACAGCACAATACCAAGGAAACACATACAGCATACAGAGACCACGGTAAAAGATGCAGAGATTGTCACCTGTATGCTCCTGGTATTGAAATATTTTCCAAAATAGGATCTGATTTTTGCCGTAAATTTTTTTAACTTATCCACGTTCCTTTAATTTCCCTGTTCTGTATTTTGACGGGGCCATACCATATTTCTTTTTAAATACATAGCTGAAATAGTTCGGATCCGCATAGCCCACCTTTTCAGCAATGATATAAGTTTTATCGTCTGTTGTCAGCAGAAGCTCCACAGCCTGCTTCATACGGTAATCCGTCAGATAATTGATGAAAGTTTTCCCTGTTTCTTTTTTAAATACCGTGGAAAAATATGCTGCACTGACACCAAGCTTTTTGCATACCGTCTCTATGGATATGTTTTTGTCGCTGTAGCTCTCCTTAACGTATTCCACAGCTTTTGTTACAAAGGATTTCGTTGTGTTCTGCCTTTCCTTTGAAATCATCTCCTGCATTTTCCCACTGATTTCCATGAGCCAGTCCCAAAGCTCCTCAGGTGATTCAGCCTGAAATCCTTTCTCCAGATAATTCCTGTCATCCCCGAATATCTCATCTATATTCAGGTTATTATTATTTCCAAAGCGGAAGATCTCCGCTACCAGTTCCAGAATAAAAATCCTGTATTTCTGGAGGGATGTGCCGCATTCTGAAAAGTGACGCATACACTCATTAATCTGGTTTTCCAATGCTTCACGGTCGCCCATCTTGATTCTTTTAAGAATTGTATGTACAGCCTGCTGTTCCCAGGACTCATCTGCATTTTCCTGGGGGTCAATCTCCGCAATATTGATTGCCCTGGTATTTCCGTAAATTGCCCTGTATGAAACTGCATTGCCTGCACCCTGATAGGAAGAACGCAGGTCCTGAATCCGATTACAGACATGGCCGATTCCAGCCGTCACCCTGGCATCACAGACACGTTTTGCCAGCCTGCAGAATTCGTCCATAAAATCCGTATATCCGGTAATGTCCTCCGCTTTTTTCAGCTGAGATATCACAATGATATCTCCCAGGTAAATGATGATCTTGCTGCTGTATTTTTCAGCGAACTGCTCCTCCGCCAGTTTTTTCACAGAAACCGTCCGCAGAAAAGGATTTATTTCCGAAGAGTCGTGGGAAGTGCTGATATGCAGAATGGTAACCACATAGTAAGGTCCCTCCAGACTGATCTGGTAGCTGACAAGATATTTTTGAATCTGGTTTTCTGCAATCCTGCCTTCGATCAAAGATGTATAAAAGCTTTCCTGCAAAAGAGGCAGACTCTCCATATAATATTCCCGAAGCTTATCCACATTTCGTTTCTCGTCCATTTCCCGGTCCAGATCCTCTTTCAGCCTCAGGAACACCTTTCCCAGTTCGTCTGCATTGATAGGCTTTAAGATATACTGTTCCACTTCAATGTCAATGGCCTCTTTTGCGTACTCAAACTCGTCAAATCCGGTAAAAATAATAATTTTAACGGTCTGATGCTGCTCTTTCAGCTTCCTGCTCATGGTAAGCCCATCCATATACGGCATTTTAATGTCCGTCATGACTACATCCGGCTGGCACTCCTCTGCCATTTCCAGTGCTTCCACACCATTATGGGCATATCCCACAATCTGAAATCCCATGCTTTCCCAGTCTATTTTCTTCATAATAATCTGGATGACTTCTTCTTCATCATCCACCAGCAAAACGGAATATCGATCCATTGTCCATCTTCCTTCCTGCATTTTCGTTTTCCTTCCATGGAATTACTATGATTCAATCCCCGTATTTCTCATGCATTCTTTTCCACAGAATACCAAATATAACAATACAGATAAGAATCTCCACCATAGCCGCCCTGGGATACCAATATAGGATTACCGCCATTGCAAGGGATGCAGTGGACAGAAAAAGCATAAGCTTTCCTGCTGTTTTCGCATACATTTCCTCGTTTTTATATTTCCTTTTCTTGTTTTTTCCACTGATAGACGACAGATCGTGGAATATCAGAATCCGGATTGCATAATAGCCCAGACCTCCAGCCATCAGAATCGGTACAAATGCCGTAGAAAGAAAATTATCAGCTCCCATCTTTTTTCCTCCGTTTCTTTTCTGAATCTGAAAAAGGGCCGCCACAAAATCCGCACCATCCTGATATGCCTCAATTTGTGACAGCCCTTATACTATATCATATTAATCGCTATTCATAAAGCCATACGAGATCAAATTCTCTGTTTTTATTTTCTTGCAATGTATTTTCTGATATCCAGAGAAATTGCGATGAAGATGATGATACCAAGTGCGATATACTGAGCGTATGGAGTTACACCAAGGAACTGCAGTGCAGTCTTCAAAAGCTCGAATACAGCAACACCGATGATAGCGGAGGATACTTTACCACGTCCACCGGAAACAGATACACCACCGATTGTACAGGCTGCGATTGCTTCCATTTCGTAGCTCAGACCTAACTGTACGGATGCTCCGCCGGCTTTTGCTCCCATCATGAAACCAGCCAGACCATACATAGCTGCTGCTTTTGCATAAATAATAACCAGTGTTTTGTTTACTGGAACACCGGCAACCTCTGCTGCCTGCATATTTCCACCGATTGCATACATATATTTGCCATGGCGTGTCATGTTAAAGATGAACCATGTAATTGCTGCTACGATAATTGCGATCCAGATCAGGTAGCTGATGCCAAGGAATTTGCCGGTTGCGATATTGGTATATTCTGTAACATAACCGCCCAGAGGAGTTGCATTTGTATAAATAGAGTTTATACCATAAATGATTTCCATCATAGCCATGGTAGAAATAAATGGAGGTACATGAAGGTAAGCAATAAAGAAACCGGTTATCGCACCAAATGCAGCGCAGATCAGCATAACAATGAGCAGTGCCAGAAAGATGTTCAGAGGCTTCATATTCGGGAAAAACTTACCAGAATAATCCATACGCTGAAGCAAAGTACCTGCGATACATCCGCCAAAACCGATCATACGTCCGGCTGACAGGTCACAACCGCCGGTAATGATACATCCTGCAATACCAAGAGCAATGACAATACGATAGCTCATGTTCATCAGAATATTAGTCAGGTTGTTCATTGACAGGAAATTCTTTGATGTGATTCCTGTATAGACAACGAGAATAATCATGATGATAATAACACCATAATTAATCATAATATCCTTAAAATTCATTTTTTTCTTGTTTTCCATTTTTTTATCCCTCCATCATCAGAACTGAGTCGCATAGCTCATAACATGAGCCTGCGTCATTTCTTCTTTCTCTGTAATCTCGCCTCTCATCTTACCGTTGCACATTACATAAACACGGTCTGACATACCAAGAAGTTCTGCCATCTCAGAAGAAATCATAATGATTGCCTTTCCCTGAGCTGCAAGATCATTCATGATCTCATAAATCTCATGCTTCGCGCCAACGTCGATACCACGAGTCGGCTCATCCATGATCAGGATATCCGGATCATTTGCCAGCCATCTTGCAACGATTACCTTTTGCTGGTTACCACCAGACAGGTTTGAAATATGTTCCTGCATGTTTGGTGTTTTAATACTCAGCTTCTTGATGCTCTCATCTACGATCTGGTTAATTTCCTTATGGTTCAGGATAAATCCGGCTTTCAGATGTTTGTCATAAACCGATACACCTACGTTATCTTTGATAGAAAGACACCCAAAAATACCGTTACCTCTTCGGTCTTCTGTAATCAGACCAATTCCTGCCTTCATCGCATCAGCCGGCTTTTTGATCTTCACTTCCTGTCCCTTAATAAAAATCTGGCCAGAGGAAATTCCTCTCATGCCAAAGACACCTTCCAATAATTCGGTTCTCTGCGCACCTACCAGACCGCCAAAGCCCAGGATTTCGCCCTTTCTGAGGGTAAAGGATACATTCTGGAAGGATTTTTCATGGATGGAACAGAGGTTCTTCACCTCCATGATGACTTCGCCTGGTTTATTCTTTCTTGCCGGATATACGTTTGTAAGCTCACGACCAACCATCTTTGCAATGATCTGATCTGTGGTCAGTTCTGATGCCGGCCAGGTACCTACATATGTACCATCACGCATAATGGTGATGTCATCTGCAATACGCTTTATCTCATCCATCTTATGAGAGATATATACCATGGCTACGCCCTTATCTCTCAGATCGTTCATTATGCGAAACAGAGCTTCTACCTCGTTGTCAGACAGGGAAGAAGTGGGTTCATCAAAAATTACTACCTGTGCGTTATGAGAAACAGCCTTTGCAATTTCCACGGACTGCATCTGTCCAATAGAAAGGTTTCCCAGAAGTGCTTTCGGATCAAAATCCATCTTTACTTCCTTCAGCCAGTGGGCAGTGTCCTCATACATTTTCTTGTGATCAATGATCTTTAACGGTCCAAAATTTTTGGTTGGATATCTTCCAAGATACAGGTTTTCGGCAACCGTTCTGGCCGGAACCGGCTGTAATTCCTGATGCACCATGGCAATTCCCATTTTCATTGCTTCATCAGGATTGTTAATCACAACCTTCTTTCCATCCAACAATACTTCTCCGGAATCCATCTTGTAGATTCCAAAGAGACATTTCATAAGCGTTGACTTACCTGCACCGTTTTCACCCATCAGTGCATGTACGGTTCCCGGACGGAGGGATAACTGTACGTTATCCAATGCCTTAACTCCAGGGAAGGATTTGCATATTCCTTTCAGCTCCAGCTTATACTCAGCCATTTTCCTCCTCCTATTCCTAAATGTAAAATTTATTCAGAAAACAATTCCTTCACATACCAGGATTCAAAAAAAGGTGCGAGTGCTTCTTGCGTCACCCGCACCTTTCTACTGGTTATCTGATATTTCCTGATTATTTAACCATGTCAAGGATTTCCTGTGCGTTGTCTCCGGTAACCTTTACATAATCACAACCAATGTAATGCTCGTTGCCAGCACCTGTCAGGTAGTTGACAGCTGCATCTGCTGCGCTGTGGGACTGTGAGAAATGATCATTAAATACAGTACCTGTCATAGTTCCTGCCATAACATCCTCAAGAGCCTCAGACAGAGCATCAACACCTACAAGGTAGATATCTTCGTTAACAGTACGTCCTGCTGCCTGGATAGCCTGCAGAGCACCAAGTGCCATAGCATCGTTATTGCAGAATACAACTTCAATATCATCACCGTTCTGGCTGAGAGAGTTGGCAACTAACTGCTGAGCAGTAGCCTGATCCCAGTTACCAATCTGATCATCAAGGCAGTTTACTTCGAGGCCAGCGTCCTCAAGAGCTTTTACAGAGAACTCGGTACGATACTGAGCATCTACGTTCTCCGGGTCACCTTCGATCATGATATAATCAACTTTGCCATTTCCGTTCATATCAAGTTTTTCAAGACCAAGGTCTGCGATCATCTCGCCCTGCATAGTACCAGACTGACGTGCATCACATCCTACATATGTAACATTCCAGTCATTGTCTGCCCATCTCTGCTCTTCTGCTGCATCCGGCTCACGGTTGATGTATACAAGCGGGATACCAGCATCAACTACTTTATCAGTAATTGTTGCTGCGGAAGAAGAGTTAACCGGGTTAATAATCAGGACATCAACGCCGTCTGCGATGAATGCATCGATCTGATTAGACTGTGTAGCCTGGTCATTAGCACCATCCTGGATAACGATGTTGTCTTTGCTGAATCCTTTCTCTACCAGATAGTTCTCCAGTTCTGTACGGAACAGGGTCATGAAGTTATCTGCGAACTGATAAATACAAACGCCAACCTTTTTGTCTGCTAAATCAGGATTTGCTTCTACAGTTTCCTCTGTAGTTTCTACTGTAGTATCTTCTGTTGTTTCCTCAGCCATTACAGGTAAAGAAAATGCCATAATGCCTGCCATTGTTGTTGCCAGAATTCTGCTGACTAATCTTTTTTTCATTGAAAAAAACCTCCTATTTCTTTTCTCACGATGCGTTTATTTCGTGTTGCTAACGCTATTATAACAATGCATTTTTTTTAATACCATACAAAATCCTTCTATTTTTCTGGAAAATCCTTCTTTCTTTATGCATTTCTTATATCTTTACATGAAAATACTTCTATTTTCTATTCATATTCACAACTCTTTATATCTGGAATACTGTTTTCCTTTGTTAAACTTGACATTTTCCGAAATGATGCCCCTGTATGTGAATTTCCAGGAATTTTTGTCTGCTGTGCCATAACTTTGACTTCAACATCATTTGTATTTTTCTATAATAGCCTTCATTTCCGGAAGTTTTTCTTCCATCTCGGATACCAGCTTGAACTGAGTACGGCACCGATCCAGATTATGGTTTTCCCTGTGGATTTTGAAGTAATGGTCACCTTCCAGATGATCCGCCAGGAAACGCATACCGCACTCAAAGGTCATAAGGATGGCACCCATGGGCAGCATCTCCATCTCAAGCTCTGTAAGAGCACCGCCGCAGCCTTCGATAAAGCCTTTTACATATACCTCATAGAGGTGCAGATCAAAATGGACCTTTGACAGATCTCTCTCATCTTCCGCTGCCGTTGAGGCTCCGAACCGGATGGAATCTCCAAAATCATTGACAGAAAGTCCAGGCATGACAGTATCCAGATCAATAACACAGATTCCTTTTCCCGTCTTGTCATCTATCATGACATTATTTAACTTGGTATCGTTATGGGTAACACGAAGAGGGAGCTTTCCCGCCTCCTGCAGGTCACACAGAACATGGGCAAGCTTTTCCCGCTCCATGACAAACTGAATTTCCTTCTGCACATCTGCCGCACGTCCACAGGCATCCTCTTTGACAGCTTTGCAGAAATTCTGAAAACGCACCACAGTGTTATGAAAATCCTTAATAGTCTCATGCAGCGTCTGTGCGGGATAATCCGCCAGCAGTCTCTGGAAATGCCCGAAAGCCAGCGCACTCTGGTAAAAATCATTCTCATTTTCTACCAGGTCATAACAGGTGGCATTTTCAATAAAGAGATAAACTCTCCAGTATTCTCCTTCACTGTCCCTGTAGAAAGCCTGACCCTCTTTATTGTTTACCAGATTCAGTGTCTCACGCTCCACATCCCCGCCATTTTCCAGAATTTTCTTCCTGAGCCAGGAGGTTACACCGCTGATATTTTCCATGAGCTCTTCGGGAAAGGAAAAAACGCTTTTGTTCATTCTCTGGAGGATATAATATCTGATTCCCTTTGTTGTTCGAAATGCCAGACGGAAGGTGTCATTGATATGACCACTTCCAAAGGGAATACACTCTTCAAAAGAGCCGTCAAAATCAAAATTGCTTATAACCTCCATGATTTTCCTGTTATCCACTTATCTGTCCTCCCATAAATTCTGTGGGTAAAGACCTTCATCCTTCATCTTCTGGATAGCCGCTACAACCACGGGTTTGTCTTCTTTGTAGGTTACGCCATACCATTTATCCATGGACTTCAGAACTTTCACCGTTGCTTTTTTCTCTTTCAGAAGCTCATCCACCACAAACGGCAGGAAATACTCACATTTCAGCGGATTCTTTTCCAGATTTCTGTCAAGGAATGAGGCAAATCGATCCTTCAATTCCTTAAGAATGCCAGCACTGAAGCCCCACATATTCATGGAAACAGTGGCATCCAGTGGAAGATTCGTCCAGGTTGCACCATCATCTTCTGTGTAAGCAGCTCCTCCATCCTTTTTCTCAATGTGTGTGCGCTCCACGATATCCATCAGGTAACCGTTTTCATCCGTCACACAGACTCCTCTTGCCACATGTCCATTATCTGTCAGTGTATTTTCCAGCTTATAACCTACCATCATATACTGGTAAATACCGTCTTTATCCTCATGGTTCATAAGGAAATCATATGCCATCTGGAACGCATGGCTGCCGTAATAATCGTCTGCATTAATTACGGCAAAGGGACCGTCTACCTTTCCCAGGCAGTTCATCACTGCATGTCCGGTTCCCCATGGTTTTACACGTCCTTCCGGTACTGTGTAGCCTTCCGGCAGATTGTTAAGATCCTGGAACACATATTCCACTTCGATCTGGCGGCTCATGCGGTCGCCAATGGCAGCTCTGAAATCCGCCTCATTTTCTTTTTTGATAATAAATACAACTTTTCCAAATCCGGCTCTTACAGCATCGTAAATGGAGAAATCCATGATAATATGTCCGTCTCTGTCAACAGGATCGATCTGTTTTAATCCGCCGTAACGGCTTCCCATACCTGCTGCCATAACGACAAGAACTGGTTTTTTCATATTCTTTTTTATCCCTCTTTTTCTTTTTTAACCTTTTACACCACCGGAGGTAAGTCCGCCTACCAGATGCTTCTCAATACATACAAAGAGAATGATAACCGGTATGGTTGCAAACAGCGAAGATGCAAACAGGTACTGCCATTCAATCATATTATAGCCGTTAAAGACTGTGATTCCTACGGTCAGAGGCTTCAGCACATCCGTAGAGATCAGGGTCAGTGCAACTGTATATTCATTCCATGCATTGATAAACACAAAGATCAGTGCAGTTACTATACCAGGTGCAGCTACCGGGAGAAGAACCCTGGTCATTGCCTGTACCTGGTTGCAGCCGTCAATGGTTGCCGCCTGCTCCATTTCCGGAGAAATGGACATAAAGGTTCCACGAAGAAGCCAGATAGCAAATGCCTGGTTAAAGGCTGCATTAACAAATACCAGCGCAACCAGCGTATCGGTAAGATGAAGCACGCTCATAACCTTATAGATACCAACCAGGAGCACAACCGGTGCAAACATCTGGGAAATGATGACCAATCCCAGGAAGAATTTTTTTCCCTTAAATTTCATACGGGACAGCGCATAGGCTGCCGGGATTCCACAGATAATGGCAATGGCAGTTGCTCCGCCTGCCACAATGATCGAGTTCAGGAAATACCTTCCCAATGGTGCCAGCTTCCAGATCTCCGTAAAGTTTTTCCATTCCCACTTAATCGGAAGGATAGTTCCCTTCATTGCATAAATTTCCGCACGGGATTTCAGCGCTGTGGTAAACATAGCAAAATACGGATACAGAATAACCAGAGACACCAGGATGACGGTTACATAGAGAAGAACCCGAAGTGCTTTTTCCTTAGGTGTGCGGGCAGGTTTGATATATTTTTTTTCTTTTGCTTTTCTATGCATCCTGATCCTCCTTTCTCAGTGAAAGAACCATATAAACAGAAGCACATACACATAGGATCAGAAATCCGATCACGGAAATTGCAGCGGCTTCGCCGGTCCTTCCTTTATAGAAGGCCTGTTTATACAGATATGTAACCAACGTATCGGTTCGATTGGCCGGATCTCCTTTGGTAATGGTCCAGACAATCGGGAAAGAGTTAAATACGTAAATAATGTTCAGCACTGTGCTGACAGTCAGAGAAGATCTTAACAACGGCAGAGTAACATTAAACATTTTCTGCCAGAATCCCGCGCCGTCCACCGTTGCTGCTTCATAGTAAACAGAGTCAATGCTCTGCAGACCGGAAAGGACACAGAAGGTTACAAAGGGAACAGTTACAAAAATACCAACCCAGCATTCCCAGGCAAAATAGGCTGCCGGAGTCGGAGTCCAGTTTACTGCTTTATTAATGATACCCAGTTTCATAAGAAGTGTGTTTAACGTGCCGTAGTCACCGTCAATGATAAATTTCCATACACTTGCCTGAATGATCAGGGATGTTGCCCATGGAAATACCACGATGGCACGAACAAGCTTTCTTCCCCGGAATTCATTGTTTAAAACCATTGCCAGCACGATTCCGATCACTGTGGACAGGCCTACTACTACAACTGTCCATATCAGTGTATTTTTCAGAACCATTGCAAAACTTGAGCTCTTCAGAACCTTGGCAAAGTTGTCAAAGCCTGCAAAGCCTCTGACGATTCCGGCCTTACTTACATCGCTGAAGGATGTACGAAACACTTCAAAAATGGGAAACAGGATAAAGACCACCATCAGCAAAATGCTGGGCAAAAGCCAGATATATGGGCTGGCTGCTCTTAAAATTTTCTTTTTCTTCATATTCCACCACCAGTTTGATACTCATCTGTACAAAGAGCCGGGCCATTTTATGCCGCCCGGCTCTCGGTTTCAGTTTTTCAGTTCAGATTTTATCTTTCAGAATCAGCCTGCAATATCAGACTGAAGCTCGTCTAAGAGATCTTTTACATTTTCTCCAAGAAGGGCTCTCTGCTCTACATCGATAACGCCCTGTTTCACATCTGCCCACTCTGCTTTTGCTGTGGGATAGAATTTGCTGGATCCTACGATATCAACCCATGCTGCCATATCTTCGTCAGCAGCTGCTACTGTCTCACCGCCTGCTATGGTTGCCGGAAGGAAGCCTTCCATTAATACCCAGTCAGAGTAACGTTCATCATCATAGAAGTAATCGAAGAATTTGGTGATTGCAGCAAGCTCTTCATCAGAATATCCGTTGTCGAAGCACATGAAACGATCCATAACACCTGCGGATACGGATTCATCTGTGTTAGTCGGAATAGAAGCAACTCCGAAGTTTACTTCATGACCGCCATCTGCAATGTATGTCGGCAGGCTGTTTGGAGCGATCAGCATAGCTACCTGGCCTGCGCCAAACATATCCTGAAGGTCATATCGAGTGTCATTAGCCGGATCACTGTTGGTGTAGCCATCGTTTACAAGACCGATTGCATACTCGATTGCTTCTACGTTTGCATCACTGTTCAAAGCCCAGTCGCCGTTTTCATCTACGAAGCCGCCGCCATTGTTCCAGGTATAATAAGCAAATGCTGCCTGGCCTTCGTCCGTTGTCATATCAATGCCCCATGGATAGATGCTGTCGTCATATTCTTTGATTGCTTTGCATGCAGCTGTCAGTTCTTCCCATGTAGTCGGAACTTCAACTCCGGCTGCGTCAAGAATATCTTTGTTGTAATACATTGCACGTGCGGAAGCCAGATCCGGAACTGCCCATACAGTGCCGTCTACTTCGGACTGCTCCAGGAAGGACGGATACATTTTTGCATATGTCTCTTCAGAAACATAATCCTGTGCCGGAAGCAGAAGACCGTCAGCCTGATAATCTGCAAACACATCGATGTTCAGGATATCCGGTGCATTGTTGCCCTGAATACGGGTATTAACAACTGTATAGATATCGTTCCAGGAAACAACTTCTACGTTCAGGTTGATGTCCGGATTATCAGCATTGAAAGATTTTACAAAGTCTGCCCACCATGCCTTGGTGTTCTGGCCATATTCTGCTGCGATAACGTTAATCTCTGTTTTGTCTCCGTCAGCTGCCATTGCTGCTGTGGACATGGATGCTGCCATTGCTATGGCCATAAGTGCTGCAAAAACTCTTTTTTTCATTATTTAGTCACCTTCCCTTTCTTTTTAAGGCTCCTGAGAAAAAAGAAAGCGTAACAAAATCTGATGGTAAATCTGATTTGTCACGCCTTTGTAATCTCATGTCTCAATTATTATAATTATAAGTTCATTTTACATAAGCATGTCAGAATTGTCAATCATTTTCTTTTTATCACTCATCGATGGGAGACTGCCCACAAAATATCTGTCCTGCCTGAGCCGGTCTGTGCAGGTTTTGTACATTTTATACAATTTCGTGTGCTGTTAGGTATAATTTTAGCACTTTCGCACAAATAGTATTTACACAATTCTTTTTTTCTTTTGCACAAAAGGCAGAAAATTTACGATTAACATATTAAAAACTGTGGCTTTTTTTAGAGATATAATGTATATTATTAGATACCAGTATGAGGAGGCACCATTATGTCTTTTGTTGCAATTCAACTGGATTCGGATATCCATGTTGAAGAAATTTATACAGTTCATTATTTTGAATACCGTAAGGACTTTCATTTTCCGGGAGAAAAGCATGATTTCTGGGAATTTCAGTGTGTAGATAAGGGAATGGCACAGGTGTGCACAGACAATGGTCCCCATATTCTGAACCGGGGACAGATAATTTTTCATAAACCCAATGAATTTCATGATCTGATGGCAGTGGGGAACACAGCTCCCAATATCGTAGTGGTTTCCTTTACGTGCCATTCTCCCAGTATGAAATTCTTTGAGAATCGCATCGTAAATATTACGGATACGGAGCGAAACCTTCTGGGCATGCTGATTTCCGAAGCAAGACGCTGCATCCGCACTCCTCTGGATGATCCTTACCTGAACATCATGGAAAAAAGGGAAAATGCCCCTTTTGGCTCTCAGCAGCTTCTCCGTCTTTATCTGGAACAGCTTCTTATCTATCTGATCCGGCGGAATGTTACACCACAGCTGTCTATGCCCATCAGTAAATTTGTAGATCTGAAGACAAACTCCGCTCCCTACAATAAAATTTTGTTTTATCTGGAGGAGCACATACGGGAATCCCTGACCATAGAGGATATCTGTCACGACAATCTTATAGGCCGTTCAAAGCTTCAGAAGCTTTTCCGGGAGCAAAGTCACTGCGGCGTGATCGAACTTTTTTCCCAGATGAAAATTGAGTTAGCCAAGCAGCTCATCCGGGAAAATGAGATGAACTTTACCCAGATCTCTGAATTCCTGGGATATTCTTCCATCCACTATTTTTCCCGGCAGTTTAAAAAAATTTCCGGAATGACACCATCCGAATATGCATCATCCATTAAAGCGCTTTCTGAAAAACAGCCATAATCTTTAGCCTGTTTATATAATCTCAACCTGGCATCCGCGCATAGCCTCAATAGCCGTCTGATGGGTTTGCGGTGTCACACCTGCACAGGCCTTTTCTATCACACGAACGTCTGCATTCATTGCAGCTGCCTTTGCCAGAAATACATTGCTGATCACACAAATGTCTGTACATACTCCAACAAAATCCACTGTAAGTCTCCCATCCTCCGGGTATTCCTGTCCCAGCTTGCTGATCAGGTCTGCCAGCTCTTCACTTCCAAAGCACGGCTTGTCAATGACAGTAACCTGTTCCTGTTTATAATTTTTTGTGACAGAATCCATAACATCTTTCTGAATCTGCCAGCCCTCCGTATTTTTTACTGTATGAATGACCGGAAGCTTTCGTCCCTCCTGTGTCTTTAAATAATCCTCCCCATGGGTGTCTCTTGTGAGAAATACCTGATCATAATTACCTGTCTTAATCACATTTACCACAGAGGTTACCACTTTCTGACAATCATCGTTTCCAAGAGAGCCGGTAATGAAATCATTCTGCATGTCCACAACCACCAGTACGCGGTGCTGCTTCCCACCATCCAGATACTCCGTCTTCGGGCAATCATTACACTCATTACTTAATTTGTTCTTCTTATATTCTGTCTGCTGTGCCATAGTTTCTCCTTTTTCGTTTTCGGTTTTGGATTCGTACTTTCAGTTCTGATTCAAATCATCCACAGTAATGGCAGCTATATTGGTTTCACGTCCGCTTTCAGAATTTTTCAAAGCCAGTTTACCACTATTAATAAGTTCCACAGCCTGTGCATGAAGTTCTTCATCCCAATCGTAACCTGTAATCTTCCAATTACCTGTTAATGCCGGTGCTTCTAACTTTCCGCCGTTCACATTTTCAATATAATCTATAATCAATTCCCTGATGTCGCCAAGATCTACTCTTACATCCATTTCAAGAAGAACCGGAAGTTCGTCTACGCCCTCTTCATAAACCCCACCGTATGTCAGTAACTGAGCATTTGCACGGTAGTTATTAACTGCTACAACGAATACATCATCATCTTTAATTTCTGTTCCATCCATTCTTGTGAGATTTTCAATACGATGTCCCGGTTCTTTTGAAATATTAATTTCATATTTAATGCCGCTGAACATATCGTAATTATATCCTCTCATTTCCGGGTTAAAGGAAATTGTCAGATCCCCGTCTTTGAAGGTATTATAGTAAGAAGCAGACCATTCCATCCACTTTCTCAACTGTGCGCCTGTCATCTCAATTTTATACAAAGTATCTGTATACTTGAAGATGGAAGAAATATCTCTCTTCTCAATATCGCCACTGTCAAGATTTTCATCATCAGTGAAAAGACAACAGGCAGAAATATCTGCTCCTGTATAGTACATCTGGACTTCATTGATCAGGTTGATTAAAGCTGTTTCTTCCAGTCTTGCCTGCGGTATGCCTGCAATTTCATTTTCAGGCGCAAGCGGTCCGTTTATCAGAGTACCAATGACTGTCTGCGCATCTTCTTTTGCACGATTATCTGCATCCGAGAGGAGCTTCACGATTTCTTCATCTGCTTCACATTCTGCTGTCACATAGCTTTCAGATGATCTGTTTACGATCTCTGATTCTCCATTTTCATTTTTTTCGACAGTAAAAGTCACCTGTGCCAAAGACTTTCCTGAATCCTCATTTTCAACAATAAGAACTCCATTTACTTCTGTTCCGGCAATCTGTTTATGTTCATGTGCCGCGATGATTGCATCTAATTCCGGACACGCATTTGCAAGGTCGTTTACCCCTGAGTTTTCCACATCATACTCATTATTTTCTCCCATATGTACTGCAGCCACAAGAATATCCACTTCATCACGAATTTCCTCAATTATTTTTTTCGTTTCTTCCACCGGATCTGTCACTGTATAATCTGCCAGATTTGCTGCATCCCAACGGGCAATATTCGGTGTTACCATTCCAATAATACCAATTTTTACTCCATCCGTTTCTGTGATTACGTAATTGTCCGCCAGCGGACTGCCATCAGGCTGATAAACATTACCGCACAAAACTGTCTGTTCAGACTGTCCCATTATTTATTTCAGCGTATCGACACCATAGTTAAATTCATGATTTCCCGGTACCCAGATATCATAGCCAACTGCATTTAATCCCAGAATCATTGGATGAATCTCATCATCCAAAAAAAGATCCGCTGAATTTCCCTGAATAAGATCTCCATTATCAAGAACGATCGTATTTTCTGTACGCAGTTCTTTCACCAATGTAGAAATCTGCGCGAGACTGCCGCTGGTGTCTTCTGCGTCAAGCGCATAATCATAAGGCAGCATTTTGCCGTGAATATCACTTGTTGACAAAATCTGAATTTCAACGGTTTCTTTTGTGTCTTTTGCTTCTTCTGCCGCTGCAGTTGGTACAGCAGCAAAAAGTGTCACTGCTGTTAAGACCAACATGACTGTTTTTTTGTTTATCATAAAATAATTTCCCCCTATAGATAATTACACTTCAAGAATAATATCATTTGTAATGATGTTAGGGTCAAAGGATGCCACACAGATTGTTCCGTGCTTCGTACTCCCACAACTCTGGCATCTTGTAATATTATTATACAATTTAACGCTTTATAAAACAACCTATTCTCCTTAATATTATCAGTTGTTTTTCCATCAGATTGGCAATCGTCTCTTCTGAATGCTTCAGTTCATCACATAAGTGCATAACCCGAACATCATTCAGATACTCCAGAAAGCTCTGATCTGTATATCTTTTAAAAATCCCGGTGCGTTGTTTTCTGGCTGTCAGGGGATAACCGTCTTCTTTTTCCTCATAAGTCCTCACCATTTCTCTAAGATAAGAAGAGGGATTTACCATTTCGTATGTACAGGAAGACATAAAAGACTCCTTCTTATGAGATTAGGATTATTAAATATCAATATCAACCAATAAAATGTTAAAAAATAGGATAGAAAAGTAAAACAGAATACTGCATAATAAGAATATGTCAGATGGAAAATAATCAAAAGAATTAATTGGGAGGTTTTTATGAAATTAAGAAAAAGAGGATTTGTGGGTTCTGTTTCGAATGAAGTGACAGAGCGGGAAACAGAAAACAGAAAAAAAGCCAGACAGGCAGCAGCAGAAGGATTTGTATTACTGAAAAATGAGAACCATGTTCTTCCTCTGGAAAAAGGCTGTAAAATAGGCCTTTATGGTGCCGGTGCAATAAGAACAATCAAAGGAGGAACAGGCTCCGGTGATGTCAATGAACGTGACTGCGTCAATATTTACCAGGGAATGGAAAATGCCGGATACGAAATAACGAGCAAAGACTGGCTAAAGTCCTATGATAAGCTTTTTGTTCAGGCAAGACTGGACTGGAAAGAGGAAATTTACAAAAAAATGCCGGAATATGGAAACAATTTCTTTTCTGCATATTCCGCAACTCAATTCCAGATGCCATGCGGTGACCCGATCAATGTAGAAGCGGCAAAAGCAGATGGAGCAGATACAGCAGTTTTTGTATTGAGCCGTATTGCGGGGGAAAATGCAGACCGTCAGGCAGCAGAAGGAGACTACTTTATTACAGCACAAGAAAAAGCTCTTCTTGCGCAGATTTGCGAAGCATACAAAAATGTTATTCTGGTGATCAATACCGGTGGTTTGGTGGATCTTGGTTTTACAGAAGAGTTTACGAATATCCGGTCAATTCTGCAGTTTATGCAGGCCGGCCAGGAAGGAGGAAATGCTTTTGCTGATGTTATAAGCGGCGATGTGACTCCTTCCGGAAAAATGACCGATACATGGGCTCTGTCCTATGAAGATTATCCCAACGCTTCTTTTTTCAGTTATATGAGTGGAAATGTTGATACAGAGGAATACAGAGAAGGAATTTATGTAGGTTATCGGTACTTTGATACATTTGATGTACCTGTCCGCTACTGCTTTGGATACGGACTTTCCTATACGGAATTTCAGATGAAGGCTGATGGGATTCAGATTAACAAAATGAGTACTTCAAGACCGAAAGTATCTGTAGATGTGGAGATAAAAAATATTGGGGATACATATGCAGGAAAAGAAGTGGCTCAGATTTATGTATCCTGTCCTCAGGGCAAACTTCCAAAAGAATACCGCCGCCTGGCCGGCTTTGGAAAAACCGCCCTGCTGAAACCTGGAGAAACACAGAAGCTGCGGATTTCCTTTGACCTTTATCAACTGGCTTCCTACAGCGAAGAACTTGCTGCATGGATCCTGGAAAAAGGTACCTATGGAATCTGGATTGGAAATTCTCTTGATTCAGCTGAATTAGTGGGCACTCTGAAACTGAATGAGGACGCTGTTATGGTACAGTGTGAACATATTTGTGAGAAAAAACAGGAACTGAATGAGATTCATCCGGATGAAGAAAAGATGCAGGCAAAAGAAGCTGCGTGGCTGAAAGACGCGGACAAACTTCCGGCTGTGGAACTAAAAGCGGCAGAGATCGTGTCAGAAAAAATCAGTTATTCCCATGTTCCGGATGAACTTCCGGGAAAAGCAGGTGAGATCACAGAAAGTCTTTCCTTTGATCAGCTTGTTTCATTTGCTACCGGAGATGTGAATTCAGGACAGAGCGAACTGGGTTCCGCCGGACAGACTGTTCCCGGCGCAGCAGCAGAAACGGTTTCCGTAGCCGCTATGGATCCATGGAATGTGGCAAGCATTGTACTGGCAGACGGTCCGGCAGGTATTCGTCTGAAGCAGTCTTATCAGGTATTTGAGGGTAAAATTGAAACAGGTGATTTCCTGGAAGCTGTGGAAGGCGGATTTTTTGCAAGGGATAGAGAAAAAAGAGGAACAACTTACCATCAGTACTGTACAGCCATTCCTGTGGGAACGCTTCTTGCCCAGACCTGGAATGTGGATCTGATCAAAGAGATTGGAGAGATGATAGGTC
>JAQYGS010000053.1 GCA_028722515.1 Clostridia bacterium | reverse complement strand
ACAGCAATGAAACTTCTTCCAGGACTTTCCGTTAATGCAACGGGAAAGGAAACTGAAAGTTTTACCTGGAAGGCAAATGAAGCATTTACCATTACCATTCATCTGGAGAACGGAGTAAGCCTTGTTAATGAAACCACAGGAAAAACGGCATCTGGAAATGTCACTGTAAAGGGTGGAGAGAAATTCCATCTTGTAGCTACAACAGCCAATATGGGTAGCCTGAAAGGAAAGTATGCGATTACATCTAATTTCCCTTTGGATTTCCATGCAATGCTCTTAAAATTGGAGAGTTCACAGGACATTGGTTTTGGCTACTATACAGATTCATCTGACCTGCAGATTACAGTTGACTGGCCGGAAGAAGCAGTTATTGAAATTACAAAGAAAGATGGAGATACTGGAAAAAATCTAGCTGGAGCCGTGTATGGGGTATATAGTGATAACGCCTGCACAAAGCTGATTGTTAAGATGCCGCCAACAGACAGCAATGGTTCTTCACGTGTAACTCTTACCAAGACACAGGATACTGTTTACTTAAAAGAGATTACAGCACCGGAAGGTTATGTTGTCCAGGCTTCTTCGTATGGAGTGAAATTAGTAGTTGGCAGTACAACCAAACAGACTGTAACGGACAAAGAGCAGAAAGGAAATCTGACCGTTTATAAAGAGGGAGAAGTTTTTGTAGGAGCTGTATCTGATGAAAATGGAACTTCATTCCAGTATGAGAAACGCCGTCAGAAAGGAGCCGTTTATAACGTATATGCTGCCGAGGATATTGTAACAGCAGGTGGAAAAACAGTTTACAAAAAAGGCGCAGAAGTAGCGAAAAATCTGATCACAGGTGAGAACGGTTCTGTAACGGTAAAGAATCTTCCGCTTGGAAGCTATAATGTAACAGAAGCACAGGCCCCGGAAAATTTTTATAATGCAAAAGAAACAAAAAAAGTAACCATTTCTTATGCAGGGCAGACTGCAGAAGCGGCTTTCTCAGAGACTACCTTTACAAATGACCGTCAGAAAGCAGTGGTGCAGGTGATAAAGAAAGACAAAGATACTGAAAATACACTATCCGGAGGGCATTTTGCTCTGTTTGCAGCGCAGGATATGAAAACTGTGGATGGAAAAGTAGCGGTAAAAAAAGATGCTCTGATTGAGACTGCAATTACTGGTACTGATGGAAAAGCAGCATTTAAAGCAGATCTTCCAGTGGGATTTTCTTATTATGTAAAAGAAGTCCAGGCTCCGGCTGGTTATGTCAGAAATGAGAAAGATACTTATTCTTTCCAGTTCAGTTATACCAATGATGAACAGGCAAAAATTTCTTTCAGTCATACTTTTGTGAATGACAGGGTCAGTGCTGCAATCTCTTTGAATAAAAAAGATGCCGAGACAAAAGAAAATAAGGCACAGGGAGATGCTTCCCTGGAAAATGCGGTGTATGGACTTTATGCAAGAAACGACATTACCCATCCAGATGGAAAGACAGGCGTTATTTATAAAGCCGGAAGCCAGATTGGTACGCTAACTACCGATAAAGAAGGAAAAGCAAGGATAGAGAATCTTTATCTTGGAGAGTATTACATCAAGGAAATTACCCCATCCGTAGGATATCTGGCAGACGAGCATGAATATGATCTTGTATGCAGTGATGAAGGTGATCTGACAGCGGTTGTAGAAAAAGAGTGTACCTCACTGGAAACGGTGAAGAAACAGCCGTTTGAACTTATTAAAGCTGCCAATAATGGAGACACAGATGCTGCATTACTATCCGGAGCTGGATTTAGTGCATATCTGGTATCTTCTTTGGTGGTAAAAGAGGATGGAAATTATGATTTTTCCTCTGCAGAGCCAGTTGTGATCGGTGAAAATGGAGCAACAGAAATTTTTACAAATGAGAAAGGTTATGTAAAATCCATTGCAATTCCATATGGAACATATCTGGTGAGAGAAACTACAACACCCCATAATTACAAACCTGTAGATGATTTTATTGTCCGGATTACAGAGAATAAACCAACAGAGCCGCAGACATGGAGAGTTCTTTTGGATAAAGAATTTTCTGCAAAACTGAAAATTATCAAACAGGATGATGAGACTAAAAAATCTGTTCTAATTCCGGGAACAGAGTTTAAAATTTATGATATGGATCATGAAAAATATGTAGAGCAGGTAACTACATACCCGACAACTGTTACACATACCTCATATTTCACAGATATAGATGGATATCTGATACTGCCTCAGAATTTAAAAATTGGTCATTATAGAATCGAAGAGGTAACAGCACCGGACGGTTATACCATTAACAAAAATTATGTCGAAATACAGGTGGATACCAATACCCTGTATCAGACTGATCCGGTATCAGGTGATGCGGTCATTGAAGTGGTATATGAGGACCATTCGGTGAAAGGAAAACTCACTGTACAGAAAAAAGGAGAGGTTCTTTCGACCTATAAGAATGATTTTAGGTATGAAGTTCAAAACCTTTCCGGTGCAGTATATGAAGTATATGCTGCAGAGGATATCTATACAGCAGATTTCCAGAAAGATGATACAGGAAAAAGAATCCTGAAATATGCAAAGGGTGAAAAAGTTGCAGAACTGACAACGGATGAATCCGGAAAAGCAGAGCTTGATAATCTGCCTCTAGGAGAATACAAAGTTGTAGAAAAGACTGCACCGGAGGGATTTGTATTAAATGAAGAAGAACAGAAGATTTCTTTCGTCTATGCAGACCAGAATACACCAGTGATCTCACAGAGTGCAGAGTTTATAAATGACCGCCAGAAAGTAGAAGTGTCAGTTGTGAAAAAAGATGCTGAAAATGAGAAAGGGCTTTCTGGAGCAGAGTTTGGTCTTTACGCAAAAGAGGATATAAAAGCAGGGGATAAGGTACTGGTAAAAGCAGACGAACTGCTTACAAAAGCGGTAACAGGTGAAGATGGAAAAACTGTTTTTGAGCAGGATCTGCCATTTGGAACTTATTATATAAAAGAACTGGCAGCACCAGATGGTTTTGTATCTTCAGATGAGCAGATTGAGGTGACTGCGAAATATCAGGGACAGGAAGTAAAAACAGTAAAACTGGAAACCGTTTTTAAGAATGAGCCGACAACAACTGAATTTACGAAATCAGATATTACAACAGGTGTGGAACTTGACGGAGCAACACTGACGGTTTTGGATTCAGACGGAAAAGAAGTAGAAAAATGGACTTCTGTAAAAGGAAAAGCTCATGTAATAAAAAGACTCCATGTGGGAAAAACCTACACACTTCGGGAAGAGTTTGCACCATATGGTTATCTGCAGGCGGAGGAAGTGAAATTTACAGTTTCTGATACTGCAGATGTTCAAAAAGTAGAAATGAAGGATGCTGTTCCGGTTGGACGAATCATCATCAATAAAAAAGGTGAATTTGTCAAGGAAGTTACCTGGAAAGATATGCTGGCAGGCGGCATGGACGCAGCATTTGGCTATGTTACAGGTTCTTTGAAAGATGTTACTTTTGAAATTTATGCAGCGGAGGATATCAAGGCTGCAGATGGGGAAAGCAGTGATTATTATAAAAAGGACGAATTGGTAGCAACAATTACGACAGATGCTCTTGGATATGCAAGAGCAGAAGATCTTCCTTTAGGCAAATATTATGTAAAGGAAAAAGAGACGGCGGATGGATATGTTCTGGATGGAGAAATCAGAGAGGTTGATCTGACTTATCGTGATCAGAATACTCCGGTTGTGACTTATGATGAGGACTGGCAGAATAACCGCCAGAAAGCAAAAGTAACTGTAGTTAAGAAAGAAAAAAATACAGACCGTGTTCTGGAAGGCGGAGTATTTGCACTTTATACAAAGAATGATATTTTAAATGCAGAAGGCGAAGTAATCCTGAAAGCAGATACCATGATCGAGCAGAAAGCTACGGATCAGGATGGAAGGATTGTATTTACGGCAGATCTTCCAATCAATGGCAACTACTATGTAAAAGAAGTGCAGGCTCCTGCTGGATTTGTGACAACAGAAGAAATCAAGGAATTTGATTTTGCTTATGCGGGAGAAGAGGTTGCAGAAGTATCCTTTGAGTTCACTTATGAAGATGAGCCAACTACTTTTGAAATCACAAAATCAGATATTACAACCGGGGAAGAATTACCAGGTGCAAAACTGAAAGTATCCGATTCAGAGGGAAACGTTGTGGATGAGTGGACTTCCGGAAGCACACCACACATCATTAAGGAACTGGAAGTTGGAAAGAAATATATATTAACAGAGACAATTCCTGCTGATGGTTATGCAACTGCAGAATCCATTACGTTTGTAGTAGAAAATACTGCAGATATACAGAAAGTAGAAATGCAGGATGATACAACAAAAATTCTGATCAGTAAAGTTGATATGACAGATGGAAGCAGCGAGGTCAAAGGTGCTAAACTGTATATTCTTAATGAAAACCAGGAAGTTATGGAAAGCTGGACATCTGGTGATCAGCCCCATTATGTAGAGAAACTTTCAGTCGGCACTTATACGTTGTTGGAGGAAACAGCACCGAAAGGCTATATTGTGGCAAATAAAGTGACATTTGAGGTTAAGGACACCGGAGATGTTCAGGGAGCCAAAATGGAAGATGAACAGGCAATGGGCAAGGTAATCTTAAATAAAACGGATAAAGATACCAAGAAGCCAATGAAAGGTGTAGAATTTGCCCTTTGTGACAGCAAAGGTAAAGTTCTGGAAACTCTGGTAACAGACAGTGCTGGCCATGCAGAATCAAAGAATTATCCGATTGCGACTTTTAAGAATGGGCAGTATAAAAAAGCAATCACATATATCCTGAAAGAAACAAAAACACTGGATGGCTATCAGCTTGATGAAACCGAGCATAAGATTCAGTTTGAATATGTCAATGACCGTACTCCTGTGATTGAATATACTCTGGATCTGACAAATAAGAAAGCTCCGGAAAAAGACACTCCGGAAACATCAGAAAACCAGGGAGTCAGCACTCCTGGTTCCCATGGTTCTGATGCGACTTCTGTATCCAATCCACCAAAAACAGGAGATAATACAAATATTGCTATTTTTGTGCTGGCACTTGCAGTATCAGCAGGATGTCTGGGAACTGTAGTGACAGTTAAGAGAAAACGCAAATGATAATATAAATAGTGTTCTGGGGCTGTGGTTACTGCACAGCCCCATTTTGAAAAGGAGAAGAAATTGAAATTAGGAGCAAGAATAAGAAAAATCCGTATGTTTCGCAACATAACTCAAAAGGAATTGGGACGCAGATTAGGATATGGGGAAAGTAGTGCGGATGTGAGAATCGCCCAATATGAAAGTGGACAGCGTACACCGAAGCAGGAAACGCTTATCCGGATAGCAGAAATATTGGAAGTTGATGTCCGAAATTTTTTAAGTCCTGGAATTGCGACAATGGACGAATTAATGGAAACTTTATTCTGGATGGATGAAGAAAATAGAGGGCTTTTTCATCTGTTCCTGCTAAATGATTCAGAAAGTGAAATAGTTGGAATCACAATGAGGGATAAAAAAACAATGTCTTATCTGCAGGAATGGATGGGGAAAAAGCAGAAATTGGGCGATGGAAGAATCACAGAAGAGGAATATCTGGAATGGAAACTGCATTGGCCAGAGAATAAGAGAAAAACAGAATATAAAACCGTATGAAGTAAAAAGGAATTGCTTTGCGGAGAGTTACCTGTTAGAATATTACTGGAGTAACCGTGTACAGGGTTGGTAAAAACCTCCTGGATTTTCAGATTCCGTTAAGGGATACAGAAGAAGGGAGGTGGAGCGAATGGATACATACGAAGTCTTGAGCTTATTGTTCTTAGGCGGTACGTTTCTGATTGCTTTGCTTGCCTATTTGGATAATAGGGACAACAAGCGAAAAAAATAGCCTACCCTGTCTGCCAACAGGATAGGCAGCTCTCTTTGAGAGCAAAATAAATTAAAACCTAATCCAGGAGCATCCACCTTGTGGGCGGTTACTCTTTTCAATTAGAATATAGCATTTTCTCTCCGAAAAGTAAAGTACATTTTATGCAGCCAATTCTAAAAAAGAGTGGGCTGTTTTTTTATTGATAGGAGGGAAGTTTAATGTCTAAACTACAGGACATCCGAAACTTGGTGCAGGAACATGCCGTATCAGTGAGCAGTTCGCCAGGGGATTGGATGGATTATATGGACACAGCATCAAGGTTATATCGTTATTCTTTTTCAGACCAGCTTCTGATCCATGCACAGCGTCCAGACGCAACAGCCTGTGCATCACTGGAACTATGGAATGAAAAGATGTTACGCTGGGTAAATCGTGGTGCAAGAGGAATTGCCTTGTTTGATGAAACCTGGCAGAATACCAAACTTCGTTATGTGTTTGATATTTCGGATACCCACATGGTAGCCGGAGGCAGAAGCCCGTATCTTTGGAAGATGCAGGAACACCAGAGAGAAGAGATCCTCACCCATCTGGCAGAAGTCTATGCTCTGGAAGAAAAGGATGCGGCAACTTTGCAGGACGCATTGATGGCGGTCGCAAGGGAAATGGTCAATGACAATCTGGAGGAATACCTGGATGGATTGGAATATGCTGTAGAAGGTACTTATCTGGAAGATCTGGATGAGGTGACGATCCGCAGTGATTTTCGTCAGCTGGCAACAGACAGTGTTTACTATCTGCTTTCCAGGCGATGCGGGCTTGACCCGATGGAACTTCTGGAAGAAGAGGACTTCATGCATATCACAGATTATAACCGTCTGTCAGTTCTCACCTTCCTTGGAAATGCGGCAAGCCAGCTCAGTGAGAGTATTCTGATTGATATTGGAAAGACCGTACATAAAATTTCTCTGGAAGAAGCGAGAAAAGAGGTTGAAAATTCCAATGAAAGGAATTATAATAACTTTACCACGTTAATGCACGAAATTAAAAACCAGGATGCAGAAACGAAAAAAGAAGAAAATATTGAAAATGAAGGAGGAACCGATTATGGAACTGACATATCATCGCAAGGGAGATTACCTGTTTCCGAATCTGACCGTCGAAGAGGAAGAAGTGACGATCGGGAAATATGGGATGCTGCGGAGGACATTTCTGAAAGAACACAAGAACAGCCTTTATCAGAGCCTGTTCCTGACCGGGAAGCTGAACAGCCATCTGGAACAGATCGAGAAAGCAGCACAGGAGAGAATGGACAGCCAGATGGAGAAATTACTGGAGAAGAATCCGGCACCGGACAAGGAAGCAGATCCGATGGCATGGACAGCACACATGAACGCACTGATGGCAACAGCGGAAGAGAGCATCTTGACGGAATTGGTATACAGTTAGTCGAAGATACAAGAGAAGATGGATTGAGTAAAGCAGAGGAAGAGATCGCCTCTGCTTTATCTTTGCCCGAATATCCCACCGCAGATGAACAAAGGCGGCAGATCGAGGAAAGAGCAGCTGCCCTTTATGCCGGAGAAATCCAGATTCCAGAGGAAGTTGTCGATGAGATTTTACGGACAGGAGGAAACCGGAAAGCCAGCCAGCTCCGGATCATCTATAATTTCATGAGTGAACAGACACCGGAGGAATATACGGAGTTTGTGAAGCGTGAATACCGCAAAGGTGGAAAAGGCTTTCAGATTGATGGAAATGAATATTCGGTCTGGTTTGATGAAACCGGGATGCAGATCGCAGTAGGGCATACGGTTACAGACCATATCTTAGATAAGGCATTTTTATCATGGGAAGATGTCAGCGGACGTATCCATCAGCTTTTAGACCAGGGTGAATATGCACCGCAGTCTGTATTGGATGCGGCAAGAAGTAATGCAGTAAAAGAACACGCCCAGGCTCTTGCTTATATGAAAGGGGATATGGCAGAAGGAGTAGCGGAGATTGTTTTCGATGAGGAGGATTTACCACATCTTCGCAGTATCTATCCGGAGATCACGGATTATCTGGAAGAAAAGCTGGAGGATCTTCAGTGGCTTTCGGAACTGAATGAAAGACTGGATGCACTGGCAGAAGCCTATGAAGAAAATCATTTTATTATGCGTTTCCATCATTATAATCCTATAAATATCTCAAAGCAGTTTCAGAAGTTTGCGGATGAGGTGATTCCTTATCAGGCTAGGGACGGCTTTGCCTGGAAAGAACATCCGATGTTCATTACACAGGATGAGATTGATGCTTATCTTGCAGGAGGTGGAGCGTATTCGCAGGGCAGGCTTAGGACGTATTCCTTTTATCTACTTCATGAAGATGAAAGATCGAGGACAGGTTTTATCAAGGAACAGTATGTGATCGGTGGAAGCAGTCATGCACTGTCTGGTGCCGATGATTCATACGCAAACTAT
>JAQYGS010000052.1 GCA_028722515.1 Clostridia bacterium | reverse complement strand
GCAGTGGCAGCCAGGCACCTCCCAGCCTGCGGGATGTTCTGCGATTAAATGCCTGCAGGATGTTCCGCGATTAAATAATTGACTTTTTCTGTCGAATAATTTAAAATAATGATGACTTTAATTTTATGCAGAAATGCTGTTGGAAAGGATTCTTTAATCGTATGAAAACCATTGGTTTTATCGGTCTTGGGCTGATGGGAGGCTCTATTGCCCGGGCCATCCGGAAATATCATAAGGACTACCATCTTCTGGCCTATGACCAGAACCGGGAAACTCTTGCCACAGCTGTAAGCAGCGGAATTATAGATGCAGTCTGTGAATCTGAAGATGACCGTTTCAGTAACTGTGATTACATTTTCTTATGTTCCCCTGTGGAATATAATGTGAAATATTTGAAATATCTGAAGCAGATTATCGGTCCAGATACTATTATTACAGATGTGGGAAGTGTTAAAGGTCCTATTCATAAAGAGATTCAGAAGCTGAATATGGAATCCTGTTTTATCGGGGGACATCCTATGGCGGGTTCGGAGAAATCAGGTTTTGAGGCCTCCAGTGATCGTCTGATTGAGAATGCTTACTATATTATTACTCCAGGTGGAGAAGTGCCTCTTGATAAGCTAACGGATTTTACAGAACTTGTTTCTTCCCTTGGTGCCATTCCTATGGTGCTTACAAGTGAGGAACATGACTTTATCACTGCAGGAGTGAGCCACCTTCCTCATATTATTGCGTCTGCGCTTGTAAACCTTGTCAGCATGCTGGATAATGACCAGGAGTATATGAAGACTATAGCTGCAGGAGGATTTCGGGATATTACCCGGATTGCTTCTTCCTCACCTGTTATGTGGGAACAGATCTGCGTGGAAAACAGTGAGAATATCTCCAATGTTCTGGATGACTTTATACGGCTTTTGATTCAGATTCGGTGTTTTATCGATAATAAAGATGCCCAGAGCCTTTATCAGATGTTTGCCAGCTCCAGGGATTACAGGGATTCTATTGATGTAACAGATAATGGACTTCTTAAGAAGCTATATGTTCTTTATCTGGATATCGCAGATGAAGCAGGGGGAATTGCCACTATTGCTACTATTCTTGCCATGGATAAGATCAGTATTAAGAATATCGGCATTATTCATAACAGAGAATTTGAAGAGGGTGTGCTGAAGATCGAATTTTATGATCAGGATTCTATGGAAAGAGGCGAATCGCTTCTGAAAAAAAGAAATTATATTATCTATGAACGGTAGGTACTGAAATGGAAATAAAAAAACAGACACATCTTAGAGGTGAACTATGTGTTCCTGGAGACAAATCTATTTCACACAGGGCTGTTATGTTCGGCTCTCTTGCAAAAGGAACAACGAGAATCACTCATTTTCTGGAGGGAGCTGACTGTCTCTCCACAATCTCCTGTTTTCAGAAAATGGGAATTGAAATTGAAAGAAATTCTTCAGAAATCCTGGTGCACGGCAAAGGGCTTCACGGTTTGAGTGCTCCTTCCAAGACCCTTGACGTGGGAAACAGCGGCACTACAACAAGACTGATCTCCGGTATCCTGGCAGGCCAGGCTTTTTCCAGCCGTTTAAACGGGGATGCATCCATCCAGTCACGTCCCATGAAGAGGATTATGACACCTCTTCTTGCCATGGGAGGAGATATAGTAAGTGAGAAAGGTAACGATTGTGCTCCTCTTAAGATTACAGGAAGGCCTTTGCACAGCATCTGCTATCAGTCACCTGTTGCTTCTGCACAGGTAAAATCCTGTGTACTTCTGGCGGGTATGTATGCGGATGGAATTACAAGCGTGACTGAGCCTGTTCTTTCCAGAAACCACACGGAAATTATGCTGAACTATTTTGGAGCACAGGTAACCTCTGCAGGTACCACCGCATCCATTAAGCCTGAACCTATTCTTGCAGGCAGGGAGATCTCTGTTCCGGGAGATATTTCCTCTGCTGCTTATTTCATTGCTGCAGGGCTTCTGACTCCGGGAAGTGAAATTCTTTTGAAAAATGTAGGGATCAATCCTACCAGGGATGGAATGATCCGTGTATGTCAGGCTATGGGAGGGGATATTACCCTTCTGAATAGAAAAATGGAAGGAGAGCCTACGGCAGATCTTCTTATCCGAACCAGCAGTCTTCATGGTACAACCATTGAGGGAGACATAATTCCTTCCCTCATTGACGAGCTTCCTGTAATAGCAGTTATGGCTGCCTTTGCACAGGGCACCACTG
>JAQYGS010000051.1 GCA_028722515.1 Clostridia bacterium | reverse complement strand
AATTCAAAAGAAAACGGAGGAAAATATTATGAAAAAATTAGTAGCAGCAGCACTTACAGGAGCATTATTTGTCAGCTCACTGGGATTCAATGTATTTGCAGCAGATGATGAAAAGACAATTAAAGTTGCAGCATCCGCAACTCCTCATGCTGAAATCCTGGAACAGGTAAAACCGATTCTTGAAAAAGAAGGATATGATCTGGAAGTTACTGTATTTAATGATTATGTTCAGCCCAATGAGGTTGTTGAAAGTGGTGACTTTGATGCCAACTATTTCCAGCACATTCCTTATCTGAACAGCTTTAATGAAGAAAAAGGAACTCATCTTGTAAACGCCGGCGGTATTCATTATGAGCCATTTGGTATTTATCCTGGAACAAAGAAGAGCCTGGATGATATTGCAGATGGTGATTCCATTGCAGTCCCAAACGACACTACAAATGAAGCCAGAGCCCTTCTTCTTCTTCAGGATAATGGTATCATTACTCTGAAAGATGGCGCTGGACTGGAAGCAACAAAGAATGATATTGTGGATAATCCTTACAATATTGATATCGTTGAACTGGAAGCCGCACAGGTTGCACGTGTTGTCAATGAAACAGCATACGTTGTATTAAACGGAAACTATGCACTTGAAGCTGGATTCTCAGTTGGAAAAGATGCACTGGCATATGAAAAATCTGATTCTGAAGCAGCAAAAACATATGTAAATGTTATTGCAGTTAAAGAAGGAAATGAAAATGATGAAGGTATCAAGGCACTTGTTGCAGCCCTGAAATCTGACGAAATCAAAGAATACATCAATAATACTTATGATGGAGCTGTAATCCCGTTTGAAGAAAGCGAAGATACAGAAGAAACAACAGAGGCAGAATAAGGAATCTTTTTAAATAGAGAAAGAAACAGGTATGAATTTCCGATGACAGGTTTCATACCTGTTTTTTATTGACATATTGCTATTGTTCTTATAAAATATATTATCAGATTATTACGGAGGAGAAATTTCATTGGAAGAACAGCAGGTATCAATGCAGGAAAATAAAATGGGAGTAATGCCTATTTCAAAACTTCTGATCTCTATGTCTGTACCTATGATGCTTTCAATGCTGGTACAGGCACTGTACAACATTGTAGACAGTATTTTTGTGGCAAAAATAGGAGAAAGTGCCCTGACTGCCGTATCAATTGCCTTTCCTATGCAGAATCTTATGATAGCAGTGGGAAGTGGAACGGGAGTAGGTATGAATGCGGTGGTTTCCAAGGCTCTTGGGGAGAAAAGACAAGATTACGCTAATAAGGCGGCAAACAATGGAATATGGCTGGCAGGTGCAAGCTTTGCAGGTTTTTCTTTATTGGTGCTTATCTTTGGAAAAATGTTCATTTCCAGTCAGACTGTGAATGCTTCTGATCCGCAGATCGCAGTATATGGACTTCAGTATATTCGTATTATCGGGATGATATCATTTGGACTATTTTTCCAGATGACATTTGAAAGGCTTCTCCAGTCTACGGGCAAGACCATTTATTCTATGATCACTCAGATGATAGGTGCTGTTATTAATATTATTCTGGATCCGATCTTGATCTTCGGATTGTTTGGTTTCCCAAGACTGGAAGTGGCAGGAGCAGCCATTGCAACTGTTACAGGTCAGGTTATTGCAGCGTGTATCGGGCTTTTTCTGAACCGTAAGGTGAATACGGAACTTCATATTTCTCCTTTACGTTACCGGCCTTCCTGGAAAATCGTGAAACATATTTACAGTGTTGGTATTCCATCCATATTTATGATGTCTATCAGTTCTGTGATGAATTTTGGCATGAATAAGCTGCTTATGGGATTTTCTTCAACGGCAACGGCAGTATTTGGTGCCTATTACAAGCTGCAGAGCTTTATATTTATGCCTATATTTGGTATGAATAACGGGATGATTCCTATTGTTGCCTATAATTTCGGGGCCAGGAAACCGGGACGTATTGTAAAGACTGTTCAACTCAGTGTAACTTATGCCACAGGGATCATGGTGATCGGGTGTATCTTATTCCATATCATACCGGGAACACTGCTTGGTATGTTTAATGCATCTGATACTATGCTTGAAATAGGAATTCCGGCACTTAAAATCATCAGTTACAGTTTTCTTCTTGCAGGTTTTGGAATTGTGTCCAGTTCTTTCTTTCAGGCAATGGGACATGGAATGCTCAGTCTGATCGTTTCGGTATTAAGGCAGCTTGTTATACTTTTACCTGCAGCATTTGTTCTTGCAAAGGCAGGAGGTTTAAAGGCAGTCTGGTGGTCGTTCCCTCTGGCTGAAGTCTGTGCCGCTGTATTCAGCATTCTCTTTGTAAGATATGTATATCAGAAAGAAATCAGGCCTCTTTCGACTGAACAGAAATAAATACAATTATAATAGATGGTGGTAAAATGGAACAGAAATATAAAGTAGGTACAAAAGTAAAAATAAAAACAGATCTGAAGCTTCATGAAATGTATGACGGAATTGATTTCGTTGAGGAAATGTATCCATATGTGGGAAAAAAAGCAGTGATCACAGATTACTGCAACGGATCGTATGTACTGGACGTTGATGAAGGCTTCTGGTGTTGGGGAGAAGGAATGCTTGAGGAAGTTATTCCGGTTTCTCACAGTGAGACAGAGGAAGAGAAAATCAGGCTCTGTGAAGATTTTCTTGCGTATCTGGTGGATCAATATGCAATATTTAAGCGGAAAAGTGATGTGGCACCAGTGTACACCGGAGGCGGCGATCAGATTAATATTAAGAACATAGTGAAAGAGTATTTTGACCTGATGTAACATGGTTCCTCCCAGTGATAGGCTTTGACGGATTCTGCCGCGGCCGGTCTCTGGGAGGCTTTTTTCAGGATAGATCAATTTATTTTGTTACGATAAGTGTGGTATATCCGTCATCTCTTAATCTCTGCTCCATATTTATGGCATTTGCGATCTGCTGATAGGCACCTACCTGCACTTTGTAATATCCGTCCTGGTGAAGAAGAAAGGCAGGATATCCGTTTTCCAGAAGTTGATAAAGCATTCGGTCTGCATTTTCACGCTTCCGGAAAATTCCTGTCTGAACTCTGTAATAAAGAGGTTCTTCTATGGTTTCTTCATCAAGAGTTCCAAGAATGGCATCAGCAATGCCCTGGGCAATTTCCTGAAATTTACTGTCAAACAGGTTATTATCTTCGTCGGAATTGATGAAGCCTGTTTCAATCATAAGTGCAGGCATTTTTGTTCTTCGAAGTACAACAAGTCCGGGTCTTGCATTTACTCCGATTTCTCTGAAACCAATTTCTCCCAGTGCACCCAGTATGTTCTGAGCCATCTGATATTTGATCCCGCTTTTATCATAGACAAGAACTTCCGCCCCATTATACTGATTATCCTCAGGACTGCTGTTCCTGTGAAAAGAAATAAAATAATCTACACCTGCCTGGTTTGCAAGCCTTGCTTTCTCAAAAGGAGTCTGGTAAACATCACCTGTTCTGGTGTATAAAACATTTATGCCATTCTTTTTTAAAATGTCACCTACAGCCATAGCCAGGCGGAGATTGTCATCTTTTTCCTGACGTCCCTTATACACTGCACCCGGGTCTTCTCCTCCGTGTCCTGCGTCGAGCATGATTGAATAAGCCATGTACAACGTCCTTTCCTGCTATTCTATATTAACATATGCATACAGAAGGGATATGTGAAAAATGATGAAATACAAGATTTAATAAAATATCAGCATACACTTCTTGACTTTTAAACATTAAAGCGTTATACTTCTACAGTCGGATGTTTTATTTACAGAAAATTATTTTAGGAGGATATACACTTATGAAAAGAAAAGCATTAGCAATTACTCTTTCAGCTGCTATGGCAATCGGAAGCTTCACATTCACTGCAAGCGCTGAAGAGAAAACTTACAACATCGGTATCTGCCAGTTGGTTCAGCACGAAGCTCTTGATGCTGCAACTCAGGGATTTAAGGATGCAGTAATCGAAGGACTGGGTGAAGAGAACGTTAAATTTGACGAGCAGAATGCACAGGGCGATTCCAACTACTGTTCTACTATTGTAAACAGTTTTGTCTCAAACAATGTTGATCTGATCCTTGCCAATGCAACACCTGCACTTCAGGCAGCTGCAGCCGGGACCAATGAGATCCCGATTCTTGGAACATCTGTAACAGAATATGGTGTAGCACTTGACATTCAGGATTTTGACGGTACAGTTGGAGGCAATATTTCAGGTACATCTGACCTTGCTCCTCTGGAACAGCAGGCTGCAATGCTTCAGGAACTGTTCCCGGATGCAAAGAACGTAGGACTTCTTTACTGTTCTGCAGAGGCAAATTCCCAGTATCAGGTTGATACTGTACAGGCTGCACTGGAAGAACTTGGTTATACCTGCAAGCTTTATGCATTCTCAGACTCCAATGAGCTTTCATCTGTTGCAACAACAGCTGCTGATGAAAGTGATGTAATTTATGTTCCTACCGATAACACAGTAGCATCCAATACAGAGATCATCAATAACATCTGCCTTCCGGCAAAAGTCCCGGTAATTGCAGGAGAGGAAGGAATCTGTGCAGGCTGTGGTGTTGCCACACTGTCTATCAGCTACTATGACCTTGGTGTTACTACCGGTGAAATGGCAGTTAAGATTTTAAAAGATGGTGAAGACATCTCTTCTATGCCTGTTGAATATGCACCGAAGTTTACAAAAGAATACAACAAAGATATCTGCGATGAACTTGGAATCGAAGTTCCGGATGATTATGTAGCAATCGGTGAAGAAAACACAGAAGAAACAACAGAAGCAACAACAGAAGCAACAGAAGAGACAACAGAGGCTGCCGAATAAGTTTCAGCAATTTTCATATTTATGTGACGAGCGGGAAAGGTCTTTTGCCTCTCTCGCTTTTCACGTTAAACAGGAGGAAATAGAATGCAGATTACAACATTGATTACTGCTCTTCCCGGTGCTGCTGCACAGGGCCTGATCTGGGGAATCATGGCTATCGGAGTATTTCTTACATACCGGGTTCTTGATATTGCCGATCTGACTGTTGATGGAACCATGTGTACCGGCGGTGCAGTATGTATAATGATGATGCTTTCAGGATATAATGTATGGGTTTCCATGCTTGTGGCAACAGGTGCCGGAATGCTTGCCGGACTTGTAACAGGAATTTTTCATACATTTATGGGAATCCCTGCAATACTTGCAGGTATTCTTACACAGTTATCCTTATATTCAGTTAACCTTAAAATAATGGGAAAAGCAAACCAGGCCATTAATGTGGATAAATATAATCTTCTGGTTTCCCTCAGACATATTAAGAACACTTCTCTTTCGAAGAATACTATTTTTATTGTGGCAATTATATGTCTCCTTGTCATTGCTATTCTGTACTGGTTCTTTGGAACAGAACTGGGATGTTCCCTTCGTGCCACAGGATGTAATCCCAATATGTCCCGTGCACAGGGTATCAATACAAATATGAATAAGGTTCTTGGCCTTATGATCTCAAATGGTCTGGTTGGATTATCCAGTGCATTGCTTGCACAATACCAGGGATTTGCAGATGTGAATATGGGGCGTGGTTCCATCGTGATTGGCCTGGCTGCCGTAATTATCGGAGAAGCAATCTTCGGACGCCTTTCTTCCAATTTTGCTTTCCATCTTCTGGCAGTTATTCTTGGTTCCATTCTGTATTATCTTGTACTCCAGGTGGTAATCTGGATGGGAATTGATACAGACCTTCTGAAGATGCTGTCTGCACTTGTAGTTGCCTTCTTCCTTGCAGTTCCGTACTGGAAGAGCAAATACTTCAACAAACCAGCCAAACGGGGAGGGAAGAACAATGCTTGAATTAAAAAACGTATATAAAACATTTAATCCTGGGACCATCAATGAGAAACGTGCATTAAATGGTATTGATCTGAAGCTTAATGATGGGGACTTTGTTACTGTGATCGGCGGCAATGGTGCCGGCAAATCCACCATGTTGAATGCTGTTGCAGGAACCTGGCCTATTGATGAGGGGCAGATCCTTATTGACGGAGTAGATGTTACGAAATTATCTGAACATAAACGTGCTGCATATTTAGGCCGTGTTTTCCAGGATCCTATGAATGGTACAGCCGGAACGATGGGAATTGAGGAAAACCTTGCTCTTGCAAAGCGCCGTGGAAAGTCACGCGGTCTTCGTCCCGGAATTACAAAAAAAGAGAGGGAAGAATATAAAGAACTTCTTAAAATCCTTGGACTGGGTCTGGAGGACAGACTTACTTCCAAGGTCGGCCTTCTTTCCGGAGGACAGAGACAGGC
>JAQYGS010000050.1 GCA_028722515.1 Clostridia bacterium | reverse complement strand
AAATTAAGACCTGTTATCAGGTCTTTTTTTTATCCAGTCTTCGATTGATATGATCTTTCTGTATTCTCCTGAATATCTAATATTTTTTTAATAACTCCCTGTTCTGCTGGATCCGCTTTTCTATAGGCCTCTATTATTTTTGATTCTTCTTCTGATAAGTCTTTTCTTTCCTTTCCTGTTAATAAAAACTCTATTGAAACTCCCATTAGTTCACATATTGGTACTATATATTCCGCAGGTGGATTGGTTTCTCTACTTTTCCAGTTACTTATTACTGATTTTGAAATTCCTAATTTATTTGCTATATCAACTGACTTTATATTTTTCTTTTTCATTATTTCAAACATTCTTTGATTTATTGTCATATTTTTCCTCCTTTTAAGTTTTAAAATGTGTATTTTATTATTGACAAGTTTTCATTTGTGAACTATAATAAGAATATAAAAAGTGACACCTTTGTTATCTTGTTAATATTTAATTTTATCATCTATATGTCTTATTATCAATGAATTTTGTGCAGTCTGACAAAAGGGGGATTCATTATGACAGTTAAAACAGAGTTTGGAGATTTTGGCAGCTTCAAGGATTTACAAACTTTTATGAGACTTGAAAATAAATCTGACGTGACTATATCGTCCTGTGACTGGTGGGGAATCGAATGTATTCTTCATAAGTCTGGTTTTACTTTTACTAAAAATGAAATTGATCAAATTGTAGGTTTAAATTACTGATATAAGTTTTACTTACCTTGAAAATGTATCTCATAATGTTCTGTCCAGGTTTCCTGTTTTTGTATGCCTGGTTTGTGAAATGAGATACACCTCTTTTCTTGATTACTGCGCGAAGCGCCTCTCTGACAGCGTCCGGCAGGAGCGGCGGGTCCCATGGGGCGGTGGGCCGTCCTGCCAGCGTCAGCATTTAATATATTTTCGTACTCTCCTTTCCCCTATGAGGGAGAGTTTATATAGATAACTTTAAACATATCAATTTCCTTTTCCCCGGTTTTCCGGGGCGGTAATAACCCCTTTGTGGGATTACATATCAACCCTTTTCTTTCCTGCTTTTATACAGGTCAGATAAATTTTATTTTAAGGAGGTTCTGATTATGAACGAAATGAAAATCTTGGTAACTTATGCTGGGCTTTGGAAGATGGATAATGGAAATTCCGGCCTTACTCTCAATTATTTTATGTTTGGTGAAAATGGTGAGCAGATGATCTCCCGTGTAGACGCTACAGGTGGTACTATCGGCCAGCAGAGGGCAAAATGCTCTTTGGATCCATCTATGCGTGAGAAGATCACTTTTGTTCCTGGCATTTATAATGCAAAGATGGGAATGAAGATTGGATCTGACGGAAAACCCGTTCTGACTGTTGAAGATCTGGAATTCTTCAGACGAGCAATTATACAGGCTGAGCCTGAAAGAAAATAGGAAGGTGACTGAATGGCATGGCGGATATATTCGACGATTCCCCGGTTAACACAGATTTTGGAACTGATCCGGCAATTACTACAGAACCCTTACCGACTGTTACACCGGTACCGGTACCAGTACAGGATCAGCAGGGTACTCTGGATCTTCAAGCTTCTGATTCTAACAATACCGTTTCTGATGACGGGACACAGACTTCTGAAGGAATGGAAGAGGTTCCGGCTTCTGATTCAGTAACGGTAATTGATTATACGGATATTTTAACGAAGCAGAATGAGAATCTAGAAACTCTGATCCTGGAACAGCAGAAAACGAACCAGGAATTAACTAATATCCAGAATGCCATGCCTGGAGTCATGTGTATGCTTGGAGTGGTCATTGGCCTTCTCCTGCTTCAGATCTTTGCATCATATATACGTCCATAGGAGTATTTTATGGAAACTGAAATTTTGACTAGTCCGGAAGAAACACAGCCGGAGGATACTTTTACGGAAGGGGAATCTTCAGAAGCTCCTTCTGATTCTGGCCAGACAGAAGCTTATTCTTTGTCTGTGGCAGATTATAACCATATTGCTATTTCCTCAATTCCTATAGGAGCCCTTTCAGGCGCCATTTTCATGATAATAGGGCTTTCTTTCCTTGGGATTGTGAAAATATTTAAAAAAATTTAAGAAAGGGGATTTTATTATGACTTTTAAAAATCTCAAAACTAAAGCTGTTCCTGCTTTGACAGGTGCTGTACTTGCTGTTTCTGCTTGTGTTCCGGTTTTTGCTGAAGATACCTCTACCTCTTTATCTGCTGTAGAAACTGCTCTTACATCTTCTTTTACAAGTGTTGGAAGTTCTATGACTGGCATGGTTGCTAGCATTCTTCCTATTGCTCTTCCTATCATGGGAGCTCTTCTGCTTGTCGGCTTTGGTATTAAAGCTTTCAAGAAGATTGCAAATAAGGCCTGATTTCCTTCTGGGTTTTTTTCGCTGCTATCTAAAATCTGACTTTGATCTATTTAAGGTGAGGGAAGGAGACACTTCCCTCACTTTTCATTTGTATCTCAGTTTAAAATTTTCTTGGATCTCATCCAGATCTGCTTTTGAAAAAATTGAGATACAGGAAAGGGGGATATGTGAAAAAGATGAAAAAAAGAATCCTTTCTCTGATCTTATCTTTTTTCATTATGGCTTGTGGAATCCTTAGTCCTTTACAGCCTGTTTATACAGTACATGCTTCTGCTCTTGCAGGAGCTGCTCTTGCCGCAGGAGAAACTTTACAGTTTATTTCTGCTGTTATGGCTGCTGGTGGTGTTGCGATCAGTGTTAAGGAACTTTTAAAACCTGTACAGACAAATATTGAAAAAGATATAGGGAAAAGTATTGACTGGGATAACTACGACTGGGGAGATCTGCTTGATAGTCCATCTACTCAGTCTCAGATTGATCAGACAGAAGAAAAGGTAAAGGAATATTATGATAATGCTGTTAAAGATTGGGTGAAGAATCATCAGGGAAGCTCTGAGACAACTCCTTCTCCGGAACCAACTCCAACTTCAGGGGCTGAAAATCCCCCTGTTACTGTTGCGCCCATTGATCCGGATACTGTAACTCCGCCTGATTGGGATACTCTGAAGAATAATTCCCTTGATAAGGGGTTTCTTGCTCTTGGCGCTGCTACTTTTGCATGTTTAAAAAATGCATTGGATGATTTTTTAATCGATATTTTTGATAATGAAAAGGTTACTCAGGATTCTTCTAATCATTTTTCTGGTCAAAAATTTTTAGGAAAAGTTTTTTCTTCTGGTATTTCATCTTCTGGCTCTTTTTACCAAAAAACTTCTTATTGCTATCTCAATCCTAGTTATAATTTTCCAAAATTTAAGGTTATTAAATCTTCTTATGGTTGTTATTCTTTAAATGCTCCTGATTTTTCAGGTAAATACAGATTTGATTGTTATACTATTTCTTCTTATTCTCCTGGAAAAACTTATGTTTCTAATAGTCAAGCTCGTTCTTCTTCTGATCATCCAGATTGTGATGATTCTTCTTTTACTGATGTAAATTCATATTTTATATCTTATATTCCTTATACTTTAGATGGTGTGGATTATCCGGCTATGACTAAACCCTTGCCTAAACCTGCTATTCTTCCTTCTACGGATACAAAATCAGATTACGATAATAATAAAGCTCCTTCTGCAGATGAATCTCCAGCTCCGGCAATTATATTACCTACTCTGGAAGATCTGAAGAATTTGTTGAATCAGCATGAAAACGCAGAGGATGATGATAAGCCTGCTATTGTTACGGATTTTTTGACAAGCCATTATACGGATCCTACTACGGATCCTGAGCCTACAACTGCTCCTGATCCAGATCCGCAGCCTACGATTGATCCGGAAAATCCTGATATTACAGTTACTCCTGATCCTGAGAATCCGGATGTTGATGATGGAGATCCTATGACAGATTATAAAACGGATCTTCGCCTGGTCTTTCCTTTTTGTATTCCTTTTGATTTGATACATTTGATTAAGGCTTTTGATGCAGAACCTCAGGCTCCTGTTTTTGAGTTTCCTGTGGATATTGAGTTTACGAATCCATTTAATCAGAAGAAGATACTTGATTATCATGAGACTTTCAAACTGGATATGAGTGATTATGAAGATGTGATTAAGATCCTAAGGATTTTTGAGGTGATTTTTTTCATTATTGGCCTGCTGATGATTACTCGTCAGCATATGATTAAGGGGTGATATTATGATCGCATTTATGAAAGAAATGCTTGACAAATTTTTAGCTGCTATTATTTCTGTACTTCCTCTCTCTCCTTTTGCTGACGCTATTGACTCTCTGGAACAGCTCCCTTACCTGGGATATATTAATTATTTTATTCCGGTTGGGACTTGTATCAAGATTGGGGAAGCCTGGTTAGCGGCCATTGCGCTTTTTTATCTTTATAGTGTTCTGGCTCGCTGGATTAAACTGATTGAATGAGGTGGTACTATGATCTTTCTTTATTCCGGTACTCCCGGATCCGGTAAGAGCCTTCACGTTGCAGAGCGTCTTTATCATCTGTTACGTGCCGGCCGGCCGGTTGTATGTAATTTTCCCATTAACTTAAATCGTATTCCTGCCAACAGGCGCTCCCTGTTTCATTATAAATCTAACCTGGAACTTACTCCGGAGTACCTGATTTCTTTCAGTCAGGAATGCTTTAAGGGGAAGAAAGTGAAGGAAAGCTCTCTCCTGCTTGTAATTGACGAATGCCAGCTTCTTTTTAATGCCAGGGAATGGGGCAAACAGGGACGTGATAAATGGTTGAGCTTCTTTACTCTTCACAGGCATTATGGGTATGACATTATACTTGTAGCACAGTTCGACCGTATGATCGACCGCCAGATCAGAAGTCTGATCGAATATGAGTTTATTCATAGGAAAGTCAGCAATTTTGGTTTTCGTGGGAAATTTCTCTGTGCTGTTTTCTTCACTCCTAAACTTTTTGTCTCTGTTAAGGTCTGGTATCCCATGAAGGAGAAGGTGAGCAGTGAATTTTTCAAATGTAAAAAGAAATATTATAGTCTTTATGATACTTACATGATGCTGGATGTTCCGGTCTAGTGTATTACTTTTTTCCTGGTTTTCCAGGTCTCCCTGCAGTGTATTTGAGATACTTTTTTCAGGAGCCGGAGTACAGATGCCTGACTATCCCTTAAGAGCTGCCGCCTGGCCTGCTGTATGGGAAGACGGGGGCAGGGGGACCCGTCTGACCGTGCGGCAGGACGGCCGGAAGCCCTTTTCCCGGGTCCGCCACCGGCCTGTAATACGTGGTCTGAAAATACATATCAAAATCACTGCGAAGCCTTGTAAATACTGGGAAAAACCTTAATTTTAAAATTTGGCGAAAATGCCTTCTCGCCAAAAACTTTAACTAACTAAAGTGAGGTGTTAATTTGATTGATAAACGTACTTTAAGCAATACAAAAATTTATCAGGAATTGTCTCTGGAGGATCAGAAATACTGGTTCGATTTTAATAAATCAAAGTTTCTTCATAATATTGATACTTTTTATTATTCCGTAAAACTTATGGAGGATTTTACAGATGAAACTAAAGATCAGGCTGTTATCCAGTTTCGTACATATTTTGAACAGAAGAAATCAATCCTGGCTTCCAGGTATGGGGAATCGGTCCCTGTTTATTTTGATGGTTTTGATCGTACTCTTAACCTTTGTCCTGGGACTTTTGCTGGTTTTTTTAATATCCGCCTGGAATGTCCGGACTGGTTTGATATTTTTATTGCTCCTGTTGTTCCTCATGGGTCTGATGGTGGTGTCTCAGTTACTTGTGAGATCGTGGTTCAGCTCCGATCTTATATGCTTTGGATGTATGGAGTTCATGAATCCTTTGAGAGATCTTATCAGTATGTGAAGCTGATCTGTGATTATTTCGGCCTGCATATTGCTTACTGCCAGGAGAACAGGATTGATTACTGTTGGCATAGTAATTACCTTAGCAATCCGGAAAAATTTTTTGCCCCTGAAAATTTTTATAAAATGCGTGTGGACCGTTTCAAGGATGCTCTGATCCATACTGAAAAAGTTGGTTCAGATGGATATGAGATTGATTACGTATCTATGGGAAAGCGTTCTGATAAGGTATTTATCCGTATCTATTTAAAGAGCAAAGAAGTTATTGAGAAAAACTACAAGCCCTGGTTCTTCAAGATCTGGCTTTTCAATGGCCTTATCAACCGATATGACAACTATGTGTATGAACAGTGCTACATGAAACACTCCTGGGATTATCTTGATACTGCAAGACTGAAATTTTACAGTGAATATGGTAAGGATGAGACCCAGCGCCGGACCTGCCTGGATGTGGTAGAAGGTAAGGTCACTATGTCACCTGATTCCCTCCGCAGGCTGGCGGACAGTCTTACTCCAAAAGTTAATCTGATTATGAATGTTGAATTTCAGACTATGAGGAAGCACAGCAAGAGTTATCAGCTGGTTCCTTTCCGTGATAATAGTTCCAAAGAAACAGCAAAGCGTATTTATGATTACCTGGATAACCGTAAGATCATTGCAGATTATCTTACTCATTATGTTTTTCGCTTAGTTGATCCTTCTGGTGATACGAATAAATCAAGGCGTGATTATTGTGCATTTTGGAAAGCTCTCCGGAGCTGTAAGATGGTTGATGTTAATGTCCGGTCAAAAGATGTCAAGCTCATCCGCCAGTATTGCCGGAAGCTTAACAGTGAAATAATGAAAAAACGTATAATTAATTCTGCTGTTACTCTTGGAATCTATACCAGGGGCATTAATGAGGATAGTGTGGTTCAGGATTGTGTAGAAGCACTTTGCCAGCTTAACGATAATGATATTCATGACGCAGGTTTATATAAACAAAAAAAAGCCCGCCAATTCAATGAGAGTGAACTGACGGACACTTATGTTAGTAATGTTATGCACGAGTATCAGATTCTGAACATCAATACAGGTGAAGTATCTACTGACATAGTACCATACTCTTCTTAAAAATACAATATAAATTATGTATCTCAAAAAACAGTCTGCAGTATTTCTGACGGAGCTTAGCAGTCTTATCTGTGAGATACAAAAGGAGGAAATATGGGTATAACATTAAAACAGGCTTTTGATTTATTTATTTTTGATCGTGAAACTTATTGTAAAAAGAATACGATTCAAAATTATAAAAACACTTTATCTTATTTTTTTGATTTCATAGAAAATGATCGTGGATGTTCGATCGACAGGATTCCTCTTGATTCTATAACGACCTTGGATTTAAAGGCTTATGTTGCTTCTCTTCGTACTAGGAATAAGCTTGAAACTCATCCTTTAAAACCTACAGTTAATCATCCGATAACTAAGAGATCTATCCGCACTTACTCTGTTGATCTTCGTACTTTTTTTCATTTTCTTTACTATAATGAATATATGGAAAAGGATATTATGAAAGGTTTTAAGATTATTAAATCAGAAAATAAACTGGTTCTTCCAATATTTGATGGGGAAGCTTCTCAGATCGATAGTCTCTTTAATCTTAAAACTTATCGAGGATTTAGGAATTACTGTATAGTACATTTAATGCTTGATGAAGGGCTACGTTCTGGTGATGTACTTAATCTTACTGTCAGATCTATTAATTTTGATGAATCTTACATAATGATTTTAAACGGTAAAGGTGATAAAGACAGAATTGTACCTCTGGCAAAAAGATTGCGGCAGCCTTTGTATAAATATATAACCTTTTTCCGTCCTCATACTACGCAGCATGATTTCTTGTTTTGCTCTATGCAGGATCCTGAAGAACCTCTTACTCATAATGCTATTAAATCTTTGTTCAGTCGTATTAGAAAAGAAACTGGAATAACCAGATTAAAACCTCATCTTCTCAGGCATACTTTTGCTACATCATTTATCCTTGGTGGTGGTGATATGGAATCATTAAGGCTTTACCTCGGCCATAGCAGTTATGATACTACTCAGACTTATCTTCATTTGGCCAACACTTATGAAAGAATGGGCTCTGATGTATATAAACTAGATGGAATTTTCTTCCGTTCTTATTATTCCCGTCCTGGTAGTTCTGGCTATTCATATAGAACGAACCAAAAGCTCTGAATTACTTGTCAAGAAAAAAATGAAGCCGCTGGAATACTTTATTCCAGCGGTTTTTCCGTGTGTTAGAGGATTCGAACCCCCGGCCTTTTGGTCCGTAGCCAAACGCTCTATCCAGCTGAGCTAAACACACACTCTGTTATGAATTACTAACTTTCCTTCACAACAAAGAGTATTCTACTCTATGGAAACGCATTTGTCAACACTTATTTTAAAAATTTTATAGTCCTCATCTAATTCCTCCGAAGAGCTTCTATAGGACTGAGTTTTGCAGCCTTTCTTGCAGGATAAATTCCAAAAAACACACCAACGGCACAGGAAAAGAGAGTTGCTGCCCCAATGGTACTGAGTTTGATTCCGGGTTTTATTACCATCTTCATTCTGGAACTGATCACAGAGCAGATACCATAACCTCCCAGGATTCCAAGAATAATACCAATGATTCCTCCGATAATCGTCAGGATCGCTGCTTCTGCCAGAAACTGAACCATAATAGAAGATGTTTTTGCACCCAGAGATTTGCGGATGCCAATCTCCCTTGTACGCTCTGTTACAGAAACAAGCATAATGTTCATTACCCCAATACCACCTACCAGAAGGGAGATACCAGCCACAAAGGATATAAATAATGTGACCATATCCAGCATCTGATTCATAGAGCTTAGCACATCCTGAAAATTCTGTACACGGAAATAATCTTCCCCCGCACATTTGTGTCTTTTTTCCAGCAAGTCCACCACACTGTCTGCAATACTCTGCGTGTCTCCTTTACGGTCTCCCTGAATGAGCATAGAATAAAAGCTGTCAGAAATCCCTGTGAACTCTTCTATCGTAGTGTACGGAACATTAACGGTAACCGGCATTCCTTCATAAGTATAATTGACGAAAGTTCCATTTTCCTTTTGCATGGTGACACCACAGATCTTAAGGCTTTTGGTTAGTCCATAACAGTTTACATCTATGCTAAGGCCTACAACATCATCTGTTCCAAAAAGTCTCCTGGCATCCGTATCTGACAGAACACATACGTTTTTTCCTTCCTGGATTTCTTTTTCTCCAAAATAAACTCCGTGCTTCATATCCGCATTTTCCAGAAGCCTGGCATCTGGCCCCTCACCATTAAGTTCAATGCTGAAATCGCCCTTTCCGGTATTGGTTTCGCCTTCACATCCATCTGAAACACTGACGCCTTCTACTCCATCCAGAGCACGCACAGCCTCCACATCTCCCTGAGTGATCCATTCTTCTGCTTTCTGAGCATCACTGCTGACATCAATATAAATCTGTCCTCCTCCTATGCCATCGATTTCACTGTTCATCTGTTTCTTAGTTCCCTCCCCGATGGAGACAATAGCAATCACAGATGAAATACCTATGATAATACCCAGCATAGTAAGAAAAGAACGGCCTTTGTTAGCCATTATATTATGAACGGCCATTCTGATATATTCATAAAGTTTACTCATTAACATCCTCTCCTGTCTTTTCAGATGCAGCCTGAGCATTCATACCTTCTTCATAATCTTCCAGATCAGAGATCACCTGATCTCCTTCCTTAATCCCGTCCGTAATTTCCACATATTCTTCAGAACTGATGCCTGTGGAAACATTCTTCCTGGTTATCACTCCGTCTTCTATTACATAGCAAAAAGGACCGTCTTTTCCAATATTGATCACTTCCGCCGGAAGGATCACTACATTTCTGGCAGAAGCAGCATGAATCTTTACTTTAGCATCTACTCCCAGAAAAATATCCTGATCTGCATCGTCAACACTTACCTGTGCGGTTATCACCGAGGTACCCTTCTCATTCTGGACTGCTATGTGACTCATCTTTCTCACAGTTCCTTTATATGTATGTCCTCCAATGGTTATTTCCGCTTTCTGTCCTGTTTTTACTGAATCATAATCATATTTTGAGATATTCACATCAACACTTGTCTTGTCTGTATTCTGAATGGAGAATAACTCCATACCCTGAGAAACTGTAGCTCCCTGAGAAACTGCAGATTTGGAAATAATTCCATTAAATTCTGCAGTGATTCCTTTTTTTCCTTCTTCCACAAGCTCTTCTGCTGATTTTGCCTCCAGTCTGGAAAGATTATCCGTAACTTTCAGCTTAGCCTTTTCTTCTTTGGTAAGGCCGGCAGGATCCGCTTCTGCAATAGCTTTTTTAGATGCAAGATCTGACTGAAGCTCTGCCAGCTCTTCGCTGGCTTTCTCCATTGCACTTTCCAGACCGGATGTATCTGGTGAGACTGTAACGCTTTCTCCTGTGCTTTCTGTTTCCCAGTTTTCAGAGGGACTGGATTCTTTAGAACCATCAGAAATAAAATCCAGTGCAGAGCCAGTATCATCAATGGAAAAGTCTGCCAATACCGGCATCTGGGGCACCTGTGTCTTCATATCTTCGTAGGCCTCTTTCGCCTGCTCTTTTGTTATTTCTGTCTGGCTTCTTGCTGCCTGAGCTTCATTTAAAGCCTGGGTATTTTCTTCTGAAGGATCTGCCTGCCACGCAGAAAATGCCATCTGATAATCTGTATCAGCCTGGTTAAAAGCCGTCTGAGCCTGATTATATGAATCACCAAGATCCGCTAACTTCTGCTGATACTGAGGAAGCGTTTCTGACTGATATGTATATACTGCTTCCTCATATCTCTGTTGGATCTCCTGCTGTTTGCGTGCCTGCTCCCCGGCCTGTGCGGCAGCGGCCTGAGTCTGAGCCCTGGCCTGTGCCTGGGCCTGTGCTGCGGCAGCACTCTGTGCTCTGGATGCTGCCTGAGAGATCTGGGATTTCAAAGAAGAAATATAGGCTTTTTTCTCATCTATTTTCTTTTCCAGATCTTTCACATCAGACTTTGCATCCTTCTGTTTATTCTCTGCCTCGTCCGACTTATTGAGTGCATTTTTATAGTCATACTGACCTGATTTTAAGGACAGCTCCGCTTTCTTTTCCTCTTTCTCCAGATCTTCTGTATCAAATTCAATCAGCTTTGTACCTTTTCTGACTACATCTCCGGTTTCAAAGGATGCTTTCTTAATCCGTGCGCTTACAGGAGAATAATATGTTTTTTCTTCTTCACTTCCTACTATTCCGGATACTTCCACGATTTCTTCCACGTCACCCCTTGAGGCAGTCACTACCGGAAGCTGGGGAATCTGCGGAGTGTTATCCTGGAATAATTTTCCAGATATGAGGATTCCTCCTGCTGCTATGAGCACAGCTGCAGCTGCAATAATTAACTTTTTCTTCTTTTTCTTCATTGCCGCCTCCCGGATCTATACATCACACTGATTCTTTTTATATTCTTCTTTACCAAAATTTTCATTTATGGTATCTGATTCTATCTTTCCGTCCATAATTCTCACCACACGTCTTGCCTGTGCGGCAATTCCATTGTCATGAGTGATCAGAATCACTGTTTTTCCCCTCTGATGCATATCTTTCAGTATCTGAAGAATTTCCCTGCTGGATCTGGAATCAAGATTGCCCGTGGGTTCATCTGCAAGGATCACAGGCGGCTGGGCTGCAATAGCTCTGGCAATGGCCACCCTCTGCTGCTGTCCACCTGACATTTCATTGGGGCGATGCTCCATCCTTTTCTCAAGGCCCACCATGGTCAAAGATTCCACGGCAAGCTTATGCCTTGCTTTTCTGTCCACTCCTCTGTAAATAAGGGGCAGCTCTACATTCTCAATCGCAGTAAGATTGGAAATCAGATTAAATCCCTGAAAAATAAACCCGATTTCTCTGTTTCTTATTTCAGAAAGTTCATTGTCATTCATAGTAGATACATCAGTTCCATTAAGAAAATACTCTCCCGATGTAGGAACATCAAGACATCCCAGCATATTCATAAAGGTGGATTTTCCAGAACCGGATTGTCCGATTATAGCAACAAATTCTCCCTTTCCTATTTCAAGATTTATATGATCCAGCGCACGAACTTCATTTTCTCCGGGGTTATAGATTTTACATAAATCTTTTACTCTGATCAGAGCATCTTCCATTTTCTCACCTGCTATGCTTCAATGAGGAAAGCCTTATAGGCCTTCTTTGCTTCATATATATCAGCCTTACTGGTAACCTCCCATGGTGCATGCATGCTTAAGACCGCCACGCCGCTGTCAATAACTTCCATTCCGTATAATGCTGCAATGTAGGCAATAGTTCCGCCGCCTCCTGCATCTACTTTACCAAGTTCCGCAGTTTGAAATGCCACATTATGGCTGTCGAAAATTCTTCTTACCTTAGCCACATATTCTGCATTGGCATCATTGGAGCCTGATTTTCCTCTGGAACCTGTGTACTTATTCAGCACGATTCCTCTTCCCATATAAGCCGCATTTTTCTTATCATAATATTCTCCGTAAACAGGATCAAAGGCAGCACTTACATCTGAAGAAAGCATGCTGGAATTTTTTAATGTTCTCCTCAGAGCAAGGTCACTGTAGCATCCCATACTATCCAGAAGTTCCGCAACAGCATTTTCAAAAAATCTGGACTGCATTCCTGTAGCACCTACACTTCCGATCTCTTCCTTGTCAACCAGCAGACAGCATGCAGTTTTTCTCGGTGTCTCTATTTCCAGCATTGCCAGAAGAGAAGTATATGCGCATACTCTGTCATCCTGTCCGTAAGCTGCCACCATGCTTCTGTCAAGTCCACAGTCTCTTGCTTTTCCTGCCGGCACGATCTCAAGCTCTGCAGAAAGGAAATCCTCTTCCTCCATATTATATTTCTCTTTCAGGATTCTAAGAATATTCTGCTTTACTGCTTCTTTCTTCTCCTCATCCTTCACATCCTTAAGTGGTCTGCTCCCAATAAGAATATCAAGATTCTCTCCCTCAACAACTTCTGTGGCTTTTTTCTCCATCTGCTTTCCGGAGAGATGAATGAGAAGATCTGTAATATAAACAACAGGATCTTCTTCATTTTCCCCTATATTTACCTGGATCACACTTCCGTCTTTTCTCACCGCCACTCCATGAATAGCCAGAGGAAGAGCAACCCAATGATATTTCTTCACTCCGCCATAGTAATGAGTATCCAGATAAGCCAGATCTGTGTCTTCATAAAGAGGATTCTGTTTGATGTCCAGACGGGGAGAATCAATATGGGCACCCAGAATGTTCATGCCTTGGGTGATGTCATCCTGCCCAATATGAAACAGTGCTATGACTTTCTTCATTCCCACAATATAAACTTTATCTCCGGTCTGAAGTTTCCTGCCTTCTGCCAATTTCTCATCCAGTGCCTGATATCCCGCCTCTCTGGCTTCTTTAACAATCTGAGTAATACATTCCCGTTCTGTTTTTCCCACGTTCAGGAAATGACGGTATGACTTCGCCACCTGTTCCAGTTCCTCTTCTTCCATGTCTGTATAAGAATTCCATGCGTTTCTTCGTTCCATTTTTGTCCGCCTTTCTCAGTCATATATTATAAATATTTACTGGTTATTATATAACATTTCTGATTATATTTCCATACAGATATTATGATGCCATCTTATGGACAAACCTATCTTCTTCAGCTATAGTTTACATTACAGGAAAAATTTATAATTAATTCTTCATTCAGGAGGCTTTTATGAAAAATTCAGAAGAACTTCGCAGGCAGCTTCATTCCATTGACCGCAGAAGCTATCCTGCCTACAAATCACTGAAAGGACATTATTCTTTTGGGTCCTACACCCTTTCCATAGATCATGTTCAGGGAGATCCTTTTGCATCTCCTTCTCATATCAGTGTCAGAATCCCATGCAAAAACGCAGGATTCCCAGCTGGGTATTATGACAACAGATTGAAGCGAATTACACTTTGTGATTATCTGACCAGGCAGTTTGAGAAACAGATCACTCATTATTCTTTTCGTGCAAAAGGCTCCGGGAAAAGTGGTCTTATAAGCATCAGTCACTGTGGTCAGGAAGTTCTGGCAAGAACAGCCTGTGAAATAAACGATCAGGAAATCACTGCACGTTTCTTTATCGGCTTTCCTGCTAACGGCCGTACCATCAACGCTTCAGAACTGGAAAAAATCTTGTTTGATTTTCTTCCTGTCTGTATACAGAAAGCTTTCTTTTACAACAGCCTGAATCCACAGGATCTGAGAAATTATATTTATTTAGCTCTTGATCAGGAATATATACGCCAGGAACTTAAGAAAAGAAACCTTGCCGCTTTTGTGGCTGATGGATCTATATTACCCAGGGAAAGTGGTATTTCTTCACATCCTATGAGAGGCTCAGTTCCCTTTGTATCTCCGATTAGCCTGAAAATTTCTATGGAACTTCCCCATAAAGGTCATATTACCGGTATGGGAATTCCTCAGGGAATCACTCTGATCGTAGGCGGCGGCTATCATGGGAAGTCTACTTTGCTGAATGCACTGGAGCTTGGAGTCTATAACCATATCCCCGGTGATGGAAGAGAATACGTGATCACAGATGACACAGCCGTCAAGCTGCGCTCAGAGGACGGACGTTTTATAAAAGACGTAGATATCTCCATGTTTATCAATGACCTTCCCAACGGTAAAGATACCCATAGTTTTTCCACAGAAGATGCAAGTGGAAGTACCTCACAGGCTGCCGGCATCATAGAAAGTATGGAAAGCAACAGCCATCTGCTGCTTCTGGATGAGGACACTTCGGCCACTAATTTTATGGTCCGGGATTCTTTTATGCAGACAGTCATTCAACGTGAAAAGGAACCTATCACTCCATTTCTGGAACGTGCTCGTGATCTTTATACAAAAGCTGGTATTTCCACTATTCTGGTGGCAGGAAGCTCAGGTGCTTTTTTCCATATTGCAGATACGATTATTCAAATGGACAACTATAAACCTGTGGATATCGCAGATTATGCCAGAAAACTGTGCAGCAGATTCCCACTGTTTTCTGCAAAAGTACCTGAATTTCATATGCCAGACAGTCACAGGATTATGACATGTTCATCCCATGAATCTTCTGCTCGCAAACGGCAGGAAGTTGATCTTCGTTATATTGAGCAGTTGATTGATACAGAACAGACAGCCGCTTTATACCTGATGTTAAAATACGCGGCAGAACATCTTATTGACGGTAAAAGAACTCTTTCTGAGATTGCTGAATTCCTGTTTGAAAAAACTGAAAAAGAAGGATTTGGTTTCCTTGCACAGAGAAGTGAAATTTCCTGTGGATTTGCCTATCCCAGAAAGCAGGAAATTTACGCCTGTTTCAACCGATACAGACGTCCATAATATGATAAAATTGAAAACCACCGCCTGTCTGACGGTCTTGTCAGTAAAGCGGTGGTTCATGGTTCATTTTACACTTTTTAGGGAAAGGAAAGATTATTCTTAAGGTACTTACTTCCCTTAAGATGTTTCTATCATACTTCATAAATGTGATAAATATTTGTACAGAATATAATATATCTATAAAATTTATGAAAAACCTATAACCTTTTATTAAAATCTTCAATGGGTGGAAGATTGTCTTCCTTAAACACTTCGCACATTAACTTCACTCCTGTTTTAAATCCTTCAGAAAAACTCTCTTCCAGCTCCACAGGAAAAAGTTCCATCTGGCTGTTCATCAGCGTATCAAGTTCCTCCACTAATTCCGGCGGAAGTTTACTGCGCAGAGTTCTATACTTTCTGTATAGCAGTTCTTTCTGCTCATTTTGTTTCTTCATCATTTCTCCAGGCTGTCCATCCACCCACATATCAAATAAAGTCTGAATGATCGTTCTCATATCTTCTTCCTTTCATATTACTGATATGTATTATAAATTTGTGTTATATAAATGTCAATGCCGGTCAATTATACTTTATATTACCTGGAGGTGACACACTATGACAAAAGATTTTATTGTCCGGCCAAAAAGTTCGGATAAAAAAGGTGACCGGTCTGTTACTATGACGCTTCGCCTGGAGCGGGAGCTTCAGGAGCAATATGATCAGTTATCTGCCAGGAGCGGACGTTCCCGAAATGAACTGATGTGCATGGCTCTTAAATATGCTCTGGAAAATTTAAAATTTGAATCGGATGAAACTGAAGAATAATTGAAGAATTTTCTTGAAAAGGGGCATTTTTATATAAAAGAACAAGCTGCAAAAAGACTCTGATAATCTAAAAAAAAGCAAAGAAAAGCTGAGGTAAAAAATGTGTATCCTGTGAATAAAATAATTATATCTGTCGCTATTGGTTATTTATTCGGAAGCTTTTTAACTGCAGAAGCAGTATCTTACAAATGTACCGGAAAAAGTATCAAATATATCGGCACCGGAAATCCTGGAATGGCAAATGTAATGTCCCAGATAGGGAAAAAACAGGGAGTAATTGTACTTGTTGGAGATATTTTAAAAATATTGGTGGCTTTTTTTCTCTCATGGCAAATCACCGGGCAGACCAGTACTGACCAGATGATTCTGTTCACCGGGTTCGGTGGAATCCTGGGGCATAACTATCCTTTATGGCGGAAGCTCCACGGTGGTAAAGGTGTAACTGTTACATGTACCTGGCTGATTGTCCTTATGCCGCTATGGGGCACAATAAGCTGTATCGCTGGCGGGATCATTACCTTATTAACGGGATATCTTCCTCTTGGAGCCGTTCTTATCCCATTCATAGCCATACCATTTACTTTCTGGCAAAAAGGAATCATAGCCGGTTGTATTATGACCGCAGCATCTTTTATTATGTTTACAAAGCATTACCATGGCCTGAAACGAATTATTCAGGGAAAGGAAAATAAAATCAACTTAATTAATTTTTCACATCAGCACCGGCATACAACAAAATAACTATTTCATAACAGAAAGGCAGGAAGAGCAACAGCAGATAATATTTATTATCGCATGCACGATCCTTCTGTCTTTCTTCTTATCAGTCTCCGATATAACTGTTGTTATGTAGGATCACAGGCAATGTCTCCTGCTGTTTCTCTAACTTCATCTCCTGTTAATGTTTCTTTTTCAATCAGTTTTTCTGCTATCTTTCTTAATGTGGATGTCATTGGAAGCGCCGGATTCAAATCCTCAATCCGATTCGTAGCTGCAATTACCACAACACCGTTGCTGTCATCAGATCCTCTTTGACTTCTTCAAGCCCGGCTACATCCTTAAACTTAACATTGGTTGTGACGTCAGGCTCTTTATCTTTCTTTAAGCTGCTTCCAATTCCAGTCCCTTTAATAAGGATTGCAAAAAATGCGGCATAAATACACAGCTGGAAAATCATCATAAAAACTGTCTCATATTTCGGATTCGCTGTTTTATATTCCTTGCCCTTTTTATCATATGCTTTAATGGTCTCAGCATCTTCATCCCATTTAATACTCTTGATATCTCCCGCATCAGCCATTTGTATGAACTTTTCATACTGGATTTCTTTTATGCCGTTTTTTACTAAATTATTTTTTATTATTAATGCTCCAATTATAAAAAAGACTACCAGCATAAATGCGATAATAGAACGCACTGTCCGCTGTCTGTCTGTAAATCTTTTGTCCTTCAAATTTTCCATTCCTTCCTTACGTTTTTTCTTATCATAAAATGCAGCTAGCCGGTCATCAAAGCCGGGTGCATGATAGCAGGAGTTTTCCTGCATTTTCATACAACCGTTTTGCAGGATAAGTAATCAGCCTGTTTGGATTGACAAGAAAATTTATTTTCGTTTTATCGTGGACAGCAGCCTCAATTCAACATCTTGAATCCTTTCCAATATTTGAACATCGCTTTTGCAACAATCCTGTCTTCGGATACATATGGATTCTCCCAATACCGGGAATCGTATGAAACATTTCTGTTATCCCCCATCATAAAATAACAGCCTTCCGGAACCTGGAATTCCATATCCGGTTCATCTTCCATTTTTTCACGGATGAAGGAATCATCCAGGGGTTCTGTGGAATCATTGATATAGACCTCCCCGCCCCTGACAGTGACCTTCTCCCCTTGAAGCCCGATAATCCTTTTAATGTAAAGAGCAGTATCTTTGTATATAATACAACCAGGAGGGATTCTATGTACACTATAAAAAAGAAACATTATCTTCACTGTCTTCTTGCATTCCTGGCCGCGGCGCTTATCTTTATCCCGGCCCTTCTGCAGGTAAAGACCAATGCAGCGTCTACTCCCGGGACAGTAACGCTTTCTAAAATTTCAGCCCCGGCATATAACAAGATAACCATTTCATGGAAAAAGACAGGAAATGCAACAGCATATAATATCTATTACCGCAAGCATGGCTCATCTAAATGGGCAAAAGTCGCATCGGTAAGCTCTTCCGCTTCTTCTTATACTCACACATCTTCCAAAAACCGGCCGATTGTTGTAGGCCAGAAATATGACTATACAGTCAGGGCTTATAACAAAAAGTCGAAGAAGCTGGGCAAGTATAACACATCAGGACTGACAGCAAGGACACTGCCAAATAAAGTTAAGCTTGGCAAAGCTAAGGTAAACAGTAATAATACAGTATCTATTTCATGGTCGAAAGCCAAAGGATGTAATTATTATCTGGTATATCGAAAACCTGCAGGCGGAAAATGGTTTAAGATTGCAACAGTAACAGGCCTTTCTTATACAGACAGACAGCCTTTTATCGGAGAAGAAAGTTTTTACACAGTAAGGGGATACTATAGTAAAACTAAGGTAAAAGGCGGATATGATACAAAAGGATTGTCTGTGAAAATAGATTGTGGAAAATATGGTGATGATTACGATATTGAAGACAGCAAAGATGACAGTGATGATGTAAAAAAATACAGCCCTCAGCAAATTCAGCAAATGGTTCAGGAAGTTTTTAGATTGACGAATATTGAAAGAGAAAAAGAAGGTTCTCCTCCGCTGATGTATAATAAAGCACTGGAAAAAGGTGCTATGGCAAGGGCAAAAGAACTCACTGTTAAATTTGCACATACCCGTCCTGATGGAACAGATTCATCTGTAGCCTATTATAAGGCTGGTGCAGGGCATACTTCTGGGGAAAATATTGCAGTCGGTTATGATTCGCCTGAAAGTGTCGTCCAGGGATGGATGCATAGTCCTGGACATTGCGTGGCTATGCTACGGACTCATAATACTTATATTGGAGTTGGATTTTATCAGGACGATGACGGCAATTGTTATTGGGTTCAGGAGTTTGCATGGGCTGACCCGGATGAAAAAGCGACATTGACTTTTGATGCAAATGGAGGAGTCTTTCCGCAAAGCAATTCCTCATATTATAAG
>JAQYGS010000049.1 GCA_028722515.1 Clostridia bacterium | reverse complement strand
CAGGTTTCTTTTGATGATGAAATCCAGATTAGTGTCAGCATTAAGAAATATAATGGAATTTCTCTTGAATTTAATTATCAATTTTTCAATATAACCAAAAACGAAATCTGTACAACTGCTTATTCCAGACATTGCTTTCTCAAAAATGGGAAACTGATTTCTGTTAAGAAAGAAGTTCCTGAACTGGATCTTATTATCAACAATTGTAAGTAATGCATGACAAATGACAAAAAATCCCCGTTAAGTAGACTTTTCTATTTATTTTGTCTATCTAACAAAGAACTGATCAGTGCACCTTCTTGTTATCAGGGTTTAAAGGATCTGGCCCAGAAATGGCTTGATTCCCAGAACACCCCAGAAGAAGCAAAGGTAACACAGGAATATCTCACTGAATTGGAAGCTGATGTTTTATCCATTGATTCCCTGATTGCCTTCGCAGGCTCAGAAAAAGGAGAGCAGGTTTTCAGCGCAGATCAGGCAAAATACATGGTTTCACAGGCACAGGCCGCCAAAGAAAATAGTGCCAAATACTGTATTTGCCCGGCATGCACAGCTGGTGGAGCTATCTTAGATAAAAAAGAGGATATTTTGAAATAAAATATCATTGTATTATATATTATAAAGAATAAAACCGGTATATGAACAGCACAAATAACCCAAATCCATTACATAACTCAGAACTAGAACGAGCTCTAAAGAAACGTGCCAAAGAATATCTGGAACGCAAAGCTGTGTAAAAAGCCAGAAATGAATATATCTATGAGAAATACCTAAAACGCCAAAACAAGCCAAAGCACGGTTTAATTAAACTACGAAAAAAATATATAAAGCTAGGTATTTATTTCATTGTTATGACTCTAATTATTATTCTGTATGCATATTTGCAGAATTAAGGTATAGGACTTACAGTTCTATATCAGATATTGTATTTATGATAAGTAATAGAGAGGCCTCAAGCCTCTCTATTTTATTTAATTTATAATTTGAGTTATATTATTTATTGAAATAATTACTTACAGAAACGGTCAGATTCATTTTTCTGTAAATAGTAGTGATTTGGAGTTGTCGTCATCTAAACGACAAACGCGAGTTTTTCATATAGATCTTGCTTAAAAGCCACTTTCGTGGTATATCATGTCGTAACTGTCCAGACATAATCTTCAACATTTTATTTATGACATTTTTCTTTTTACCTGTATAGTCATAATTATTCACATCCAAATAGTCAAACTGCATATTTCTCACTTGGCACTTTTTCTATTTTTATGTTAATATAGAGTTATAATAAAACTTTCAATAGCATAAGGAGTTTTTCAATGGAAAATTTCACTGATTATAATGATAACAAAAAAGTCACTTACCATGAGCAAACAGATATTCTGAATATCCTGAAGCTTCGTGCTGTTTTAAAAACACTTCCTGATTTCTGTAAGGATTATTTTCGTGCTATGGATCCGCTTACTACCACCAAAACGCGAATTTCCTATGCATATGATATCCGCATCTTTTTCCAGTTTTTGCTGGATGAAAATCCTGCTTTTAAAGATTGTTCCATGAAGGATTTCACTGTAGATGTTCTGGACCAGCTTAAGGCTGTTGATATTGAAGAATATCAGGAATATCTGAAAGTCTACAAAAATGGGGACAAAACTGAAACAAATGGGGAACGTGGATTAAAAAGAAAAATCTCTGCATTGAGAAGTTTCTATGCATATTATTATAAACATGAATTTATTAAGACTAATCCAACTGTTCTTATTGACGTTCCAAAAACCCACGAAAAAAGCATCATTCGTCTGGATGCCGATGAAGTCGCCATGCTTCTGGATTATATAGAGCACTGTGGCGATGAACTTACCGGTCAGAAACGTGTTTATTATGAGAAGACCAAGGAACGTGATCTGGCGATCGTTACTCTCCTGCTTGGCACGGGAATCCGTGTATCTGAATGTGTAGGACTGGATATCGAGGATGTAGATTTTAAAAATAATGGAATTAAAGTCACCCGAAAAGGCGGCAACGAAATGGTTGTATATTTTGGATCTGAAGTAGAAAGAGCTTTAAAAAAATATATTGAGGTCCGTGAAAATATCGTTCCTGTAGCCGGACATGAGCATGCTCTCTTCTATTCTACCCAGAGAAAAAGAATCGGAATTCAGGCTGTTGAAAATCTGGTTAAAAAATATTCCCGTGCTATCACGACCACCAAGAAAATCACCCCTCATAAACTCCGCAGCACCTATGGTACTTCTCTGTACCAGGAAACCGGCGATATTTACCTTGTAGCTGATGTATTAGGCCATAGAGATGTAAATACCACTAAGAAACATTACGCAGCCATGGACGATGCCAGACGCCGTAAAGCAGCTACTGCAGTACATTTACGTGAAGATTGATTCTGTATAGACAGCTTTCGCATTCTATGATAAGAGCAATTCACGTCTGATGACTGCTGCCTAGGATTTCTTTATCTGTAAACCTGCTGATGGCGTAAATGCGTAAATAGATTATTTCATCTATATCAAAATTGAAATCCCGCATAAAACAAGAGTAAAAAGTTTACCTCATCTCAGAAACTTTTTACTCTTAATTTCATATATCTTTTACTATCTATCTTCTGGATATTCTACCCCAAATAACAGATCTGTTATTTTATTCTGTATTGATATTCAGGCACCTCACTGCCTATGTTACCTACAACTTTATTTCCCATATATTTAAACTTTCCACTATACCCTGAATTTTCATCCTCATCAAGTTTAAGTGTCAGTTCACTGGTAATAACCGCATCGCTGCATGTAACTAAATCACATACCGCATTTACAGTCAGTATAATAGTTCCGTCCCAATTCTCTTTTATAGATTGATCCGGAACATATTTCAGGTCTGAAGTTCTGCTTTCTACTGTACTATTCATAAACAACATAGCTACAATACAGCTTCCCCATTCCATTTTTTCTTTACCTTAGTATTCTGTACAGAAATATCAGAGACTTCGATTCCCTCATATATTCGGGAATTTCTTTCAGTAAAATCTTACTCTATGTGCATACGGCGACACCCAGTGGCCGCTTTTGCGGCCGTAAGTGGACACGGAGCGAAGCGAGTGGCCAGTTTTCTTAACCAATAAATACTGCTACCGCCTATAATGGAGATGCCCATCAAAAGTGATGGAGATTCTATTTAGGAGGTAGCCTATGTTAGACTACAAAGATATTCTTAACAAGCACTATGTGCTAAAACTGTCCGCACGAGAGATCAGTCGGCAAACGGGGATGAGCAAATCTGGGGTGCTAAAATTTATTCATGCATTCGAAAAATGTGAAGAACTGGATTACCCACTTCCGCCCGGAATAACCAATGCAGGAATCGCTGTGAAAGTGTATGGTAAAGTGCCCGGTGAAGGAGGCCGGGATGAAAGCTACGAGTATCCTGATTATCCACAGGTTTTGAAACTGATGAATGAGCGAAAGAACATGACGCTTCAGGTGTGCTGGGATCGGTATAGCAGGCGATGCAAAACAGAAGGGAAAAAGGCGTACCAGTACAGGCAGTTCTGCGAGCTCTTCAATAAATGGTGTGATGAGAACTACGAAACAGCCCATTTCACAGCTGTGATTGCCCAAACAATGGAAGTTGACTTTGCCGGCAAGACATTTGATCTCATCGACCGATTAACAGGCGAGATCACGCCGATTGTGGTGTTTGTAGCAATCCTTCCGTATTCGCAGTATATCTACGCTGAAGGAATGACCTCTACAAAAGAGATACACTGGATAGAGGCTAATAACCATGCGCTGAAAGCTTTTGGAGGTGTCCCTGCCATTGTGATTTGTGACAATTGCAAACAGGCCGTGATTGCGAACAAGGACTGGATCCAGCCAGAATTAAATCAGGACTATGCTGAGTGGGCGGAACACAACCACACCGTGATTCTCCCTGCGAAAGTCAGAAAGCCCCGCTTCAAAAGTTCTGTAGAAAACGCAGTTGGTATCCTGGAAAAGGGATTCTTCCATGACCTGGAGGAACGCCGGTACTTCACGCTGGAACAGTTTAACGAGGATCTCTGGGAAAAGCTGGATGAGCTGAATGACGCACCGTTCAAGAAGAAGGAGCATTGCCGTTCCTACTATTGGGCGGAAGAAAAGGAAGAACTGATGCCGCTTCCCTCCACGCAATACCACTACATGGAGAGAAGTACGGCAAAGGTGTCCAGCGACTTCCACGTACGCTTTGACAATGCTTATTATAGCGTAGATAAAGCATATCTGCACAAAAAAGTGGTAATCCGCGCAACTGCTTCTGTTGTTAAAATCTTCAGTCTGGAGGGTGAACTTCTTGCTGAATGGCCAAGAGCTCGCTATAAGGGACAGTGGAGCACAAATCCGGAACATCTCCCGAAGAACTACAAGGACTTTTCAGAATGGAATAGTACATACTTTATCCGAAAAGCTTCCACGGTAGGCAGCAATACAACGGAGCTGATCAAGAGAATCCTGAAAAGTCGGAGGCTGGAGGTGCAGACCTATCGGCTCTGCATGGGCGTTCTGGGCTTTACGAAAAAATACAGCCGTGCAGCACTGGAGGAATGCTGCAAACGCGCTCTTGCTGCCGAAAGGACAACTTATACCTACATCAAGAATACCATCGGCGCTGTTGCCGAGGAGCTTGGTGCCGAAGGATACAACACGGATAAAAACAGAGAACGGAATGAAGGTGCTTACATCATGGATCGCAGCTATTCCGACATGAAGAAGTTGCTGAACCGCAGCCGCACTCTTGCAGATCAGTCCGGGGAGGTGCGGTAATGAACACAGGAAAGAAAGAACTGCAATCCATTCTCCAGGAACTGGAAGAGTTGAAACTGCCCCATATGGCAACAAAGCTCGAAGAACTTTATCATCAACCTGCTTTTGTTGACACAGGGCGTCTGGAACTGATCAGTGCCATTGTACATGAGGAATACACAGCAGCCATCGAAAACCGTTACACATCACGTCTGAAGAAAGCAAAGCTGAGAGGGAGCGATAATTGTCTCGATCAGTGTGTGGATTCAAAAGAGCGGAAGTATCAGCCACAAGATATCGTTCGAACGCTTTCCTCACTGAATTTCATAACAAACGGTATGAATCTTTGTATCTTTGGTGCATCAGATAGCGGAAAGACATATTTAGCAAGAGCTCTTGGTGCCGAAGCATGCCGGGAGTTTCGTGTTGGCTATTACCATTGCGAAGATCTGGCTGGAGAACTGGCAACGATTAGGAAAACAGACTATAAACAGTACCAAAAAAAGTTACGGTCTATCATCAACATGGATCTTGTTATTCTGGATGATTTTCTGTTGCATCCAATCACGGAAGATGATGAAGTGAAGGCTCTGTATGATGTTCTGGAAAAGCGCAATGAGTTGTCAAGGAGTTGTATTATCTGTTCGCAGCGTGAGCCTAAGGCATGGCCATCCATGCTGATGGAAGATGAGGTATCATCCAACTCTCTGCTCAAGCGGGTAACAAAACATTATAACGTTATGATCGAACACAAAGTGGTCGATTAACTTCCGGCCACTCGTAGCGCCAAGTGGCCACTGGCAAACGCACCAGTGGCCACTGACTGGCGCAAAATGCAAGCTAACAATAGGGGAATGCTACAAGGTATCGCAGAATCGCCCTATTGTTATATATTTACTTTGCTATCTTTGTACGAAAGGAACTTAATTTAATAATGGTAAAATGCTTTCCATCAGCTCATGTTTAAACGCTTCTGCTACAGCTTTCTTAAACTGTAGTTTTATCATCGGATGTTCAACGCTTGCCTTAT
>JAQYGS010000048.1 GCA_028722515.1 Clostridia bacterium | reverse complement strand
TCCATAATGCCATTACTCATCTGAAATACTCCGCCTGGATTATAGCGGCAGCTGATCACTTTAGGGATATAGCCTACTGCCCGTTCCACGCTCTCAATATGAGTAATATCATCCAGATTTATGATTCCGCCGATCTCATTGGCATACTTGAATTCCTCATCCGGTGTATCATTGGAGGAAAACATAATGTCTCCCTGCTTACATCCGATTGCCTTGGCAAGCATAAGCTCTGTCATGGAAGAGCAGTCACATCCGCATCCATACTCCTGAAGTATATTGATGAGAAAAGGATTAGGAGTAGCCTTAACTGCGAAATACTCTTTAAATCCTTTATTCCATGCAAATGCCTCCTTCACTGCCTGAGCGTTCTCACGGATTCCCTTTTCATCATAAAGATGAAAGGGGGTAGGATATTTCTCTGTGATTTCCTGAAGTTTATCCAGGGTTACAAATGGTACCTTTTTCATGATAAATGTCTCCTCTTATTTCACGTGTGTATGTGTGTATAAATGATCCTGACAGTATTCATAGTTCCCGTTACATTTGGAACAGAAACGGAATTCCAGATTCGGATCATCTTTTTCCGTACGTCCGCAGACTGCACATTTATGCTTGGATACTCCCCCTGCAGAGTTAACACGGCTTCCTGCAACTGCACGCTTAAATTCGTTTCTTCTGTGTACTTCCTTTGGATTATATCTGCTCATATCTCTGGTTCCCAGGAAAAACAAAATAAAGTTAAGCAGAGATGCCACAATTGGGAATGCCATAAACCAGAAACCGCCTCTGAAATAGCGGATAATGTCCAGTCCCACCATCACAGCGTAGACAATTGCCATCCATTTCATTCTGACAGGAATCACAAACATGAGTAAAACCTGCATATCCGGATAAGTTACCGCAAAGGCAAGAAAAATGGAAAGGCTGATATAATATGTGGTAAATATACTCCCGTTAAATAAATTATCTACCATTCCACCTGTTATAAAATACAGCAGGAATGCGGAAATAACGGTAAAGATAATTCCGGAAAAGATATACAGGGTAAACCGGAATGATCCCCATGTCCGCTCCAGAGACATACTGATGGGATAATAAAAAAACATAATTGTTATAGCAAACAGAAAGATCCCTGAAGTTGTGGGCGGATAAATTACCCATGTGATCAGCCTCCAGATCTGTCCGTGAAGAATCTGGGAAACATTCAGGCTGAGATAACTCAGAATTCCAGGGTTGATCCTCAACAATGCATATCCCAGCACATAAGATATAATGATATAAAATGTAAGATTCTTAATTCCATATTTTCCAAATTTGCGTTCCAGCTTATCAATAAATTTCATAGTTCTCCTTTACAAAAACAGTTTAGAAAAATTTCTTCTTAGACAGGATCACTGCCGCTATGATGCTGAGTATCAGGGAAAGAATGATCACAATGAGGAATCCCCATGGTGTTTTGGAAAAGGGCATCCCCGCAGCATTCAGATTCATTCCATATGCACTGAACACAATGGTAGGTATGCTCATTACAATGGTAATAAGAGCAAGAGCCTTCATAACAATATTAAGATTATTGGAAATGACCGAAGCAAACGTCCCCATCATACTGCTTAAGATTCCACTGTAAATATTGGCCATCTCAATAGCCTGCTTGTTCTCAATGATTACATCCTCAAGAAGCTCCGTATCTTCCGGATATTTCTTAATACTATCTACCTTAAGAAGCTTCTCAAGCACCATTTCATTAGACCTTAGCGAAGTAGTAAAATAAACCAGCGACTTCTCCAGCTCCAGAAGTTCCATCAACTCCTGGTTCCTGGTAGAACGATGGAGCTTCTCCTCGATCTGTTCACTCTTCTTATCTATGATACGCAGATAACGCAGATACATACTGGCATTTCTGTATAGGATCTGGAGAATAAAACGTGTCTTCATATAAGTGTAGAAATTTCTTACACGCCCTTCCATAAATCTGGTCAGAACCTGAGTATCTTCCAGACAGACAGTAAATATGATCTTATCCGTTACTATGATTCCCAGAGGGATCGTAACATACCAGTCCTTCTCATTTCGTTCTTCTATGGTAGGTACATCTGCAAGGATCAGGGTATAATTATCCTCCACTTCAATACGAGACCGTTCCTCTTCATCCAAAGGTGCGCGCAAATCGTCTACTTCAATTCCAAACTGTTCGGATATTTCAAAAATCTCCGTTGCTGTAGGATTAGTCAGCGCAATCCAACAGCCCTCCTCCGGCTTCTGTATTTCATGAATAGAACCATCAATAGTCTTAAATATCCTTACCACGATTCACACTTCCCTTCATCCTCACTTTATAAAATGCCCGAAGACATAATATTCATTATAATTTGAACGTTAATTTTTGTCAATTCTAATACTACCGGTTTACAAAACTTTTACACTTCGTTATAATAATGCTGTATCAGGTCAAAAATTTGTCCCTGAGCAGAAAATAGAAAGGAATTAACACTATGAGCCAGTCATCATTTGGAAATAAATTTACGGTTACTACCTGGGGAGAGTCTCATGGGAAAGCTGTTGGTGCTGTAATCGATGGATGTCCTGCTGGACTTTCCCTTTCAGAGGAAGATATTCAGGTTTTTATGGACAGACGCAGACCGGGACAGAGCCGTTACACGACTGCACGTAAGGAAGGAGATCAGGCAGAAATCCTTTCCGGTGTTTTTGAAGGCAAAACTACAGGAGCTCCCATTTCGATCATTGTCAGAAACCTTGACCAGAGATCAAGAGATTATGGAAATATTGCTTATTCCTACCGTCCTGGCCATGCAGATTACACTTTTGACCAGAAATACGGTTTCCGGGACTACAGGGGAGGTGGCCGTTCCTCAGGAAGAGAAACCATCGGCCGGGTGGCCGCCGGAGCTATTGCCTCCAGGATTCTGAAAGAGCTTGGCATCACTTTCTGCACCTACACTAAATCCATCGGACCTGTACAGATTTCATCTTTTGACAGAAAAGAGATCAACAATAATCCATTTTATATGCCCGATGCACAGGCAGCTGAAAAAGCATCCCAATACGTTGAGCAGTGTATGAAAAACCTGGACAGTGCCGGAGGTGTAGTGGAATGTCGTATCACAGGAGTTCCTGCAGGTCTTGGTGACCCTGTATTTGGAAAACTGGATGCACTTTTTGCCCAGGCACTTATGTCCATAGGTGCTGTAAAAGCAGTGGAGATCGGTGATGGCACAGCCGTTACAGTTCTAAACGGTTCCACAGACAATGACGGGTTTGTTTCAAAAAATGGAAAGATCGTAAAAACATCCAACCATGCAGGAGGCATTATGGGTGGTATCAGCGATGGAAGCGAAATTATACTGAGAGCCCATGTCAAACCTACTTCTTCCATCAGCCAGCCTCAGCAGACTGTCACTAAAGATGGTGAAAACATTACCCTTGAGGTGCATGGTCGCCATGATCCGGTAATTGTGCCAAGAGCTGTTGTAGTTGTAGAGTCTATGGCCGCCATTACTCTTGTTGATGCGCTTTTTACAAACATGAGCGCACGTATGGACAGAATATGCAAATTTTATAATG
>JAQYGS010000047.1 GCA_028722515.1 Clostridia bacterium | reverse complement strand
ATTAAGCACAACACTTAATTGTGCAAAGCTCAGATCCGCCGGAACAATTATTCGTCTCCAGACGGACGGATTCGTATATCTGGCCGTTATTTTTAACTGATATGCTTTCATAATTTTACCTCATAATTCCCAATCCATTTTACCGTAAACATTATATCACACTAAAAAATAAAATTCACGAATTTATTATGTTTTATTTATATATTATTATATATTTTACACTGTATTTCTTGCTCATTTTCGAGAATTAAGCTATAATGGATTCAGAATTTCATAAAGGACATAACTAAGATGAACAAAAAAGAAATATCAGAAATAAAGAAACAATTTACTCCTGAAAACTGCACGATCACACGTATCTGCGGTTGTTATGTTGATGGGGATAAGAATAAAAAAACCGAATTAAAAGAAGCTTTTCTTTCTCTTACTGAAGAAGAAATTTTTAAATATATGGAAATATTCCGCAAAGCTCTCTCCGGAACCATCGGCAAAAATCTGATGAATATGGAATTTCCTCTTGAGCAGGAATCTGAAGGGGGTACGCAGTATTTTCTGATGAAGCTCAGAGAAAGCAGACTGACAGATGATGAACTTATCGAAGAATTTTATGACAGAGTCATTGAATGCTATAACTATCCGGAAAATTATTACATAATCCTGATTCATGCTTCATATGATATTCCAGGCAAATCTTCTGATGGGACAGAAATGTTTGATGCCTCCGATGAAGTTTTTGAATACATACTTTGCTGCATCTGTCCGGTAAAATTATCCAAAGCCGGGCTCTGCTATAATGCAGCTACCAACAGTATCCAGGACAGAATCCGTGACTGGATCGTAGAGCTGCCTGATACCGGTTTTCTCTTTCCACAGTTTAATGACAGAAGCACAGATATTCATGGAGTATTATATTACAGTAAAAATACAAGCGAACTCGCTGACAACTTTATAAAGGAACTTCTGGGATGTACAGTTCCTCTTTCTGCAGGAGGACAGAGAGATTCCTTTAACACTCTTGTAGAAGATACACTTGGAAATGCCTGCGTCTACGATACAGTCCTGAATATTCATGAACGCCTTAATGATCTGATTGAAGCTCAGAAAGACGAACCTGATCCTGTAATTCTGACCAAGAATGAAGTACGGCGTCTTTTTGAGGATTGCGGTGTTGAAGAGGACAGGCTCCAGTCCTTTGATGAACACTACGAAACCGCCGCAGGAGAGAAATCTTCCCTGGTGGCTTCAAACATCACTAATACAAGACGGTTTGAGATCAAAACGCCGGATGTGGTTATCCATGTGGAACCTGAACGGGCGGAACTTATAGAAACACAAATCATAAATGGGCGGAAATGTCTGGTCATCCCTATGGAGGATGACGTAGAAATCAATGGAATCCGCGTATATACCAAAGATAATCTTTCTGATAAGGAGGGACAGTCTTATGAATAAAGAGAATCAGAAATATGACGAGAATGCTACCCCTGTATATTATACTCTTGCCATGCAAAGATCTTACAGGGTAATGATCGTCTATTTTCTTGTATTTATGATTTGCATGTTAATTTTCAGAATGTCAAAAACATGTCTCATGGTTCTTCCATGGCTTATTGTTACATGCCTTGCCGACTATCACATCAAACGCATTCAGATCCGGTGGAATCTTTTGTTCTTCTGTGTTATATGCATAGGATGGATTTCCTATTTTATCTATCTTTTTGGATGGGACTGCGGCGGAATCAATTTTATTATGCCATTAGTGATTATTTCGGTATTTTCCTTATATGACAGTCTGTTTAATAAAATAGCCTTCATTGTTTTTCTGTTTTTACTTCGAATGGGATTGTTTTTATACTGGCAGACTCATCAGTCCGTTTATAATCCTACCGAAACCCAGATGATGATTCTGCAGACTGTCAATACTTCTCTGTCATTTATAGTCATGGCCATGATATGCATCACTTTCAGTGCCAATCTTCAGAAGGCGGAGAAGCATCTTATGCTATACAATATGGAATTACGTCAGCAGGCAGGCACGGATCCTCTTACCACTCTGTATAACCGCCGGCGCATGGAAGAAATTGTAAAAAATCATATAGCCGCTAATCCATCTGAGATTTTTTCGGTGGCAATGGGTGATATTGATCTCTTTAAATCTGTAAATGATACATATGGACATAACTGTGGAGATCAGGTATTAAAGGATCTTTCTGCATTATTTAAAGAAAAAACCCTTGGGCTTGGGCATGTATGCAGATGGGGAGGTGAAGAATTTTTCTTCTTTTTCCCGAATATGAATCTTGATGCAGCAAGCGCATTAATGAACGAAATCAACCTGGCTGTTTCCAAATGTCCTATCGTATATCAGAATGAAACCCATTATGTTACCATGACCTTTGGTGTGGAAGAATATGATTACCATTCTGATCTTACACAGCTTGTCAAACAGGCGGACGATAAGCTTTATTATGGAAAAACACACGGGCGAAACACTGTTATCTTTTAAAAAGAGGCTGTTCCCTTGGAGCAGCCTCTTTTTATAAATCTGTTACTTCTCTTCTTCTGTTGTCTCAACCTCTGTTGTTTCAGTTTCTGTTGTTTCCGGTACAGGAGTTGGTGTTGGAGCAGTAAACGTATGCTTATCTGTTATCGTTAATGTCTTCAGAACCTTCTTATACTCTTTTACTTCTGCATCATCCAGCCATTTATCTGTTGTCTCTTTGTAGTAATCATATTCCTTTGATTCCTTAATAGAGTCTCTCTTGGTCTTGGTTGCATCTTCATCCAGTTCCTTATCAAGACGGACAATATAATATCCCGTATCTGTCTCAATCAGGTCTGAGCCCACTTCACCTTCTTTTAATCCTCTGAGTACATCCAGAACCTCTTCCGGATATGCGGAAGATTCTGAATCTTCATCGTCACTTTTCTTAGTGGTAAAAGTACCGGTCAGTGCGGAATAGCTGTCGTCCACCCCTTTTGCTATCTCATCCATATCTCCGGATGGATCAGCTTTAACCTTATCCAGTATTTGCTGAGCCTGTTCTTTCTTCTTCTTTTTATCATCATCTGTCAGATCATCACCGCTTGTAGATACGCTGACATAGGTAAAAGCAGACTGATTAGCTTCATCATCAGTAACTGTCACATTTGCCTCCGCCTTGATTGGATTATAGATCTTCTGCTGGATAGTCTGAAGTTCCAGAAGTGTCTTCACCTGATCTTCTGTAACAGAAAGTTCCTTAATGGTTTCCTCACTGTTGGCTGCCATAAACTCTGATGCTGCCTCTTCTATGGCTTTCTCATCATCCGCAGTGACTTCCACCTTATAGTCGGGAGCTTTTTCTTTTAATACATACATAAGCTCCACAGACTTCAGAGTCTCAGAAACTGCTTTCTGTCCATAGGTTTCTCCTGTATCATCATCCTTCTGATCCCAGATCTCGGCTGCACTGCCCAGATAGCTGGCATACATAGCCGCTGTCTGCATCTGCTGCTCACGTGCGTACAGGCTGACAATACCCAGAGGAATATCCGTTCCATCTACCGTTGCCACTGTCTGAGAGCCATCTAATGTCTTACTTCCACAGCCTGTTAACATTCCTGCCGCCATCACTCCAGCCAGTGCTGTCACAGCTGTTCTCTTTACTATTCCTTTCATTTCTTCCTCCATATGTTTCCCAAGATTCATCAGCTCGGATCGGAATATCCAAAACTGTACTATTAATAGAGTATAATCTTTTTTTGTCACAAGAGCAAGGAAAATTAGAAAATATATGACTCAATTCACATATTTATCACGTTTCATTCCTCTACAAGATTTACCAGTTCCTGAGAAAATTCCATCAGTGAAGTTATCATATCTTTCCCAGGTTCAAAAATAAATTTCGGCTCCTGTTCATTTTTAAACTGAAGGCCTCTCCGATACTTCTGCATAAGAACAGGAATCCCTGCAGGATTAAGTTTTGCATCTTTATAAAGTGTAATTCGAACTGTTTTGCCTGTCTGCTTGATTTCTGTTACATAACCCCTGTGGGCAGTTGCTTTCAGTTTCGCAATGGACAAAAGATTCAGTACCGCTTTGCCTGGCTCTCCGAATCGATCCAGCAGTTCTTCCAGCATATCATCATAATCCTGCTGAGTCTCAATCCCTGCAATTCTCTTATAAATGTCAAGTTTCTGAAATTCATTGCTGATATAAGTATCAGGAATGAAGGCATCCATATTAAGGTCAATGGTGGTCTCAAAATCTTCCATAGTATGGATTCCTTTAGCTTCTTTTACAGCTTCACTGAGCATTTTACAATAAAGATCATATCCCACTGCGTTCATATGTCCGTGCTGCTGTGCTCCAAGCAGATTGCCTGCGCCACGAATCTCCAGATCTCTCATAGCAATTTTGAAGCCACTTCCAAGATCCGAATATTCACGAATAGCCGCCAGACGCTTTTCAGCAGTTTCTTTGAGCATCATATTTTTTTTATACATAAGGAAAGCATACGCTGTCCTGTTAGAACGTCCGATCCTGCCTCTCAGCTGATAAAGCTGGGAAAGCCCATATCTGTCCGAATCGTGGATGATCATAGTATTTACATTGGGGATATCCAGTCCGGTCTCAATAATCGTAGTGGAAACCAGAACATCTATATCTCCATTTACAAATCCATACATAACATTTTCCAGTTCCCGTTCACTCATCTGGCCATGAGCAAAATCCACTCTTGCGTCCGGTACCAGCCTGGAAATACGAAGAGCCACATCCGCAATATCCGTGACCCTGTTATACACATAATAAACCTGTCCTCCTCTGCGAAGCTCCCTGTTAATAGCCTCACGGACGGTTTCCTCATCATATTCCATCACATACGTCTGAATAGGCATACGATCCATGGGCGGTTCCTCAAGAACACTCATATCTCTGATTCCTATAAGGCTCATATGAAGAGTACGTGGAATAGGAGTTGCAGTCAGAGTCAGAACATCTACATCTTTTTTTATCTGCTTGATTTTTTCCTTGTGGGCAACACCGAAACGCTGTTCTTCGTCCACAATTAGAAGACCCAGATTCTTAAACTGTACATCTTTGGACAGAATTCTGTGGGTTCCGATCACCACATCCACCTGTCCCTTTTTCAAATCCTGAATGGTCTTTTTCTGCTGGGCAGGTGTGCGGAATCTGCAGAGAAGATCAACACGGACCGGAAAGTCTTTCATTCTCTGAACAAAAGTATTATAGATCTGCTGCGCCAGAATAGTTGTAGGTGCAAGGTATGCCACCTGTCTGCTTTC
>JAQYGS010000046.1 GCA_028722515.1 Clostridia bacterium | reverse complement strand
GAAGGGCAGTAGAACAGTATAAGGTAAATTATATTAAAGGACAGGTTGGCAAAGTAATCCCTCAGCCTGATGGCTCTCTTCTTGTACAGGGAGTGGATCTACTGGAAAACAAACAGATCATGAAAAAAGCAGATATGGTTGTACTGGCAGCTGCAATTGAGCCAAGTCCCGATGTGCGAAAGATCGCAACCATGCTTACCGCCAGCATTGATACCAATAATTTCCTCACAGAAGCTCATGCCAAGCTTCGTCCTGTAGAATCACCCACAGCCGGTATTTTTCTTTCCGGAGTGTGCCAGGGACCAAAGGATATTCCGGAAACTGTATCCCAGGCAGGTGCCGCTGCAGTAAAAGTAATCGGACTTCTTGCAAAGGATAAGCTGATGACCAATCCCTGTACGGCAAAGTCTGATGAACTTCTGTGCAATGGATGTTCTGCCTGTGCCAATGTATGTCCTTACGGTGCGATCTCATATGAAAACAAACAGATAAATGATATGGGTAAGAAGGAAACAAGAAGAATTGCTGTGGTGAATTCAGCTCTCTGCCAGGGCTGCGGTGCATGTACGGTAACCTGTCCGTCTGGTGCTATGGATCTGCAGGGATTTTCTAACAGACAGATTATTGCGGAGGTAGATGCAATATGCCGATAGAGAACAACAAAGAATTTAAACCAAAAATCGTAGCTTTTTGCTGTAACTGGTGCAGTTATGCAGGAGCAGATCTGGCCGGAAGCAGCCGTCTTACTTATCCTGCTGACGTAAAGATCATCCGTGTGCCATGCTCTTGCCGTGTAAATCCTATGTTTATCCTTCGGGCCTTTGAAAAAGGAGCAGATGGGGTCATCATCTGCGGATGTCATCCCGGAGACTGTCATTACAGTACAGGAAACTTCTACGCAAGAAGACGAATGGCCCTTCTTTTCTCAATGCTTGATTTCATTGGTGTAGAACATGGAAGAACCCGTGTAGAGTGGGTATCTGCAGCAGAAGGCGTGAAATTTTCCCAGACCATGAATGATTTTGTGGAAAAAATATATTCCCTTGGAAAAAATGTAAGATTGGAGGACTTAAGATGCAGGAACTGATAGATCGTGCAAAAGAGCTGCTGGCAGATAAAACAGTAGCACGTGTCCTTGGATGGAAAGCCGGAGATCTGCCATACGATCCTGAGCCTGCTTTCTTTGAGACAATAGAATCTCTGGACAATTTTGTATATGACGGATTCTGTGGAGCGAATTTAAGTAAATATATGATCGAGGCATCCAGACTGGAAGGAAAAACTCTGGTGTGTCTGAAGCCTTGTGATACATACAGCTTCAATGAATTATTGAAAGAACATCGGATTGACAGGGATAAGGCCTATATTATGGGAGTGGGATGCAGAGGAAAGCTTGACATCAATAAAATCAGGCAGATGGGAATCAAGGGAATAGAGAGCATTTCCGGTGCAGAGATAGAAGACAGCTGTGAAAATCTCAGGATACAAACTATCTATGGTGAAAAAACCTGTTCCTATAAAGATGCCATGCTGGAAAGATGCCATGTATGTAAAGGAAAAGAACATAAAATATATGATGAACTGCTTGGAGAATCCCAAAATACAACAGATGCTGACCGCTTTGAGGAAGTGAGAAGAATAGAGGCGATGAGTCCTGAGGATAAATTTGCATTTTTCCAGAGTGAGCTTAGTAAATGCATCCGTTGTAATGCATGCCGGAATGTATGTCCCGCCTGCAGCTGCCGAAAATGTGTCTTTGACAGTAATAAATTTGACAGTTCACAGAAAGCTAATTCTGATTCATTCGAAGAAAAGATGTTTCATATTATCCGGGCATTTCACGTTGCAGGAAGATGCACAGATTGTGGAGAATGCAGCAGAGTATGCCCACAGGGCATTCCACTTCATTTATTTAACAGGAAATTTATTAAAGATATTAATGAATTCTATGGGGAATACCAGGCTGGTGATGATCTGGAATCCAATTCACCTCTCACAGACTATAAGATGGATGATATAGAACCAGGCCATGTGACAGAAAGGGGATAATGTATGTATAAGATAGCTTTAGATAATATGCCGGCATTATTCCGGAAGATAGCCCTGAAACAGGAGCTGTATTTACCTGTTAAATTAAGCGGACAGGTTGATTTCCGCCCGTGGAGTGAAGATGCAGAGGTATGTCTTCAGACTCTGAAAACAGTAAAATCACCCAAAGATATTTTCTTTCCTCAGAGTGAAAATCTTTATACATGTAAAAGAGACGATGGTCATATCACTATTGAACCGGAAGCCTTACAGGAGCAAAAGTTCGTGGTGTTTGGAATGAAAGCATGTGATGTACAGGGAATAAATGTTCTGGATAAGGTTTTTCTGAGTGAACCTGAAGATACTTTTTATGCCGCTAGAAGAGAGCATGGAACTATTGTGGCCATGGCATGTCACGAGCCTGAAGAAAGCTGTTTCTGCAAAGTGTTTGGAATTGACTGCGCAGACCCTTTGGCAGATGCGGCAATCTGGATGAACGGGAAAAATCTGTACTGGAAACCGTTGACGGAAAAAGGTGAAAAACTAACAGATGAAATCCGTGAATTTCTGGAGGAAGCCGATGAGAAACCTGTGGAAGAAGAAAAAGATGCCATACACAAAATAGTGGAAAGGCTCCCTTACTCAAATCTTTCCCTGGATGGATGGGGAAAGAAGGATTATATGAATCGTTTCAATTCTCCTTTGTGGGAAGAACTTTATAAACCTTGTCTAGCCTGCGGAACATGTACCTTTGTATGCCCTACATGTCAGTGCTATGACATTAAAGATTACGATACAGGTCATGGAATACAGCGATATCGCTGCTGGGATTCCTGTATGTATTCAGACTTTACCATGATGGCTCACGGCAACAACCGTACCAGTCAGATGCAGCGTTTCCGCCAGAGATTTATGCACAAACTGGTTTATTTTCCTTTAAACAATGATGGAATGTTTTCCTGTGTGGGTTGTGGACGCTGTGTAGAAAAATGTCCTTCTTCCTTAAATATTGTAAAAGTGATCAAAGCATTTGAAAAACAGGGAGGTGAACAAAATGAGTAAATGTACAGATACTCTTATACCAAAAGTTGGGATTATTACTGATATTTATGAGGAAACACCGGATGTAAAAACATTTTGTGTAACTGCTCCTGGCGGGGGAAAGCTATTTGAACATATGCCGGGACAGTGTGCCATGCTGTGCGCTCCCGGAATAAGTGAAGGTATGTTTTCCATCACTTCCTCTCCTACAAATAAAGAATACCAGGAATTCAGCATCAAGAAATGCGGACAGCTTACAGATTATCTTCACAGCCTTCAGGTTGGTGATGAGATCACAGTCCGTGGCCCTTATGGAAATCATTTCCCCGTGGAAGACAAGCTGAAAGGAAGAAATCTTCTGTTCGTTGCAGGAGGGATCGGACTGGCTCCCCTTCGTTCCGTGATCAATTACGTTCTTGACAACCGGGATGATTATGGCACTGTGGATATTCTGTATGGTTCCCGGTCTGCAGATGATCTTGTCCGGTTAAGGGAAATACAGGATGTATGGATGAATTGTAAAGATGTGAATGTATACCTTACCATTGACAGAGAACAGGAGGGATGGAATGGCCATGTGGGATTTGTCCCCTCCTATCTGAAAGAGCTAGGGTTTGATACTGATAAAACAGTACTTGTATGCGGACCGCCCATTATGATCAAATTTGTTCTTGCCGGACTGGAGGAAATGGGCTTTTCCAGAGATCAGGTCTACACAACACTGGAACTTCGTATGAAATGTGGTATCGGTAAATGTGGCCGCTGCAATATTGGCTCTAAATATGTATGTAAGGATGGTCCGGTATTTCGTTGTGACGAAATTGATGAATTACCAGATGAATATTAATGAAAGGACAGGTAATCTCAAATGGAAAATAATATGGTAAACGTATTTTTCTTCGGAAAGAAATATACAGTTCCTGCTGATCTTACAATTATGACGGCCATGGAGTATGCAGGCTATACACTGAAAAGAGGATGTGGCTGCAGACATGGATTCTGCGGAGCATGTGCCACGATTTACAGGATTAAAGGAAAAAATGAACTGAAAACTTGTCTTGCCTGCCAGACACAGGTTCAGGAAGGAATGTATGTGGCAAGTATTCCTTTTTTCCCAACAGATAAAAGACTGTATGATATTGAAGAGCTGAAGCCAGACCAGCAGGTAATGATGGAACTCTATCCTGAGATCTACAGCTGTATCGGCTGTAATGCCTGCACAAAGGCCTGTACCCAGGGACTGGATGTGATGCAGTATATTGCTTATGCACAAAGAGGAGATTTTGAAAAATGTGCAGAGGCTTCTTTTGACTGTGTAGGATGTGGCTGCTGCTCTGTAAGGTGTCCGGCAGGCATTTCCCATCCTATGGTAGGCCTTCTTGCAAGACGTCTTACAGGTAAATATCTTGCACCTGAAAGTAAACATCTGAATAAACGTGTGGAAGAAATCCATGAGGGTAAATATGATGATCTGATTGAACAGATCATGCAAAAACCCATCACTGAAATGGAAGAGCTTTATAACAACAGAGAAATTGAGAGATAGGAGGCAAAAGCATGTTTACACCTGAAATGCTAAAGTCAGTGGAAAAAGTAGAGGCTACCCGTGAAGAACGTATGGGATTGGAACCAGAAAGAATGACAGCTGATGAAAAAGATGCCCTTCTAAAGGCCTATCATCCGGATTACAAAGAGGATGGTTTCACAACTATTAAAATTGGCCCAAATAAAGGTCAGAAAGTCCCGTCGGAGCTTGGTCATCTTCTTCATTCCAACAGCCGCCTGCTCAATGAGCATATTGATCTGAATAAAATCGACTATGATGTGGATGTTCTTATTATTGGCGGCGGTGGTGCGGGAGCATCTGCTGCCATTGAAGCAAATGAGGCAGGAGCCAACGTAATGATCGTTACCAAGCTTCGTATAGGTGATGCCAATACCATGATGGCAGAAGGGGGAATTCAGGCGGCAGATAAGGAAAATGATTCTCCAGTACAACATTATATCGATGCATTTGGAGGAGGACATTTTGCTGCAAGACCAGAGCTTCTGAAAAGGCTTGTTATGGAAGCACCTGATTCCATTAAGTGGCTGAACAGTCTGGGCGTGGAATTTGATAAAGACAGGGAAGGGACTATGGTCACCACACATGGAGGCGGCACATCAAGAAAAAGGATGCATGCCTGCAAGGATTATACAGGGGCGGAGATCATGCGGACCCTTCGGGATGAAGTACAAAATCGCAGGATACCGGTGGTTGAATTTACTTCGGCAGTGGAACTGATCAAGGATGACAAGGGACAGGCAGCAGGAGCTGTTCTCCTGAACATGGAAACAGGAGATTATCTTGTAGCCAGAGCGAAAACAGTGATCATTGCAACAGGCGGTGCAGGACGTCTTCACTATCAGAATTTTCCCACATCCAATCATTATGGAGCCACTGCTGACGGGCTGATCATGGGATACCGTGCTGGAGCACCTCTTTTGTATCAGGATACCATACAGTATCATCCTACAGGAGTAGCTTATCCTGCACAGATCTATGGGGCACTTGTAACTGAAAAGGTACGTTCTCTTGGAGCAATGCTGGTAAATGTTGACGGAGAAGCATTTATGCATCCTCTGGAAACACGAGACGTTGCGGCAGCAGGTATCATAAGGGAATGTACGGACAGACATAAAGGGGTAACAACACCCATTGGAACCGGTGTGTGGCTGGATACTCCTATGATCGAACGAATCGGAGGAGAAGGTACTATCGAGAAACGTATTCCTGCCATGCTGCGTATGTATATGAATTATGATATTGATATGCGTAAGCTTCCCATTCTTGTGTATCCCACCCTGCATTACCAGAACGGTGGTCTGGAAATAGGAGGGGATGGCTTTACAAAATCGATCAGTAACCTTCTTGTGGCAGGAGAAGCAGTAGGAGGAATACATGGAAGAAACCGCCTGATGGGCAATTCTCTTCTTGATATTATCGTATTCGGACGTAATGCAGGAAAGGCAGCAGCTTCAAGAGCAAAAGAAATAAAGCTTGGAAGCTTAAATCTTGACCATATTTACAGATATGCAGAAGAATTAAAGGCAGCGGGAGCAGAATCAGATGATGTTTCTCCTCTTCTTCTTCCAAAATATGCCCGTCATCAACGATAAAATATGATATACTGAAATAGAAAGATGTTGGGGTCAAAAGATGCCATACGGATTGTTCCGTGCTTCGCACTCCCACAATCCTGCCCCGAATTCGGATATCGTGGGACATACGTCCCACTTTTATCCTCATTTGGGGCGGGCCAACAAGTCATAAAACCACTTTTGTGCAAGCACAACGTGGTTTATGACCTTTTGACCCTGGCATCAT
>JAQYGS010000045.1 GCA_028722515.1 Clostridia bacterium | reverse complement strand
ACACAAACAAAAAGGCAGGATAGCAGATTCTATGAGCAGAATTTTGATCATCGGCGGTGGTGCTGCAGGAATGATGGCTGGTGTTTTTGCAGGCCGCAGTCATAATGAAGTGCATATACTGGAAAAAAATGAAAAACTTGGCAAGAAACTTTTTATAACAGGAAAGGGAAGATGCAACCTAACCAATGCCTGTGAAACAGAGGAACTATTTCAGGCAGTTATGTCAAACCCCAAGTTCCTTTACAGTGCCTTTTATTCCTTTGGGCCTGGGAGTGTGATGGATTTCTTTGAAAATGCGGGAGTCAGACTTAAAGTGGAAAGAGGCAACAGAGTATTTCCTGAATCAGATCATTCATCGGATATCATACGTGCTCTTGAAAAGGAACTGAAGAAAGCTGAAGTTAAAGTTCATCTTCATACCAGGGTGAAAGAAATTGTGAAGGATTGTGGGAAAGTTACAGGAGTTGTTCTGGATGATGGAACAGTTATGGAGGCAGATTCAGTGATCGTTGCTACCGGTGGTTTTTCCTATCAGAGTACAGGTTCCACAGGTGACGGTTATAGATTTGCAGAGAAAATGGGAATAAATGTAACGGATATCTGTCCATCTCTTGTTCCACTTACAACAAAAGAGGACTATATTCCCAGACTTCAGGGCCTGTCTCTTAAAAATACAGGTCTGACAATCAAATCCGGTAATAAAATAATTTATCGTGACTTTGGCGAGATGATGTTTACTCATTTTGGAGTTACGGGTCCGATGATTCTTTCAGCCAGCGCTCATATTGGAAAATATATGGAAAAGGGAGAATTACAGGCTTTTCTGGATCTGAAACCGGCCTTATCTGTGGAACAGCTTGATGCCAGAATCCTCAGAGAGTTTGAAACCGCTCCAAACAGGCAGTTTAAGAATGTGATAGGGGTTCTTTTTCCTTCCTCTCTTACTCCTGTTATGCTCGATCTTGGTGGAATTCATCCGGAGAAAAAGATTCATGATATTACGAAGGAAGAGCGCAGGAACTATATAAATCTTGTGAAGGAATTTCCCTTTACGATTACCGGGATGGGAGAGTTTAAAGAAGCTATTATTACCAAAGGCGGCATTTCAGTAAAAGAAGTCAATCCCGGGACAATGGAATCAAAGAAAGTGAAGGGCCTGTATTTTGCCGGTGAGGTGCTTGATGTTGATGCAGTAACGGGAGGATACAATCTTCAGATCGCATGGTCCACTGCATATCTTGCCGGATTGGCTGCGGGTAAGCAGGAAAATGACTGATGTTTTTGGTATTTTATCATAAAAAGAAATTGGAGGAACTTGAAAATGGGATGTAATATTGCCATTGACGGACCTGCAGGAGCAGGAAAAAGTACTGTTGCACGAAAAGTGGCAGCAAAATTATCTTTCATTTATGTAGATACAGGAGCTATGTACAGAGCAATGGCATTGTATCTGCTGAAAAAAGGTGTAAAGGGTGATTCACAGGAAGAGATTTCTTCTGTCTGCACCGGTGCTGACATTAACATTGAATATAAAGACAAAGAGCAGATTGTCATTTTAAACGGAGAAAATGTAAATTCTCTGATCCGTACAGAGGTAGTGGGAAATATGGCTTCCGTCAGTTCGGCGAATCCCAGGGTAAGGGAGCATCTGCTGAAGCTTCAGAGAAATATTGCTGCATCCAATGATGTTGTTATGGATGGAAGAGATATCGGAACTACTATTCTTCCGGATGCTGAAGTAAAGATTTATCTTACAGCCAGCGCGGATACCCGGGCCAAACGGAGATTTCGTGAACTGGAGGAAAAAGGCCAGACTTGTGATTATGAGAAAATCCGTCAGGATATCATAGATCGTGATTTCAGGGATATGAACCGGGAAATTTCCCCTCTGTGTCAGGCAGAAGATGCTGTACTTGTAGATTCATCAGATATGGATATTGAGGAAGTAACAGACAGAATCCTTGAGATTTACAACCAGAAGGTGAAGGCCTGAAAATGAAAGTAAAAGTGGCAGAAACCGCCGGATTTTGCTTCGGTGTAAAAAGGGCAGTGGATAAAGTATATGAGCTGATCAGGACAGAAAACCGTCCGATTTATACACTTGGCCCTGTTATTCATAATGAAGAAGTTGTTTCAGACCTTGCATCCAAAGGTGTACAGGTTTTAAGAGAAGAAGAAATTGATACTGCCAGAAATGGAATCCTGGTCATACGATCTCACGGTGTTGGGCAGAAAATTTACCAGGAGCTTG
>JAQYGS010000044.1 GCA_028722515.1 Clostridia bacterium | reverse complement strand
CAGAGTCGAGGTGGAAAAATTAAAAGGAGGACGCCAGCAGCTTGTTATTACGGAAATCCCGTACACCATGCTGGGCGCCAATATCGGTAAATTCTTAAATGATGTGGCCTCTCTGGTGGAGACAAAAAAGACCACGGATATCGTGGATATTTCCAATCAGTCTTCCAAAGAGGGAATCCGCATAGTCCTGGAGCTTAAGAAGGATGCAGATGTGGAAAACCTTACCAATATGCTGTATAAAAAGACAAAGCTTGAGGATACCTTTGGCGTGAATATGCTGGCAGTGGTGCAGGGAAGGCCTGAAACTTTAAGCCTGAAGCAGATCATAGAAAACCATGTGGATTTTCTTTTTGACATTACAACCAGGAAGTACACAACTCTTCTTGAAAAGGAACAGGAAAAACGGGAAATCCAGGAGGGTCTGATACGAGCTTGTGATGTAATTGATCTGATTATTGAAATTCTTCGTGGAAGTAAGAACAGAGAACAGGTAAAGAAGTGCCTGGTTGAGGGAGTTACCCGGGGAATCAGATTCAGATCTGCTGCCAGTGAGAAAGCTGCGTCAGGTCTTCATTTTACAGAAAAACAGGCTGTGGCTATTCTGGAAATGCGACTTTACAAACTCATTGGTCTTGAGATAGATGCTTTGCAGGCGGAATATGCCCAGACCGTAAAAAATATAGAACTTTATCAGGATATTCTGAATAATTATGACTCCATGGCTCAGGTCATAATCCACGATCTGGATCAGATTAAGAAAGAATATGGGACAAAAAGGCGTACAGTGATCGAGAATGCCGATGAAGTGGAATATGAAGAGAAAAAAATGGAGGAGACAGAAGTAGCTTTCCTGATGGACCGCTTCGGATATATGAAAATTATTGATAAAGCAGCCTATGAAAGGAATAAAGAAGCTGCAAACGGGGAAAATAAATATGTATTTAACTGCATGAATACAGATAAGATCTGTATTTTTACGGATAACGGCAAAATGCATACCATAAAGGTTTCAGATATTCCACTGGTGCGCTTCAGAGATAAAGGGATACCTGCAGATAACCTGAGTAATTACAACAGTGCCATGGAGCGTATGATCTATGTGGCTCCTATGGAATCGGTGAAAAAATCTACTCTTTTATTTGTGACGGCTTCTTCTATGTGCAAGCTGGTATCAGGAGAAGAGTTTGATGTGTCAAAAAGAACGATTGCTTCTACCAAACTGCCAAAAGGAGACTCTCTTGTCTTTATTGGCACCGCAGATGAGATGGAGCAGGTGGTCCTTCAGAGCAGTGAGGGATATTTCCTTCGCTTTTTGAAACAGGAAATATCCAGTATGAAGAAAACATCTGTAGGTGTAAGAGGTATGAAACTTGCCGGAGAAGACAAGCTGGAACATGCATATCTTCTGGGAGGACATGAGGAATATACCATTACTTATCATGACAAACCTTATGCTTTGAATAAGGTAAAGCTTGCCAGACGGGATACCAGGGGTACAAAGCCCCGGATCTGATGAATTTTCCGGTTTTTTCAGGGAAAACACTTGCAATCATCATATATTGGTGATACAATATTACTCAATTAGAACTTGTTGATGTAGGAGTGGGCGAGAGCCCACTCCTATTTGTTGAAAGGAAAGGCAGGTGGGAAAATGAGCAGACGTGAAGAATATGAAAAGCAGGCGGAAGAACTTCTGACGCCTATCGTGGAAGCTCGTGGCTTTGAACTTGTTGATATAGAATATGTGAAAGAAGCAGGAGACTGGTATCTGAGAGGATATATTGACAAACCGGGAGGAATTACCATTGATGACTGTGAGGCAGTCAGCCGTGAATTCAGTGATAAACTGGATGAGAAAGATTTCATTGAGGACAGTTATATTATGGAAATCAGTTCTCCGGGACTTGACAGACCTTTAAAGAAAGAAAAAGATTTTCAGAGAAATATGGGAAAACCGGTAGAGGTCCGTACCTACCGGCCTGTCAACGGACAAAAAGAGTTCAGCGGCATTTTAACCGCATATGATAGTAACAGTGTGACAATAAAAGAGGATGAGACAGAGCACGTTTTTGACAGGAAAGATATTGCTCTGATCCGTCCTGCCATTGAGTTTTAACGACAGATTCAGGAGGATAAGAAAAAAATGAACAAAGAGTTAAAGGAAGCACTGGATATCCTGGAAAAGGAAAAAAATATCAGCAAGGATACCCTGCTTGAGGCAATAGAACAGTCTCTGCTCCAGGCGTGCAAGAATCATTTTGGCAAGGCCGACAACGTACATGTGACCATTGATCCTGAAACATGCGATTTCGCAGTATATGCTGACAGGACTGTAGTGGAGTATGTAGAGGATCCTGCGCTGGAGATTTCTCTGGAGGATGCAAGGAAGATAACTTCCAGGGCAGAGATCGGCGGTGTGGTCCAGGTGCCTATCCAGTCTAAGAATTTCGGAAGAATCGCAACACAGAATGCCAAGAATGTGATTCTTCAGAAGATCCGTGAGGAAGAGCGCAAGGTTCTTTTTGATGAATATTACGGAAAAGAGAAAGAAGTGGTCACCGGTATCGTACAGCGTGTGATGGGCAAAAACGTCAGCATCAACCTTGGAAAGGCAGATGCTATCCTCAATGAAAATGAGCAGGTGAAAGGAGAAACCTTCCAGCCCACAGAAAGGATCAAGGTTTATATCCTGGAAGTAAAGGATACCCCCAAGGGTCCCCGTATCCTGGTATCCAGAACTCACCCGGGTCTCGTGAAGCGTCTGTTTGAATCTGAAGTAGCCGAGGTAAAGGATGGTACAGTAGAAATCAAGAGTATTGCCCGTGAGGCAGGATCACGTACCAAGATTGCAGTATGGAGCAACGACCCGGATGTAGATCCTGTAGGTGCCTGTGTGGGTATGAATGGAGCCCGTGTCAATGCAGTTGTGGAAGAGCTTCGCGGAGAAAAGATCGACATTATCAATTGGGATGAGAACCCTGCAATCCTTATAGAGAATGCTTTAAGTCCTGCCAAGGTGATTGCTGTTATGGCTGATCCGGATGAAAAGACGGCTCTGGTTGTCGTACCTGATTATCAGCTTTCCCTGGCAATCGGCAAGGAAGGACAGAATGCCCGCCTTGCTGCCAGACTGACCGGATTTAAGATCGATATCAAGAGCGAGACACAGGCTAAGGAATCCGGCGATTTTTATGATTATGAGGAAGATGATGAAGACGACGAAGAGCAAGACGACCAGGAATAAGATTCCCATGCGCCAGTGTACCGGCTGCAGGGAGATGAAAAGCAAGAAGGAAATGATCAGAGTCCTTAAGACTACGGATGACCAGATCGTGCTGGATACCACCGGGAAGCAGAACGGACGGGGAGCATATCTTTGTTTTTCCAGAGACTGTCTGGAAAAAGCAATGAAAAATCACAGCCTGGAGCGTTCATTAAAGACTACGGTTCCGGATGATGTATACCGCCGTCTTGAAAAGGAGATGGAAGAAATTGAAAAACAATAAAGTACTGTCTCTTGTAGGCCTGGCTA
>JAQYGS010000043.1 GCA_028722515.1 Clostridia bacterium | reverse complement strand
GGCGCCTGGAGAAATAATATGGAATTGTCTGTCACTATGTTTCCTGTTTTCTGGGACGTGGATACACTTGACTGGAAAAGCAAAAATGTAAACAGTATTCTTAATATCGTCCGCAATCATGTGCACGACGGTTCAATAATTCTTATGCATGACGAATATGAAACCTCTGTTGAGGCTGCACTGAAAATTATCGATCTGCTTACAGAAAAAGGCTATGATTTTGTCACAGTAGACCAGCTTCTGGTTCTGTAAAAAAATTTGCTTTTTTAGTCTTAATTCGTTATACTAAATAACATACCTTATTTTTAAAAGACAGTCATAAAATGAAATGCTGTCACATTCATCAGGATAAAAGGAGTCTGAAAAATGGATAAATTTTTTAACATGGATAACAAATTTTTTAACTTTATGGGAAGATTGGCAGATCTGTGTCTCCTGAACATTATTTTCGTTATCTGCTGTATTCCTGTAGTAACCATAGGAGCATCCCTGACTGCACTTCACTATGTGACTCTGAAGATGGTCCGCAATGAAGAGTCCTATATAGTCAGGAGTTTCTTTAAATCTTTTAAACAGAATTTCAAGCAGGCCACCATTATTAATATTATCATGCTTCTTCTGGGTGGACTGCTTTACCTGGATCTTAACATCGTAAACCAGATGAAGAACACTATGGGACATATACTTTTTGTAATATTTATAGTATTTATCATAGTGTATGTTATGGTATTCACATATCTTTATCCTTCACTGGCCAAATTCTACAATACCATACGTCAGACTTTTCTGAACGCTCTTTTAATGTCAATCCTGCATCTGCCCTACACTGTCCTTATGGTTCTTATCAGTGCAGTGCCATTTGCAATCCTGGTCGTTCCAAATGCAGCCATACAGTCCATTCTTCTCTTTATATTCATATTTATGGGCTTTTCGCTGATTGCTTTTGTCAATGGACATTTTCTTGTAAAAATATTTGATAACTATATTAAAAATGAACCTGACGAGAATACAGATCAGGAATCTTCATCAGACACTCCTGCTGTCTTATGAAGAAGTGGGGAGACAAGCCATACTATTCTCTGGATTATATGTTAAAAGAACGGTTTGGTGAAAAGGTATATAAAGTTACATTAAACGGTGGTATGTCCTGTCCCAACCGGGATGGTACAATTGGAACAGGCGGCTGCATTTTCTGCAGTGCAGGGGGAAGCGGTGATTTTGCCGCAGATCCTGCTTTATCCATTACCGGACAGATTGACAGTCAGATTGCTCTTCTTTCAAAAAAAAGGCCTATTCGCAGATATATTGCCTATTTTCAGGCATATACAAATACCTATGCGCCTGTGGAATATCTGCGGAAAATTTTTACAGAAGCTATCCGTCACCCTCAGATTGCAGCTCTTTCCATAGGGACAAGACCAGACTGTCTGGAAGAAGATATCGTAAAACTACTTTCAGAACTGAATCTGCAAAAACCAGTCTGGGTAGAGCTGGGACTTCAGACTATTCACGAAAAAACTGCCCGCTATATACGCCGTGGATATCCCCTTTCCTGTTTTGAAGATGCTGTTTCCCGTCTTCGTAAAGAGAATATTGAAGTGATAGTTCACACTATTCTTGGACTTCCCGGGGAATCACAGAATGATATCCTGGAAACAATGAAATATTTAAACAGACAGGATATTCAGGGAATCAAGCTTCAGCTTCTCCACGTTCTGAAAGGTACAGATCTGGCTGCTGATTACAAGAATGGAGTCTTTCGTACTTACGAACGTGATGAATATATAGAACTCCTTATGGACTGTCTGGAGCATTTAAGGCCAGATCTGGTAATTCACCGTCTGACAGGTGATGGTCCGAAGGATTTACTTATTGCACCTCTGTGGGCAAGCCGTAAACGGGAGGTACTTAATCTTCTTCATCACCGTATGAAACAGGAGCAACGGTTTCAGGGCAGGCTTTACTCCTGATTTGTTATGAAGGGAGGAATTTTTCTTGGCAACACCTTTCACCATGTATAAGCTGATCATACTTTATATGCTGGACCATACGGAGAATACTCTGACCAATTCTCAGATTTCAGAATTTATACTGGACCGTGGATACACCAACTATTTTCATCTCCAGCAGGCAATCTCTGAACTGGTAGAATCGGATCTGGTGCACATGGAAACCCGGGGAAACACTTCTTATTACCGGATAACACAGGATGGTAAAAATACTCTGTCCTTTTTCCAGCAGGATATTTCACCTGAAATCAGAAAAGAAATTCTGGTATATATGAAAGCTTCGGGTTTTGAAGCTTCAGATAATATACTTACACCTGCAGATTACTATCTTACCCGGGAAGGTTCCTACTGTGTGAAATGTCAGCTGATTGAAAAAGGTAATTCAATCCTGGAATTGAATATTGCAGCTCCCAGTCTTGATGCAGCACAATCTATGTGCAGAAAATGGTCTTCTCACAGTGAAGAAATCTACGGCAAAATCATGGAGGAACTTTTATAATACTATGGATTTATTTGAATATGCCAAAACAAAAACATTAGACAGAGAATCTCCTCTGGCTTCCCGTCTCCGTCCCACTACTCTTGATGAAGTAGTGGGGCAGCAGCATATTATTGGAAAAGATACGTTACTTTACAGAGCCATAAAGGCGGACAAGCTGACCTCTGTAATTTTCTACGGTCCTCCCGGTACAGGAAAAACAACTCTTGCCAAAGTGATCGCCAATACTACCAGTGCCTGTTTTACTCAGATCAATGCCACCGTTTCCGGTAAAAAGGATATGGAAAATGTTGTAAAACAAGCTCAGGATAATCTTGGAATGTACGGAAAGAAAACGATCCTGTTTATTGACGAGATACATCGTTTCAACAAAAGCCAGCAGGATTATCTGCTTCCTTTCGTGGAAGACGGAACTATTATACTGATTGGCGCTACTACGGAAAATCCATATTTTGAAGTAAATGCCGCTCTTTTATCACGTTCCATTATTTTTGAACTGAAAGCTCTGGAAATTCCGGAAATTAAGGAACTGATCCTTCGTGCAGTAAACGATAAACAAAAAGGAATGGGTACTTATAAGGCTCAGATCGATGAAGATGCTCTTGATTTTCTTGCTGACATGGCAGGAGGAGATGCAAGAAATGCCCTCAATGCCATTGAACTTGGTATTCTCACCACTCCAAGAAGCGAGGACGGAATCATTCATATCACTCTTGACGTTGCATCCCAGTGTATTCAGAAACGTGTGGTTTCCTATGATAAAGATGGGGACAACCATTATGATATCATTTCTGCGTTTATAAAAAGTATGCGGGGTTCAGATCCGGATGCAGCGGTTTACTATCTTGCCAAAATGCTCTATGCAGGGGAAGATGTGAAATTTATAGCAAGGCGTATTATGATTCTGGCCTCGGAAGATATAGGAAATGCAGATCCTCAGGCCTTATGTGTGGCCGTTGCCGCTGCTCAGGCGGTGGAACGTGTGGGCATGCCTGAATCACAGATCATTCTCTCTCAGGCAGCAGCTTATATGGCCTGTGCTCCCAAAAGTAATTCTGCGGTAAATGCCATTTATGCGGCAATGGATTCTGTAAAACACACAAGAACTACCGTTCCTCCACATCTTCAGGATGCTCATTATGGCGGGCACGAGAAGCTTGGCCACGGTATCGGATACAAATACGCTCACGATTATCCTAATCACTATGTACAGCAACAGTATCTTCCTTCTGAAATCCTTGGTTCAAAATTCTATGAGCCCGGGGATATAGGTTACGAAAAGACTCTGAAACAATATCTTGAAAAAATCAGAAATAATTCTTAAAAAAAATCAGCCGGGAAAATTCCCGGCTGATCAGTTTCTCTTTTAATGAATCCCAATAATCTTCATCTGTGCTTCAATAGCTTCCACACATTTCTCGAAACCAAGCTTACCACTGTTCAGACAAAGGTCATAATTGGTAGCATCGCTCCATACTCCACCTGCAAATCTACGGTAATAGTCCTGTTTCCGTTTATCATCTTTCTGAAGGAATCTGGCAATCTCATCATCTGTACCGCTGATTTTTCCTCTGGACTGTTCCATACGGAAATCCCAGGGTGCATGAATAAATACACGAAGGGTATTGGGCCTGTCCTTTAAAACATAGTTCACACAACGGCCAACAATGACATAGGATTCCTTTTCTGCCAGATCATGAACTACCTTAGCCTGATAATTAAACAGGTTCTCATCAGAAATAAACTCTTTCTCTGAAGGTGGGATCAAATCTCCCTTATAAAGACCTGTTTTACTAAACAGACTTGGTTTTACGCTCATACCACCCTCTACCTGTCCAAACAGTTTTACATCAATGCCGCTTTCATCTGAAGCCATGTGAATGATCTGTTTGTCATAAAAAGAAACTCCCAGTTTTTTTGCCAGCATCTGTCCAATAGTCCGTCCGCCGCTTCCATACTGTCTTGCAATGGTAATTACAAAATTCTCCACGTAAAAACCCTCCTTTACTCACCCAGATAAGCTTTCTGTACAGATTCATTATTTAACAGATCGGATGCCTTCCCTTCCAGAGTAATTCTTCCGGTTTCAAGAACATAAGCTCTGTCCGCAATAGTCAGTGCTTTCTTTGCGTTCTGTTCCACAAGAAGAACAGTTGTGCCACTTTCACTTACTTCCTTGATAATGTCAAAAATCTCATTTACAAAAATAGGTGAAAGACCCATGGACGGTTCATCCATAAGAATGATCTTTGGCTTACTCATCAATGCACGCCCCATAGCAAGCATCTGCTGTTCACCACCACTCAGGGTACCTGCTGTCTGATTCTGACGTTCCTGAAGACGCGGAAAACGCTTATATACCTTCTGAATACTGTCCTCGATCTCATTCTTATCCGATCTTGTAAATGCACCCATTTTCAGATTCTGAAGTACTGTCATATTGGAAAACACTCGACGGCCTTCAGGCACATGAGCCATTCCCATAGTAACAATTTTATGAGCTGGAACCTTGGTTATGTCCTGTCCGTCATAAATAATCTGTCCTGATTTTGCACGGAGAAGTCCTGTCACCGTGTGCAGCGTGGTGGTCTTTCCGGCACCATTGGCACCGATTAAGGCGATAACTTCTCCCTCGTTAACTGAAAAAGAAATCCCCTTCAATGCCTGGATCATCCCATAATAGACTTTTATGTCTTTTACTTCCAGTAATGCCATTTGTCTCTCCTCCTATTCACCCAGATATGCTTTGATTACTTCAGGATTATGAAGTACATCTGCAGTTTTTCCCTGTGTAAGAACACGGCCGAAATTCAAGACTGTAAGTTCTTCACAGATACCGGAAACCAGTTTCATATCATGCTCAATAAGAAGAATCGTCATATCAAATTTTTCACGTACAAAACGGATGGTATCCATCAGTTCCTCTGTTTCATTGGGATTCATACCGGCAGCAGGTTCATCCAGAAGCAAAAGCTTCGGATTCGTGGCAAGGGCTCTGGCAATCTCCAGCTTTCTCTGTTTTCCATAAGGAAGATTTGAAGCAAGATAATCTGCCTCCCCATCCAGTTCAAAAACCTTAAGAAGCTTCATAGCCTCTTCATTCATTTCCTTCTCTACCCTATGATATTTCGGAGTATGCATGATACTTGTAAAAAGGCTGTATTTTTCATGATTATGAAGTCCTGCCTTTACGTTATCCAGTACACTCATCTGATGAAAAAGACGGATATTCTGGAATGTTCTTGCTATACCTGCTTTATTGATATCTATGGTCTTTTTTCCTGTAATGTCCTGTCCATCCAGCATAATAATCCCCTCATCCGGCTTGTAAACCCCTGTGAGAAGATTAAAAATTGTTGTTTTACCTGCACCGTTAGGTCCGATAAGTCCGTAAAGCTCTCCCTTTTCAATGGAGACATGAAAATCATCCACTGCGTGAAGACCACCGAACGAAATACTTAAGTGATTTACTTCAAGCATTGCCATAACTTATGCCTCCTTCTCTTTCTTTCCTCTGCTGAATATACGCTCTCTGATCTCGATTGCCTTAGGTGCCCAGTTAAGAAGCATCATTACGATCAAAACGATAGCGTAGAACAGCATACGGTAATCGCTCAGTCCACGGAGCAGTTCCGGAAGAAGGTTCAGGATCACGGCTGCGATAATGGAACCGCGCATATTTCCAATTCCTCCAAGTACCACAAATACAAGGAACATAATAGACATATTATATCCAAAATTCTTGGGAAGAGCAGTCAGTGTAGCAAGATTATGAGCATAAAGCACTCCGCCCAGTCCTGCCAGAGCAGCAGAAATCGTGAATGCTTTCAGTTTATATTTGGTTATATTGATTCCAATAGATTCTGCTGCGATCCTGTTGTCACGGATAGCCATAATAGCACGTCCGTCACGGGAATTAATAAGATTCAGTACAACAAACAGAGTAATCATAATCAAAATAACACCAATGGTAAAGGTAGACTGTCTCGGGGTTCCTGTGATACCCATGGCACCGTTTATGATCATTTTTCCATCCGGCTCCAGACCAAGAGACATCTGGTCCTTCATGGAAAAATGGACTCCCTTACTGTCAATGCCCACATAAAGTACATTGATAATGTTCTTAATAATTTCACCAAATGCCAGCGTAACAATGGCAAGATAATCTCCCTTTAACCGAAGTACCGGTATACCGATGAGGAAACCAAAAATTGCAGCACATACCGCTCCTATCAGAAGAGCAAGGAAAAAGCGAAGTCCCGCATTGGGAATGCTGTCCATAGTAACTTTGGTAAATGCAGCACTGGTAAACGCTCCAATACACATAAAGCCTGCATGGCCAAGACTGAGTTCACCAAGAATTCCTACTGTCAGGTTCAGGGAAAGTGCCAGAATTACATATACACATAACGGAACCAGAAGACCCTGTAAAAGATTGGAGAGCAGGTTTCCTGCAATCAGTCCTTTCACGATAAGATATGCAGCCAGAACCATCCCATATGTAATCAGATTGCTTTTTGTTGTTTTGCTTATTTTCTTCTTTTCCATGTCTGTCACCTACACTTTCTCCTGAATGTTCTTGCCCAGAATACCTGTAGGCTTTACTACCAGAACTACGATCAGAACACCAAATACAATAGCATCTGCCATCTGTGAAGAGATATATGCTTTTCCAAAAATCTCCAGGATGCCAAGTACGATACCACCGATAAAAGCACCTGGAATGGATCCGATTCCGCCAAATACTGCTGCAACAAATGCCTTAATACCGGGCATAGCACCTGTATAAGGTGTCAGGGACGGATATGCGGAACACAGAAGCACACCTGCGATGGCAGCAAGACCGGAACCAATAGCAAATGTTATGGAAATTGTCCTGTTCACATTTACACCCATAAGCTGGGCAGCTCCCTTATCTTCGGAAACAGCAAGCATTGCCTGGCCTGTCTTTGTTTTTCTAATAAATATCATCAATCCTGCCATGATCACAATACCACTGATGATGGTAACCATGGTCACACCCGTGATCACAACAGAACCTCCTGCAAGCTTCAGAGAAGGTACAGGAATTACATTGGTAAAAGATTTCGTATCTGCTCCCCAGATCAGAAGAGCCAGATTCTGAAGCAGATAGCTGACACCGATAGCCGTGATCAGAACTGCAAGAGGAGATGCTGCATTACGCAGAGGCCTGTATGCAACGCCTTCGATCACAATACCCATTACTGTGCAGATGATTATGGACAGTACTATTGCCAGAAACGGATTTAAACCCAAACCGCTTACCACAACATACACCACGTAGGAACCGACCATAATAACATCTCCATGAGCAAAGTTCAGCATCTTGGCGATTCCGTATACCATTGTATAACCAAGGGCAATGATGGCATATACACTTCCCAGGCTGATACCGCTGATCAAATACGATAAAAAACTACTCATAGAAGTTTTCCTTTCTTCATTCCCAAGTGTCAC
>JAQYGS010000042.1 GCA_028722515.1 Clostridia bacterium | reverse complement strand
TGCCACAACACAATTTGCCTCACGAAGATCTTCTGTTCTGGATAAAAGGCGATGAATTCCCGCAACTCCTACATCATAAATCCTGTTTACTCTTGCCCCAAGAAATTCTGCTGTCTGTGCAGCTTCTTCCGCAACACTCATATCAGAAGTACCTCCTGTACAGACAGCCACACAGCCGATTTTCTCTACCGGTTTCTGAATAACCTGAAGAATCCTGGACATTGGATCATACTGAGCCTGTGGAAGAACCTTTATTAAGGCCTCCGCCTGCTGTGGTGTTGCTCTGGTTCCCAGTACATTGCTTTCCTTTTCATAAAAACACTGAAAAATTTTTACCATATGCTCCACTGTTTTACCTGCACAGTAGACTACCTCTCCAAAGCCATTTCTTAATTTCCTGTGGTGATCCAGTTTAGCAAAACCCAAGTCCTCATAAGGCAGATCCTTCAGATACTCCTTAGCCTCTTCTATATTCACTTCTCCTGTCTGAACTTTTGAAAGCAATGTATCAAGATCCATTCTATCCTCCAAAATCAAAGTCCTTTACGATAACGCTCTGCCATTTCATCAAGGGAAGCCATTTCGACAAGCGGTGCTTTTCCATATGAACCAAATTCAACAATGAGAGTACCAATTGCTTCTTTTACGCCCTTTTCAATCACTTCAACCAATGCTGCCACATCCTCATCTGGTATATTTCCATACATTACTGTATCCATGATCGGTGTAAGGAATGCACGAGGATCAAACTGATCCTTCTTTTCTTCCAGAAGGCGGTAAACTCCTCCGATAGACTGGCTTTCTCTCTTTTCCGGATGATTTACGAAAAATTCTTTCATATTTCTTGTAACTGCCAGACGTATATCTGTATCCACATTAATCTTGCCAATTCCACAAGGAATAGCAGCTTTTAATTCATCTATGGAAATTCCGTATGCATTCTGAATGTTTCCTCCCAGTGCATTGATTTCATCAACAATATATTTTGGTACTGTAGATGAGCCATGGGAAACAAGTACTCCGAAAATACCTTCGTGCATAAGACATTCTTTTATAGCAATGGCAATTTCTTTTCTTAATTTCACATTTTTTCCCTTGGAAGCCCCATGCATAGTCCCGTAAGATATAGCAAGAGCATCACATCCTGTTTTCTTAAAAAATTCAACTGCTTTAAGGGGATTTGTATATGTGGATGTGCTGGAGAAAACATGATCCTCAACACCTGCAAGAACACCCAGTTCGCCCTCAACAGAAACGCCTCTTTCATGAGCATATTTTACTACTTCACGAGTCAGTTCAACGTTTTCGTCAAAAGGAAGGCTGGAACCATCAATCATAACGGAGGTATAGCCTCCTTCAATTGCAGCTTTACACGAATCAAAATTTTTGCCATGGTCAAGGTGAAGGACAACAGGAATGGGAGACTGAGCAGCAAATTTCTTAACTGCATTGGCAATGTTCTTTGCCCCCACTTTTTTATCTTCTAGAGTAGCATTCATAAAATCTGTTCTTCCACCCATAAAACCGTTTGCAAGATCTGCTCCCTGAAGAATCGCAGCAGAACGGAACATTTCATGGACTTCAATAGCTGCTTTTGCCTGAGCCACTGCATTTACATTAAATGCACCCTGGGCAAAATGATATTTGTCTACAGTTTCCAGTAATGGTCTTAATGGTATTAATGGCATGTTTCTTTTCCTCCTATTTGTTTTTTTATGCCTGAATCTTTCTTCCTTTTACAAATGTATCTACAACAGAGTATGTTTTATCCAGAATTACAATATCTGCATCTTTTCCTGGATCCAGACTTCCGATTCTGTCATATACGCCAAGCATTCTGGCAGGATTGGCTGTAAGAAGTGGCAGAACCTCCTCCAGGCTTTTACCCGTAAAGGATATAATATTTTTAAGAGCCTGCCCTGTAGTAAGTGTACTGCCTGCTCTGGATCCTCCATATTTCAGTTTAGCATCTCCATCTTTTACCACAACTTCATTTACTCCAAGCATATATTCTCCATCCGGAAGTCCTGCAGCCATAATAGAATCTGTAATGGCTATAACCTTATCCATTCCTTTCATTTTAAGAAGGAAGCGGACTGTTCCAGGATGGAGATGACGGCCGTCACATATTGCCTCACAGTAAATATCTGATTCCAGAACTGCTCCCATAATTGCCGGATAATGCTGGTGCAAAAGCTTCATTGCATTAAATGTATGAGTGGCAGACACGGCTCCCTCATTTATGCAGTGCCAGGATGTATCATAATCTGCTCCTGAATG
>JAQYGS010000041.1 GCA_028722515.1 Clostridia bacterium | reverse complement strand
GGAGAGGACTTTCCGCTGCACGTTTAACCTGAAGTCACAGTCGTATGACAGCAAGGAGATATACTATCTGATCATAGAACAGGAAGGCAGCACGGATCTTCCTGAGAGGATTGAATTCCAGATAGATATAGCGTTCGCGACTGATGATTTTGGATTTTTTGGAGAATGAGGTACTGATAGATGGACGAGGATCTTAAGGAGACACAGAGTTCCCGTGAGATTATAAAAGAGAAGCTTCGCAAGAATTTTGATGGAAAGATTGTCCGCAAGGATCTTACTAAAAAAATAAAAGAAGGCGCTAATGTTCCGGTCTATGTTCTTGAATTCCTGCTGGGACAGTATTGCAGTTCTGATGATGAGGATATCATCGAACAGGGTATAGAGACTGTAAAGAAGATTCTAGCTGATAACTATGTCCGCCCCGATGAGGCGCAGAAAGTCCTGTCAAAACTCAGACAGCACGGAAGCCATACCATCATCGATATGGTAACCGTGGATTTAAATCTTAGATATGATGAATATGAAGCTTCTTTTTCAAATCTTGGTCTGACTGGTATTCCCATCAGTGAAGATTATCCAGAAAAGTATGATCGTCTTCTCTGTGGCGGTATCTGGTGTATCGTACAGCTGGAATATGAATCTGATGACGAAACTGCACCAGATATTATTTCAGCTGATGGAGATCTGCTTCAGTCCAAAAAGAAGAGACAGAAGGATATCACCCCAATCAGTATCCGTAAGCTTACGCCAATACAGCTTCCGAATGTAGATATGGATGGGCTGAAAGAGGGCAGGAAAGATTTTACCAAGGAAGAGTGGCTTGATGTCCTTATGCGCTCCATTGGTATGGAGCCGGATGAACTGACCTATAGGGAGAAGTGGCTCCTTCTTACACGTATGATTCCTCTTGTAGAGAATAATTTCAATCTCTGTGAGCTGGGGCCAAGGTCTACAGGTAAGTCCTATCTGTATAAGGAAGTATCGCCGAACAGTATACTGGTATCTGGTGGTCAGACAACTGTAGCAAATCTGTTTTATAACATAGGCCGGAAAACAATGGGTTTAGTAGGCCTGTGGGACTGCGTGGCATTTGATGAGGTCGCTGGAATAAAGTTTAAGGATAATGATGGCATTCAGATCATGAAGGATTACATGGCATCCGGTTCCTTTGCGCGTGGCAAGGAGGAAAAGTCTGCCAATGCTTCTATGGTATTTGTAGGAAATATCAATCAAAGCGTGGATGTGCTCCTTAAGACATCGAGCCTGTTTGATCCATTCCCTCCTGAGATGGGAACGGACACAGCCTTCCTTGACCGTATTCACTGCTACCTGCCAGGATGGGAAGTGCCAAAGTTCCGCCCGGAGCATTTCACAAATGATTACGGCTTCATCACTGACTATCTGGCTGGCTGGATTCGTGAAATGCGTAAGGAACAGTTTGGAGATGCTCTCGACCACTACTTCCGGTTAGGGAAAAACCTCAACCAGAGAGACGTTATTGCGGTACGCCGGATGGTTGACGGATATCTGAAACTGATGTATCCGAATGGAGAGTTCACAAAGGATGACGTAGAAGAAGTCTTAAAGATTTCTCTTGAGATGCGTCGCCGTGTGAAGGAGCAGCTCAAGAAGCTCGGTGGTATGGAATTCTATGATGTGAATTTTTCTTACATCGATAATGAATCATTTGAAGAAAAATACGTGTCAGTACCGGAACAGGGTGGCGGCAAGCTTATCCCTGAGGGCATCTGCAATCCGGGACAGGTCTACACAGTCTCAAGAGGGAAGAGCGGTATGATCGGAGTCTTCCGTCTGGAGTCTCAGATGCTGTCTGGAACTGGAAAGCTAACCTGTACCGGCCTTGGCAGCGACCGTGGCGCCAAGGAAGCGACAAACACAGCTTTTAATTTTCTTAAAGCGAACGCAAACCGTATCAGCGGCTCCATCAGCATGACTTCAAAGGATTACAACATCAATTATCAGGATCTACAGGGCATCGGAATCACTGAGAAGCTGGCCCTTCCGACGGTGATCTCTATTTGCTCTATCGCTCTGAACAGACCGACACAGAGTTCCTTAGCCGTACTAGGCGAGATCAGTATCGCCGGTTCCATGATAAAGGTCGATGAGCTGGCAAATGCTCTGCAGGTCTGCCTCGATAGTGGAGCAAAGAAGATCCTGCTTCCGATCACATCAGCAGCAGATATGGGAACAGTCCCACCGGAACTGATGGGAAGCTTCCAGATCATCTTTTATCAGAGTGCGGAAGATGCGGTGTTTAAGGCATTGGGAGTAGAGTGATGAAAATATTTTGAAAAATACGGGAATATAAGAATGTATAATTTGAAAAGATGGCGGATCTGATGAGTGGGACGCATCATATAAGTTTCAGTCAATAAGAAATGTTTTTATCTATTGAGTGTGCTATAATCCCGTCTTTAACACTTGACGAATATAATAGTGCCAGAATTCTTGACTGTTTTCAAGGTTCTGGCACTTTTGGCTTTTCTAAAAATGTTGTATGGAAACCTTCCTCCAGAAAAAATCTTTCATAAAATTTTCTTCA
>JAQYGS010000040.1 GCA_028722515.1 Clostridia bacterium | reverse complement strand
GCGATTATTCCGGCAGTTTTCATATGATTGCACCTCAAAAAATACTTTTTTATGTAATATTCTACCATTCAGACGCTTGAAATACAAGGTAGCCGGAGTTATAATAAACATAGTTATTTACGAAAGGAGCCATTTAATTATGGGATTTATTGACACAATCAAAGCAAGAGCAAAAGCTGACGTTAAGACAATTGTACTTCCGGAGACAGAAGATAAGAGAACTCTGGATGCTACAGAGAAAATTTTAAAAGAAGGAATTGCAAAGGTAATTCTTGTCGGCAATGAAGATACTGTGAAGAAGAGTGCAGCAGAAGGCGGATATGATATTTCCGGTGCACAGATCGTAGATCCTGCAACTTCAGACAAAACTCAGGGCTATATTGATAAATTGGTAGAATTAAGACAGAAGAAAGGCATGACACCTGAGCAGGCAAAAGAGATCCTTCTTAACCAGTATCTGTATTATGGTGTTATGATGGTAAAAATGGGCGATGCTGATGGTATGGTATCCGGTGCGTGCCATTCAACTGCTGATACATTAAGACCATGTCTTCAGATCCTGAAAACAAAACCGGGAACCAAGCTTGTTTCCGCTTTCTTCTTAATGGTAGTTCCTGACTGTGAATTTGGGGCAGACGGTGCATTTGTATTTGCAGACTGCGGCCTGAACCAGAATCCTAATCCAGAAGAACTTGCAGCTATCGCAGCATCATCAGCAGAATCCTTTAAGATGCTGGTAGGCAAGGAACCTGTTGTTGCAATGCTTTCACATTCCACCAAAGGAAGTGCAAAACATGCAGATATTGACAAAGTTGTTGAGGCTACAAAGATTGCCAAGGAGCAGAATCCTGACCTTGTACTTGACGGAGAATTCCAGCTTGATGCAGCCATCGTTCCTAGCGTAGGCGCTTCCAAGGCTCCAGGCAGCCCTGTTGCAGGAAAAGCCAACGTACTTGTATTCCCTGATCTTGATGCAGGAAATATCGGATATAAACTTGTTCAGCGTCTTGCAAAGGCAGAAGCATACGGACCTGTTACCCAGGGTATTGCCAAACCCGTCAATGACCTGTCCCGTGGATGTTCTGCAGATGATATCGTAGGCGTAGTTGCCATTACAGCAGTACAGTGCCAGAATAATTAAAGTTACATAGAAGAAAATATTGGAGGATAATTTTCATGAACGTATTAGTAGTAAACTGCGGAAGTTCTTCCCTGAAATTCCAGCTGATCAACTATGATAACCGTGATGTCCTTGCCAAAGGTCTCTGCGAGCGTATCGGTATTGACGGACGTCTTGTTTATGAGCCAAAGGGTGGTGAGAAGGAAGTAACAGAAGCAGCAATGCCTACCCACACAGAAGCAATCCAGATGGTTCTGGATGCCCTTGTAAATGAGAAGACAGGTGTGATCAAGAGCCTTAAAGAAGTGGATGCCATCGGACATCGAGTACTCCATGGCGGAATGAAGATCACAGAGCCTGTGATCATTGATGATGAAGTAATCAAAGTTATTGATGAGTGTGCAGATCTGGGACCACTTCACAATCCTGCAAATCTTATGGGAATCAATGCATGTATGAAGCTTATGCCAGGTGTTCCCAATGTAGCCGTATTTGATACCGCCTTCCATCAGACAATGCCTCCGAAAGCATATATGTATGGTATTCCGAAGGAATATTTTGAAAAATACGGAATCCGTAAATATGGTTTCCACGGAACCTCTCATAAGTATGTATCCAAGAGAACAGCAGAGTTTCTTGGAAAAGATCCGAAAGAGCTGAAGACGATCGTATGCCATCTGGGCAACGGCGCTTCTCTTTCCGCTGTTAAATACGGAAAATGCGTGGATACTTCTATGGGCCTTACACCTCTTGAAGGTGTGATCATGGGAACACGTTCCGGTGATATCGATCCTGCATTTGTAGAATACATTTCACATAAGGAGAACCTGACAGTATCAGAAGTTCTTAATATCCTTAACAAGAAATCAGGAATGCTTGGAATGACTGGAATTTCCAGCGATTACCGTGATGTTTCCGCAGCTGCAGAAGCAGGCAATCAGGATGCTATTGTATGCCTGGATGCTTATGCATACCGTATTGAGAAATATATCGGTGCTTACATAGTAGCAATGGGCGGTGTTGATGTTATCACATTTACAGCAGGACTTGGAGAGAATGCCATTCCTCTTCGTGCTGAGATCTGTAAATCTCTTGAATTCCTTGGCCTTGAATTTGACGAGGAAGCAAATAACTGCCGTGGTAAAGAAGTTATCATTACAAAACCTGGTTCTAAGATTACAGCATGCGTCATTCCTACCAATGAGGAAATTGCAATCTGTGAAGAAACAGTTGAACTGGTTACAAAAAATAAATAATCAGCGGATTTGTGAGCAAGAAATACCGCAGGCTTTCGGGTCTGCGGTTTTCCTGTGAAAAGAATCAAATATTTTCCTTAATTTTCTTGACAAATAATATTCTTAAATGTATAATCAACTAAGTGTGATTAGGAGATTATTATGCTAATTCAATTATCAGAGATCCTTCTCCAGGAGGGAAAGACAGAGACATTTAACGCAGAGATTGAAATGGATTCTATCTGTTTCAGACTGGGAGAATTTAAGATTGTGGATAAGATGCCTTTGACATTGCAGATAACCAATGTTGGAGACAGGAAATTGGAGATCGAAGGTACAGGAAGGCTTGTGGTGGATATTCCATGTGACCGCTGTCTGGAGAATGTTCCTACGGTTTTTGATCTGCATATTCAGCAGAAGCTGGATATGAAGCAATCTGAAGAAGAAAGGGTAAAAGATTTAGACGAGAGTAATTTCATCACTCAGACAGAGCTGGATGTGGATCAGTTGGTCTACGATGAAGTTCTGATTGAATGGCCTTTGAAGGTTCTCTGCAAGGAGGATTGCAAGGGTATTTGTAGCCAATGCGGTGCGAACCTGAACCATGAAACCTGTTCCTGTGAGCACACAGAACGGCTGGATCCGCGAATGGCCGCAATACGTGATATATTCAGCAAGTTTAAGGAGGTGTAATCAATGTCAATCTGTCCAAAGAATAAATCTTCCAAAGCAAGACGTGATAAGAGAAGAGCAAACTGGAAAATGAGTGCTCCGAATCTTGTGAAATGCAGCAAATGTGGTGCTCTTATGATGCCTCACAGAGTATGCAAGGCTTGCGGAAGCTATAACAAGAAGGAAATCATTAAAGTAGAGGATTAATTAATGATTGAAACTTATGACAGGTTGTTCCATTAACTGGGACGCCTGTTTTTTATTTCATTGGATACTTCGGTTTTTGTAAAATAAAAGTGATGAGGAAAAAAGATAATATAAATCAGATCACAGAAGGAGTGATCTGGAAACAGATACTGATATTTTTCTTTCCAATTTTATTTGGAACTTTATTTCAGCAGGTATATAATACTGCTGATACAATTATTGTTGGACGTTTTGTGGGTAAACAGGCACTTGCCGCGGTAGGAGGTTCAGCCAGCCAGATAGCCAATCTTGTTGTAGGCTTTTTTGTAGGCCTTTCTTCAGGGGCGTCTGTGGTGATCTCTCAGTTTTATGGAGCCCAGGATGACAGAAATCTGGAAAAAGCTGTACATACTGCATATGGTTTTTCTATTGTGGCAGGGATGCTTCTTATGATAGCCGGGATTCTTGTGGCAGGACCTGCAATTTCGTTAATGAATACGCCTGAAGATGTTATCATTGACTCGGAAATCTATCTCAGGATATATTTTGGAGGAATTGTTTTTAATCTTATATATAATATGGGGTCATCTATTCTCCGTGCAGCAGGCGATTCCAGAAGACCACTGTATGTTCTGAGTATAACATGCTGTCTGAATATTGTCCTGGATCTGCTCATGGTTGCCGTAGTTCATCTGGGAGTGGCAGGAGTGGCTCTGGCAACTGTATTGTCTCAGGTGATAAGTGCTATAATGGTTACCTGGATACTGATGAGGACAAAAGAAAGATATGTTCTGAAACAACGTAAAATAAAGATCGACAGGAAGATGCTCTCTTATATTCTTCGGATGGGTATTCCGGCCGGCCTTGAATCGGTTATGTATAATGTCTCTAACATCGTAATACAGGTTTTTATTAACAGGCTTGGTACTGATATAGTGGCTGCCTGGGGAACTATGGGAAAGATTGATTCAATTTTCTGGATGGTTCTCAATGCATTCTCTATTTCTATTACTACTTTTGTGGGACAGAATTACGGAGCAGGGAAATTTAAACGGATGCAAAAAAGCGTCCGCGTCTGTATGGGGATGTGTTTTGGCAGTGCAGTCGTTCTTATAGGATGCATGTATGTGGGGTCAGAATTTATTTACGGGCTGTTTACTACGGATCAGGCAGTAATCAGAGAAGGAGTTTATATGTGCCATTTTCTCCTTCCATCCTATATCATATATGTTGTGATATCCATACTTTCCGGTGCTCTGCGTGGAGCAGGTAAGGTCCTTGTTCCTATGCTGCTTACATGCGGGGGAGTTTGTTCTTTTCGTCTGATCTGGGTGTTTGTGGTACAGAGTATATATCCGGGATTAAATACGATTATGCTAAGTTATCCTGTTTCCTGGAGTATTACGGCTGTTTTGTTTATTATATATTATTTTATAAGATTTCCCAAAAACGTCAGAGACATTAGAAAATTGTCCTGAATTTTAAAAGAAGAAAGAGAAAGGTTATTATGAATATACTGAATATTGAGCACATTTCCAAAACCTTTGGGGTAAAGAAAGTACTGAATGACGTTTCATACGGGATTCAGCAGGGAGATAAAATTGGTATCATAGGAATAAACGGAACCGGTAAATCCACTCTGTTAAAAATTATTGCGGGTATTGAAGAACCTGATGAAGGCCAGGTGATCACACAGAACGGTCTTCACATGTCATATCTTCCACAGATGCCTGATTTTCCTGCAGATACCAGTGTCCTTGATTACGTGGCACAGGGAAAATGGCAGAAAAGCTGGGATGGAGAAAGTGAAGCCAGAACTGTTCTCAATAGACTTGGAATTACAGATCATGATCAGAAGATAGAGAATCTGTCGGGAGGACAGAAAAAAAGAGCTGCTCTTGCCAGAACGCTGGTGAATCCGGCTGATGTGCTTCTTCTGGACGAACCGACCAACCACCTTGATAACGAAATGACAGCCTGGCTGGAGGATTTTCTGAGAAAATTTAAAGGTGTGGTGATCATGGTAACCCATGACCGCTATTTTCTGGATCAGGTTTCAAACAAGATCCTTGAGATTTCCCATGGTAATCTTTATTCCTATGAGTCAAATTATTCAGGGTTTCTGGAAATGAAAGCCCAGAGAGAAGAGATGGAGCTCGCCAGTGAAAGAAAACGTCAGAGCGTTCTTCGGATGGAACTGGAATGGGCCAAAAGAGGCTGCAGAGCCAGAAGTACCAAGCAGAGAGCACGCCTGCAGCGTCTTGAATCACTGAAGAATGGGCAGGCACCCCAAAGAGATTCTGATGTGGAACTGAGCTCTGCAGAAACCCGCATGGGAAAAAAGACAATAGAGCTTCATCATATCAGCAAAAGCTTTGGAGACAAAATTATACTGGATGATTTTTCTTATATTGTTCTCAGAAATCAGAGGCTGGGAATAATTGGACCTAATGGCTGCGGAAAATCTACTCTGATGAAGATTATAAACGGAAATATTAAACCGGATTCAGGTGAAGTGGAAGTTGGAGAAACCATTAAGATCGCATATTTTGCCCAGAATGTACCGGATATGGATGAAAACCAGCGGGTAATCGATTATATTCGTGATGTGGCAGAATATATTCCTGCCAAAGAGGGAAAAATCAGTGCTTCCATGATGCTGGAACGGTTCCTGTTCACTCCTGATATGCAGTATTCGCCGGTATCCAAGCTCTCCGGAGGGGAGAAACGCCGCCTGTATCTTCTTAAGGTACTGATGTCTGCACCCAATGTGCTTCTTCTTGACGAACCTGGAAATGACCTTGATATACCGACCCTGACTATTCTTGAAGATTATCTTGCTTCATTTTCCGGAATTGTCATTGCAATTTCTCATGACAGATATTTCCTTGATAATGTAGTGGACAGGATATTTGCCTTTGAGGGGGAGGGACATCTTACCCAGTATGAAGGGGGTTACACCGATTATGCAAATGCCATTGCAAAGAAGAAACCCGAAATTTCCCAGGACAGGAAAAGTCCAGGCACTGTAGAAGAGAAGAAAAAATCTTCCCAGGCGTACTGGAAGAAAAACAGATCACAGAAATTGAAATTTACTTTTAAGGAACAGAAAGAGTTTGAGACCATCGAAGATGATATTGCAGCTCTGGAGGAAAAAATTGTGAAGCTGGATAAAGAAATGGAGGCAAATGCAACCAACCCTGTGAAACTTCGCGAGATTATGGAAGAGAAGGATTCGTGCCAGATGGCACTGGATGAAAAAATGGACCGATGGGTATACCTTACAGATCTTGCAGAAAAAATAAAAACACAGGGCTGATTCTATTGACTTTTTTACCGATTCTTTAGTATGATACACACTGGAGTATTAAAATACAGGACAGGAGGATGGATATGGCAGAACAGGTCAGAGTAGTTTTGGATGCAATGGGAGGAGATAATGCTCCTGTTGAACCTGTGAAAGCTGCAGTGGAGGCTGTTGCTGAAAGACAGGATATAAAGGTAATTCTTACAGGCAGACAGGATGTGATCAGGAAGGAACTGGAGAAATATCCTGATTACAGAAAAGAGCAGATAGAAATCGTCAATGCTTCAGAAGTGATTGAGACAGCGGAGCCACCTGTTTTTGCTGTTCAGAAGAAAAAAGATTCATCGATTGTTGTTGGAATGAATATGGTAAAGAGACAGGAAGCAGATGCTTTTGTTTCATCGGGAAGTACAGGAGCCGTGCTTGTAGGCGGACAGGTTATCGTTGGACGAATCAAAGGAGTCCAGAGGCCTCCTCTTGCACCCCTTATTCCGACTACAGAGGGAGTTTCTCTTCTTATTGACTGCGGGGCAAATGTGGACGCCCGTCCTTCCCACCTGGTACAGTTTGCCAAGATGGGATCTATCTATATGGAAAATGTAGTGGGAGTAAAGAACCCAAAGGTAGCCATTGTAAATAACGGAGCTGAGGAAGAGAAAGGCAACGCTCTTGTAAAAGAAACATTCCCTCTTTTAAAAGAATGCAGGAATATTAATTTTATCGGAAGCATTGAAGCAAGGGATATTCCTTTTGGTTACGCGGATGTTGTAGTATGTGAGGCTTTTGTTGGAAATGTGATCCTGAAACTCTATGAAGGAGTGGGAGCTGCTTTGATTAAGAAGGTAAAAGAAGGAATGCTTTCCAGTACCAGAGGAAAAATTGGAGCACTTCTTGTGAAACCTGCCCTAAAGGAAACTATGAAATCTTTTGATTCCAGCGAGTATGGCGGGGCACCTCTTCTTGGACTTAAAGGTCTTGTTGTGAAAACCCATGGAAGTGCCAAAGCAGTGGAGATCAAGCATGGAATTTTCCAGTGTGTGCAGTTCAAGCAGCAGAAGATCAATGAAAAAATTGCAGAAAGAATTATGGAAGATCAGTAATACAGGGAGGATTTCCATATGGAGATTGAGAAATTAAAATCAGTTATCGCAGAAGTTCTGGGTATAAACCCGGATTCCATCACTTCGGATACTACCTTCGTGGATGATCTGGGAGCAGATTCCCTGGATATTTTTCAGATCATAATGGGAATTGAAGAGGAATTTGATATAGAACTTGAAGATGATGCAGTGGAACAGATTCGTACAGTAGGAGATGCTGTTGCTGCTATCCGCCAGATGATATAACATATGAAGCAGTCAGGGGGCTGCATCTGCAGCACCCTGAAGCCACATGGAGAGGTTAATGGCTATGAATAAGAAATTAGAAGAATTGGAAGAAATTATTGGATATCATTTTAAAAACAAACATTATCTCGTTCAGGCAATGACTCACAGCTCTTATGCAAATGAGAAGAAACTTGGTAAACTGGGAAGCAATGAGAGGCTTGAGTTTCTGGGAGATGCTGTACTGGAACTGATCAGCAGTGATTTTTTATATGAAAAATTTCCACAGGTTCCAGAGGGAGAACTGACTAAAAAAAGGGCAAGCCTGGTATGTGAGCCAAGCCTTGCATATTGCGCAAGAGAATTCGGTCTTCCCAAATATCTGCTCCTTGGCAGAGGAGAGGATCTGACCGGAGGAAGAAACAGGGATTCCATTGTTTCGGATGCTACAGAGGCACTTCTGGGAGCTATCTATCTTGATGGTGGTTTTGCTAGTGCAAAGGAGTTTGTGCTTAAATTTATCTTAAATGATATGGAACACAAACAGCTCTTTTATGATAGCAAGACCATCTTACAGGAAATCGTTCAGGAGAATGGCACCCAGCCAGTGGAATATCTTCTGGTAAAAGAGGAAGGACCTGACCACAACAAGAGCTTTACCGTTGAGGCCAGAGTGAACGGTCAGGTTATGGGCCAGGGAAGCGGCCATACGAAAAAAGCTGCAGAGCAGGCGGCTGCCTACCAGGCAATCCGTAAAATGAGACAGTAAACAAGGTGTATTATGTATTTAAAGAATATTGAGATACAGGGTTTTAAATCTTTTGCCCAGAAAATCAATCTTGAATTTCATAACGGTATTACCGGAATCGTAGGTCCTAACGGCAGCGGAAAAAGTAATATCGGGGACGCAGTCAGGTGGGTCCTGGGAGAACAGAGTGCCAAATCCTTACGTGGAGGAAATATGCAGGATGTCATCTTTGCCGGAACCCAGACAAGGAAACCATTAAGCTATGCATCCGTAGCCATCACTCTGGATAATTCTGATCATAAGCTTCCTGTTGATTTTAACGAGGTTACGGTCACAAGGAGGCTTTATCGTTCCGGTGAAAGTGAATATCTTCTTAATGGAAGTTCATGCAGGTTAAGGGATATAAACGAACTCTTCTATGACACAGGTATCGGGAAAGAAGGATATTCCATAATAGGACAGGGCCAGATCGACCGTATTTTAAGCGGTAAACCGGAAGAACGCAGGGAACTCTTTGATGAGGCTGCAGGAATCGTAAAGTTCAAGAGAAGAAAGAACACCACCATTAAGAAGCTGGAGGAAGAACACCAGAATCTGGTCCGTGTAACGGATATTCTGTCGGAACTGACAAGACAGCTGGGACCATTGGAAAAACAATCCCAGACAGCTAAAACATATCTGACAAAAAGAGACAGCTTAAGAGAGCTTGATATCAATATGTTTCTCCTGGAGTATGCCCGCACAGCGCAGGATTTAAAGGAACTGGAAGGAAAATATACCCTTTCCGGACAGAATCTTGAGGAAGCCAGAAACTCTTATGAAGAAACCAGGGCAGAATATGACCGTCTGGAACAGGAACTGGAACATTTAAATGACAGGATCGACAGACTGAGAAATGAAAATCAGGAAAAGGCCATTGAAAAACAACAGCTTTCCGGACGGATCAATGTGCTTAATGAGCAGATCCTGGCAGGTACACAGAACGAAGGTCATTATAAGGAAAGGCTTCATACCATAGAGGAAGAGCTTTCAGGCAGGGAAACAGAAAAGAAACATCTGGAAGAGGAAAAAAGCCGGATAAGAGAGCAGCTTAATCAGACCAGAAAAAATCTGCTTAAAGAAGAAGAGCATCTTAAGGGTATTGAAGATAATATTAATTCCTGCACACAGGCAGTAGAAGATGGAAAAAATGAAATCATAGAAATACTGAATACCCGTGCCAATACAAAGGGAAAAGCCCAGCGTTTCGATGCTATGATGGAGCAGGCGGATATCAAAAAGGCAGAGATCAGCCAGAGAATGCTTCGTCTGAAAAGTGAGGAAGAGGAACAGCAGTCTGTTCTCAGACAGGCCCGGATTCAGTACGATTCCATTACAGAGTCCATTCAGGCTGTGAATCAGGAGTGCAGCACTCTGAATCAGAAGATCCTTGAATTGCAGAACAGGTTAAAGGGCCAGAGTGAGCAACTGGAAAAAAAGCAGACAGAATATCACAGAGAGGCATCCCGTCTGGAATCTCTGAGAAATATTACGGAACGGTATGACGGTTATGGTAACAGTATCCGCCGTGTGATGGAACAGAAAGACAAAATACCCGGGATCAGGGGTGTGGTAGCAGACCTGATTCAGGTAAAGAAAGAGTATGAAACAGCCATTGAGACAGCCCTTGGAGGAAGTATACAGAATATTGTCACAAATAATGAGCAGACAGCCAAAACCATGATTGAATTTCTGAAGAGGAACCGGTATGGACGAGCTACATTTCTGCCTATGAGCAGTATAAACTCCAGAGGTGAATTTGGCCCTGCAGAAGCTCTCAAGGAACCAGGAGTAATAGGCATAGGCAGTGATCTGGTTACAACAGATGCTGAGTATAAACATATTATCAGATTTCTTCTTGGCCGTGTCCTTGTAGTGGACCACATTGATCATGCCATTGCCATTGGAAAGAAATACAGACATTCTGTTCGTATGGTAACTCTGGAAGGAGAGTCATTCAGTCCGGGCGGTTCCATGACTGGTGGTGCATTTAAAAATAACAGCAATCTTCTTGGAAGAAGGCGTGAGATCGAAGAACTGGAAAACAAGGTACAGTCTGTAAAGGCAGAGCTTACAGAACTTCAGAAATCCATTGAGGAAAACAAAAAAAACAGAAATGTTTTCCGTGAC
>JAQYGS010000039.1 GCA_028722515.1 Clostridia bacterium | reverse complement strand
ATCTGTAATAAAATCTCCCATAAGGATCACATTTTTAATATCTCTGTCCTTCAGGTAAAGGCGCTGGAAATTAGTAATATCATTGCGAATATATTCTTCCACCAGCTTATCATAATGAATGGTAGATTTCTCCAGTTCCTGAAGACGCTGGCGGATCCTTACGCTTCCCATTTTCAGAGCCTGGGTGGTGACCAGGGCATCCTTGTCAAAAAGAGAAACCTGAAGGCTTCCGCCTCCCACATCCAATATGGCAGTGCCTTTCTGGATCATTTTCTTAAATCCGCTTTCAATAGCCGCAATGGATTTATATCCAAGGAAATGCTGCTCCGCATTACTGAGAATTTCCACCTTCATTCCTGTACGACAGTAAATCTGGTCGATCACAATGAGAGGAGCCTGAAGCTCTCTGAAGGCACTTGTTCCGCAGACTCTGTATTCCTCCACTCCGAAATCTTTCATCAGTCTTTTAAAATCATTCAGAATTTCGCAGAGCAGATCCAGTACCTCTCTGTTTATTTTTCCCGTTGCATATACTTCCTTGCCCAGCTCCAGGCTGTATCTGACATCATTTAATTCCCGAAACCCTATTTTCTTTGAAAGCTCAAAGATTTTCATACTTACTTCATAAGATCCAATATCAATAGCCGCAAATGTCATAACTGCCATATCTTATTTCCCCCTTCCCAGAATATAATCAATGAACTGCTGTGCTGTCCTTCCTGTAAGTCCCCCATGGGAAAGCTCCCACTTGTTGGCTTCCAGCATCAGTTCATCATCCGGCATAGTCACGCCGTAACGCTTTGCCAGAACCCGGACAATATTCTGGAATTCCTTCTTATTAGGTGCTCCGAAGTAGATTCGCACTCCGAACCTGTATACAAGAGAAAGTTTCTCCTGGACAGTATCGGAAGAATGCAGATCATTATCATCCATAATCTCCAGTTTATCGCTTGATTTCTCCCGTACCAGATGTCTTCTGTTGCTTGTGGCATAGATAAGAATATTATCCGGCTTTTTCTCAAGGCCGCCTTCAATAACTGCCTTCAGGTACTTATATTCAATCTCAAATTCTTCAAAGGAAAGATCATCCATATAAATAATAAATTTGTAATTACGGTTTTTGATCTGGGCGATCACATCATTAAGATCCTGGAACTGGTGCTTGTATACTTCAATGATACGAAGTCCCTGGTCATAATAACGATTCAGGATTCCCTTGATGCTTGAGGATTTCCCTGTACCTGCATCTCCGAAAAGAAGACAGTTGTTGGCTTTTCTTCCCTGTACAAAAGCTTCTGTGTTCTCAATCAGTTTCTGTTTGGGGATTTCATATCCTACCAGATCCTCCAGCTGCACGTGAGCGATTCTGGTAATCGGTTGTATCACAACCTTATCATTCTCATCATGCGCCACACGAAAAGCCTTGTGAAGACCCAGTTTTCCCACACCGAAGTCCTTATAGAACTGTACCATATCGTCCATAAATTCCTGAGCTGTGGATGCCCTGGCAAGAGTAACACTCATTTCACAGATCCTGTCTCTGATGCGGGAATTGTACATTTTACTGTTGGTTCCTGTATTTGTAAAGCTGCAGAGTACCTGACAGCAGGAAACGCCAAAAAATCTGTCAAGTACTGTCAGATCAAAATCATAAAGCTGCTTGAAGATTTCAAAATCACACAATGCCAGCTCATTAATACTGCCCTTGACTGCTCCTCTTATTTCACTTGCCGTACTGAACGCATTTTCATGGTTCACCAGGAGAAATGTCAGATAACAGTGCCACAGATTGCCGGAAAATCCATATAAGCCTGCATTCTCCACCAGGCCTGAGGCACAGTCAAAAAGCAGACTTCCCTTTTCCTTAAGGCTGGGATCCTCCTGTTCATATCCATTGATCAGCTCTGTCATTTTTTCAAGGATCTCACCATGTTCGAAATCCCGGTAAAGAATACATTCCTTTAAATTAATCATTTTTCTTTCTTCTTTCTTTTGTCATATTCAGTAGTTGCCAAGAATCCTCATTCTGTTTGCCTCTGCCTCGATCCCACGCAGGGCATTCTTTACCGCGCTGTCCCTGAGATTTCCTTCAAAATCCACAAAGAAACGATATTCCCATGTCTTCCCGGCAATGGGACGGGATTCAATTTTGGTCATATTCAGTCCATTATAAATGATATGGGAAAGCATATTATAAAGAGTTCCGCTTTCGTGAGGCAGTTCAAAAAAGATACTGATCTTGCCTGCATTCTTCACATAAACCGGCTTCTTGCTTACAATTACAAAGCGTGTCGCATTTTTATCATTATAGCAGATATTCTCAGCCAGGATCTTCAGACCATACAATTCTCCTGCCTGTCTGCTGGCAATGGCAGCCTGAGTCTTATCATGATCCTCTCTTATCTTCTTTGCAGAACCTGCTGTATTCTCCATTTCTTTCTTCTTCCATCCTGGATGACCTTCCAGATATTTGCCACACTGAGCCAGAGCCTGTGGATGGGAGCAGACACAGGTGATATCTGAAAGAGATGCTTCTGGCAGTCCAAGAAGCACATGTTCAGGCTTTATGATCTGTTCTCCCACAATATAGAGCTGGTATTCTGCCAGAAGGTCATAAATTCCGGCCACAATCCCGGCAGTGGAATTTTCAATGGGAAGCACCCCGTAATCAGCCCTTCCTTCAAAAACCTCTTCCATAGCATCCCGCCAGGTTTTTACATGATAATTTCTGATCTTATCATCAAAATATTCCTTCATGGCAGCATAACTGTAAGCTCCCTCCACACCCTGGAACACTACCGTAACATTCTGCAGGGGAAGCTCATCTACCATCTCCAGGTCTTCCTTGTCTTCCACTCCATGTTCTGTCAGAAGCTGATATTGTCTCTTCCGGCTGATGGCCATAATCTGCTGAAAAAGTTCCTGGGCTCCCAGAGCATTGAATTCTCCATGGGCTTTTTCCCGAAGAGATGCTATCTTCTGTCTTTCCCTCTCCGGATCCAGAACCTTCTTGCCTGTTCTGATCTTGTACTCTGCCACATCCTCACAGACCTTCATTCGTTTTTCAAAAAGACGGATGATCTCACTGTCAATCTGGTCGATCTCTTTTCTACATTCCTGTAAATCTGTCATTTTATGTGTTTCTCCTCACATTCTTTCACGATCTCTGTCATTTCTCCAATAAAAGAAAGGGAACCAAAGGCCAGTATCACATCCTGTTTATCTGCCAGAACAAATGCCTTATGTACAGCCTCATCTATAGAATCTGCAGGCTCCACATCCTTATGAAATTCACGTACCGTTTCCGCCAGTTCTTTGGCAGGAAGAGCCCTGTCATTATCCGGAGTCTGGATGGTTATTATTTTATCCGCATAATGGGCAGTTTTCCCGATCACACTTCTATAATCCTTATCCCTGAAAACTCCCATAATGAATATCAGTCTTTTTCCCTTAAAATAATGTTCTATGGAATCTGCCAGCATATCAGCGGCTCCCGGATTATGCGCCCCGTCCACCACAAAAAGCGGCTTCTGGCACAGTACGGTAAATCTTCCATTCCAGGAAGTAAGCTTCAGTCCATCCTTTCTCTGTTCCACAGTTGTAGGAAAGCCCAGATGATCCAGTATCTCAAGGGCCTTTATGGCAAGAACCAGATTTTCCTTCTGATATACCCCAGCAAGAGGAATCTGATATTCTTCCCCTTCATACAAAATGGTCTGTCCCATACAACTCTCACTTAGAATCTGTGCTCCGGAAGCATCTGCCACCGTACAGGGTACATTACACTTGTGACACCTGTGGACAATCACATCCATAGCTTCCTGTTTCTGGCAGACCGTCGCCACGTGGCAGCCCGGCTTAATGATCCCTGCCTTTTTTTCAGCAATTTCTCCCAGGGTATTTCCCAGAAACTCCATATGATCCATACTGATGGAAACAATAAGAGAAAGAAGTGTGTTGGAAATGATATTGGTTGCATCCAGATTGCCGCCCATTCCAACTTCAAGAAGAACCAGATCACAGTTTTCGTTTTTAAAGAATAAAAAGGCCACTGCCGTTTCAATTTCAAAGGGTGTGGGATGAGGAAGGCCATCCCTGACCATAGAATCTATCACATCCGCTGTCTGGGTAAGATAAGAGGCAAAGCTCTCTCTGCTGATCCTGCTGCCGTTTATTTCCATCCGTTCTCTGTATGAATACAGAGCAGGGGATATATACCTTCCCACCCGATACCCGGCACGGGATAATACAGAATATAAAAAAGCAATGACAGAACCTTTGCCATTGGTACCGGCTACATGGACTATCTTCAGGTCATCCTGAGGATTACCCAGCCTTTTCATTAATTCACGCATATTATCAAGTCCCAGCGCACTGGGATATTCTTTCAGCGCCCGGTCTATGTATGCCCGGCTTTCCTGATAATTCATTTGTTTATTACTCCTTAGTACTTCATTTTCCCTGTTGTTCCCCACACAGATCAGGTGTTCTCATTATATCCTACGCGTATGTTTTTTTCAAGGCAGGCAATACTATTCAGAGGTAAAATTTACGTAAAAATAAGGAGTTCTTTTAAATGAAAAAAAATTTTCTGCTCTGCGGTTCCATAGGCTGGTGTATGGAAATCATATGGACCGGTCTTCATTCTCTGCTTGCAGGAGAACTTACTATGATGGGTAAAACCTCTCTTTTAATGTTTCCCATTTATGGCTGCGCCTCTCTCATAAATCCTGTTTATAAAAAGATATCTTCCGCTCCTGTTTTTGTACGGGGCTGTATCTACACGGCAGGAATCTTTCTGGTAGAGTATTTGTGCGGAAGTTTTCTGAGATTCTTTCACATGTGCCCCTGGGATTACAGTGATGCTCCCCTTAATTACAAAGGACTGATACGGCTGGATTATGCCCCTGTCTGGTTTGCGGCAGGACTTATATTTGAAAAAATTGTTAGAAAATCGTCTTGAAAAATGTTTATGTCTATTATATTATGTTAGGAAGAATTATGAAGTTATGATACAACAAATATGGAGGTAAATTAATGAGACACTTAATGAGTCCGCTGGATTTATCCGTAGAGGAGCTTGACACTCTTATGGATCTTGCCGGTGATATTGAGAAACACCCTGATAAATACGCCCATATCTGTGATGGTAAACGGCTTGCCACTCTTTTCTATGAGCCAAGCACCCGTACCCGTCTCAGTTTTGAAGCAGCTATGATGAATCTGGGAGGCCAGGTTATTGGTTTCTCTTCTGCAGATTCCAGTTCCGCTTCCAAAGGCGAAAGCGTTGCCGATACCATTCGTGTTGTTTCCTGTTATGCAGATATCTGTGCTATGCGCCACCCCAAAGAAGGTGCTCCGTTAGTAGCTTCTATGGCTTCTTCCATTCCTGTGATCAATGCCGGAGACGGCGGTCATCAGCATCCCACCCAGACTTTAACCGATCTTCTTACCATCCGTTCCCTGAAGGGACATTTTGACAATCTTACCATTGGTCTGTGCGGTGACCTGAAATTCGGACGTACTGTCCATTCTCTGATCGAGGCTCTGGTCCGTTATAACAATGTGAAATTCACCCTGATCTCTCCGGAAGAATTAAGAGTTCCAAGCTACATCCGTGAGGATGTTCTGAAGAAGAACCATGTGGAATTCCAGGAAGTGGAAAGACTGGAGGATGCTCTCCCTGATCTTGACATTCTCTATATGACCCGTGTTCAGAAAGAGCGTTTCTTCAATGAAGAGGATTATGTCCGTATGAAAGATTTTTACATACTGGACAAACAGAAGATGGAGCTGGCCAAAGATGATATGTACATCCTTCATCCTCTTCCCCGTGTAAATGAGATCGCCACAGAGGTGGATTCCGATCCCAGAGCAGCTTATTTCAAACAGGCACAGTACGGCGTATATGTACGTATGGCACTGATTCTCACATTACTGGAGGTGAAATTACCATGTTAAATGTCGGCGCACTTCGTGAAGGCTATGTATTAGACCATATTAAAGCAGGCAAGGCCATGACCATCTATCATGATCTGAAGCTGGACAAGCTTGACTGTACAGTAGCAATTATCAAGAATGCCAGAAGCAATAAAATGGGCAAGAAGGATATCATCAAGGTAGAATGCCCTATTGAAAATCTGGATCTGGATATTCTGGGATTTATTGATCATAACATTACAGTAAATATCATCAAGGATGAAAAGATCGTTGAGAAAAAAGAACTTAAACTTCCCAAACAGGTGGTAAATGTGATCAAATGCAAGAATCCCCGCTGCATTACCTCCATTGAGCAGGGACTGGATCAGGTATTTGTTCTTGCAGATGAAAAGAAAGAAATCTACAGATGTAAATACTGCGAGGAGAAATACTCCGGACATCGCAATAAATAAAGAGATGCAAAAAACCCTCACCGAAAGAGATGAGGGTTTTCTTTTAACTATCATGCAACCGGACCGATAAGCCGGGTTATGTCATTGGGTAATCATCTATCTAGGCCTTACGTTGCCATAAGGCTCAAGCGACCCACCTGAAAGCACGACGGGCAGCCGTATCGCTTTCTGTTCGGTCTTGCTTCGAATGGAGTTTACATGTGCCCGGCCTGTTACCAGGACGGCGGTAGTCTCTTACACTGCCTTTCCACCCTTACCTCACAAGTGAGGCGGTTTATTTCTGTTGCACTGGTCTGGGAGTCACCTCCACCGGACGTTATCCGGCATCCTGCCCTGCGAAGCCCGGACTTTCCTCGTCTGAACCCTTTCGTCTGTCCAGCCGCGATTACCTG
>JAQYGS010000038.1 GCA_028722515.1 Clostridia bacterium | reverse complement strand
TGCTCTTGGCGGACTGATCGGAATGCCCACCCTTGGTATTTTCACCGATTATGCTAATTTTGACTGGTCCAACTTCGTATTTAACCTGGTATTCTGTGCAACTGCAGCTACCATCGTTTCCGGAGCAATGGCCGAGAGAACCAAGTTCTTATCCTATTGTATTTATTCTGCAGTAATCTCTATGGTTGTTTACCCGATTGAGGCTCACTGGATCTGGGGCGGCGGCTGGCTGGCTGCAAGAGGCTTCCACGATTTTGCAGGTTCCTGTGCGATCCATATGGTAGGTGGCGCTACAGCATTCATCGGAGCAGCAATGGAAGGTCCCCGTATTGGTAAATTCACAAAGAATGAAAAAGGTGAAGTTGTAAAAGTTCATGCATTCCCTGGCCATAATATTGTTATTGGTGCTCTGGGCTGCTTCATTCTCTGGTTTGGCTGGTATGGATTTAACGGTGCTGCCTGTACAACAGGCCCACAGCTGGCTTCCGTATTTATGACTACTACTATTGCACCGGCAGTGGCAACTGTAACCTGTCTGATCTTTACCTGGGTAAAATATGGTAAACCAGATGTTTCTATGTGCCTGAATGCTTCTCTGGCAGGGCTTGTTGCCATCACTGCTCCATGTGATGTGGTTGATGCGTTTGGCGCCATTATTATTGGTGTCGTTGCAGGTCTTCTTGTAGTATTTGGTGTTTGGTTCTGTGATAATGTAGCACACGTTGATGACCCTGTAGGTGCTGTCGCTGTACATTGCCTGAATGGTATCTGGGGTACCATTGCAGTTGGTCTGTTTGCTACAACAAGTGCTCCTGAAAGCACTATCAATGGTCTGTTCTATGGCGGTGGTTTCAAGCAGCTGGGAATGCAGCTGGTCGGTGTTGTCAGTGTACTTGCCTGGACAGTAGTTACAATGACAATTGTATTTAAGCTCATTGATAAGACTATCGGTCTTCGTGTAACAGAGGAAGAGGAAATTGTAGGTCTGGATTCCAAAGAACATGGTCTTGCTTCTGCTTATGCAGGATTCAGTATTATGGATATTACAGATGCTACAATGTCAGAAAATGAGAATACAGATCTTGGCCAGAGCGATTATGCCAAGGCTTCCGAGGTACAGAAGAATGCATCTGTTCCTGTTGCGTCATCTTCTGTCAGCCTGGATACCGGTATTCATAAAGTAGTTATTATTGCAAAACTTTCCAGATATGACAAGCTGAAGACAGCTCTGAATAATCTGGGTGTAACGGGTATGACTGTCACACAGGTTATGGGTTGTGGTATACAGAAGGGTGCAGGTGAGAAATACCGTGGCGTTGAAATGGATGCAACCCTTCTGCCTAAGGTTAAGATTGAAGTAATCATCAGCAAGATACCTGTTTCACAGGTAATCGAGGTTGCAAAGAAATCTCTGTATACCGGCCACATTGGCGATGGTAAGATCTTTGTATATGATGTTCAGAAGGTCGTTAAGGTACGTACCGGCGAAGAAGATTATGATGCTTTACAGGATGTTGAATAATATCTGGTTTTCATTGTAAATTAATCCTTAAAAAGAACCCGCAGATGCGGGTTCTTTTTGCATGGTATTTTACAGAACACAGTAAGGATTTAAGTTTTTTTGATAATACGTTTTTCAATAAGATTCAGGATATGGTAAAGCAGCATTGCCAGTATACAGAGTATCACTATGGACATAAGAAGCCATGTCATTTTGAAGGTCTGGCTGGAGTATATGATCAGATATCCAAGTCCCTGTCTTGCACCGATAAACTCACCGATGATCACTCCTACAAGGCAAAGGCCTATGTTTACTTTCATTACGCTAAGAAGAAGCGGAATAGAAGAGGGCAGTATGATCTTCAGAAGCTGTTCCTTCTTTCCTCCTCCAAGAGTCTTAATCAGCTTCAGCTTTTCAGGATCAGCTTCCTGAAATCCGGTGTAAAGATTTAAAATGGAACCAAAGATTGCCACTGACATTCCGGAAACAATAATGGTCCGCTCATTTGCACCAAGCCAGACGATCAGTAAAGGTGCAAGGGCGGACTTGGGAAGGCTGTTCAATACTACAAGATAAGGCTCTATGATTTTGGCAAATCTTGGACAGCACCAGAGCAGTATGGCAGTGCCTGTTCCAAAGAAAACAACAAGAAAGAAACTGGCCAGAGTTTCTGTAAGTGTTACCCAAAGGTGAGGAAACAGAGAATGATCTCTGCACATTTCATAAAAGCTCTGCCAGATCAGGCTGGGGCTGCTGAAAATAAAGGAGTCTATCAGCCCCTTTCTGGAAGAAAACTCCCAGAGTCCCAGAAAAATAACAAAGACAAGGAACCTGGTGAAAGTAATCATTTGTTTTTCCCGTTTCTGGCGCAGGAGAAACTGTTGTTGACGGTATGAGGATTCATGCATTTTTATTCAGCTCCTTCCAGATAAGATTGAAATAGGATTTAAACTCCGGAGCATTTCGGGAGTTAAGGGGTGTCCGATTCTCCAGATCGAATTTTACAGGTATGATTTTCTGAACAGTAGCAGGCCTGGATGAAAGAATAATGACCCGGTCTGCCATACTGATGGCTTCAGCTATGTCATGGGTAACGAGAATGGCTGTTTTCTTTTCCTGACGGAGAATTTTGCCTATGTCATCGCTTACATTCAGTCTTGTCTGGTAATCCAGAGCCGAAAACGGTTCATCCAGAAGAAGAAGTTCCGGTTTCATGGCAAGAGTACGTATCAGGGCTGCTCTCTGACGCATTCCTCCGGAAAGCTGGGAAGGGTGACAGTTCCTGAATTTGTCCAAACCATAGGTGGTAAGCATATCTTCTATATAATCCAGCTTTTCTCTGGTAAGTTCTTTTCTGATTTCCAGACCAAGGAGAACATTTTTGTAGATGGTACGCCATTCCAGCAGATGGTCTTTCTGCAGCATATAACCGATCCTGCAGTCTCCCAGGTTTATGGGGCTTCCATCCAGAAGGATCACGCCCTGTTCCGGAGCAAGGAGGCCGCAGATCAGATTCAGAAGAGTGGATTTCCCGCAGCCGGAAGGACCTACGATGGCGAGAAATTCACCGGGAAAAAGGTTGAAGGATATATGTGAAAGGGCTGCAGTTTCCCCTGAAACAGCGTGATAAGACAGACTGACATCTATGACTTCCAGCAGTGGTTTCATACAGATACCTCCATGTTTGTATATTTTATGATATGCAGAGAAAAGAAAACTTGCTAAGGGGGTTCCTTTGATATAAAATAAAGCAGAAGTATTGTTTATAAAGAAACCGGAGAACGAAAAAGTGAATGCAAGAAATTATCAGAAAGAACTGGATAAGATCATAGAACAGGCACAGAAAGAAAACTATGTTCCAACCCTTTTTCTTCACAGCTGCTGTGCTCCCTGCAGCAGTTATGTCCTGGAGTACCTGTCCAGATATTTTTCTATTACATTATTTTATTATAATCCCAATATCTATCCCCGCCAGGAATATGATAAGCGTGTCCGGGAGATAGAGAGACTGGTTGAGGAGATGGAATTTATTCATCCTGTGAAACTTGTGGAGGGAAGATACGATCCTCAGGAATTTTTCAGTATGGCTAAAGGACTGGAAGATGTTCCGGAGGGAGGAGAACGATGCTTTAAATGTTATCGTCTTCGTATGGAAGAGGCGGCTCGCCTGGCGGAAGAAGGAGGGTACGATTATTTTACCACCACTCTTTCTATCAGTCCTTTGAAGAACGCAGCTAAGATTAACGAGATAGGAGAGGAACTGGCAGACATTTATCAGGTGTCTCATCTTCCTTCTGATTTTAAGAAGAAGAATGGGTATAAACGTTCCATAGAGCTGTCTCATGAGTTTGGTCTTTACAGGCAGAATTACTGTGGATGTGTTTATTCAAGGCGAAAAGCAGATCAGTGATCTGTAAAAATTTTTCAGAGAAGCTTTGCTTTTTTACGATAATGTGGTACACTGACAGATAAAAGTGTACAGAAAACAAGAATAAAAAGAAATGAGGAAGAGATCATGGCACAGCTGTGGGGAGGACGTTTCACTAAAGAAACAGACAAACTGGTATATAATTTTAATGCGTCAATTTCTTTTGACCAGAAGTTTTATGAGCAGGATATCAGAGGCAGCAAGGCACATGTGGCTATGCTTGCCAGACAGGGAATTCTGACACAGGAAGAAAAGGAGCAGATTGAGCAGGGGCTTGACGGTATTCTTGAGGACGTTAAGTCAGGAAAGCTTGCCATTACTTCCGAATATGAGGATATCCACAGTTTTGTGGAGGCTAATCTTATTGACAGGATAGGAGATACAGGGAAGAAGCTTCACACAGGCAGGAGCCGAAATGATCAGGTGGCTCTTGATATGAAGCTTTATATCAGAGATGAGATCGATGAGACTGACGAACTGGTAAAGAACCTTCAGCAGGCTCTTCTGAAGATCATGGAGGAGAATATCTATACTTATATGCCTGGATTTACCCATATGCAGAAAGCACAGCCTGTTACTCTTGCCCATCATGTGGGTGCATATTTCGAGATGTTTATCCGCGACAGAAGCAGGCTTTCGGATATCCGTAAGAGGATGAATACCTGCCCTCTGGGTGCCGGGGCACTGGCCGGGACCACTTATCCTCTGGACAGAGAATACACCGCCAGTCTTCTGGGATTTGACGGCCCTTCAGGCAACAGTATGGATTCTGTTTCAGACAGGGACTATGTGATCGAATTTCTGTCTGCATTGTCCACCATTATGATGCATCTGAGCAGATTCTGTGAGGAGATCATCACATGGAATTCCAATGAATATCGGTTTGTGGAAATTGATGATGCATACAGTACAGGAAGCAGTATTATGCCACAGAAGAAGAATCCGGACATTGCAGAACTTGTAAGAGGAAAAACAGGCCGTGTTTACGGTGCTCTAATGTCTATTCTCACTACAATGAAAGGAATTCCCCTTGCATATAATAAGGATATGCAGGAGGATAAGGAACTTACCTTTGACGCCATTGACACAGTGAAGGGATGTCTGGCACTTTTTACAGGTATGGTTTCTACTATGCAGTTTAATAAAGAGAATATGGAGGCAAGTGCCAGAAATGGTTTTACCAACGCTACGGATGCCGCAGATTATCTGGTAAATCATGGAGTGCCTTTCCGTGATGCTCATGGAATCGTTGGACAACTGGTGCTTACCTGTATAGATAAAGGGATTTCCCTGGATGAACTTCCTCTTGAAGAATATCAAAAGATCAGCCCCGTGTTTGAACAGGATATTTATGATGCCATCAGCATGAAGACATGTGTGGAAAAACGTGTCACTGCAGGTGCTCCCGGACCCGAGGCTATGAAAAAGACCATTGATTCATACAGAAGATATCTTCAGGGAAATGAAACAGGTAAATAAATTTTATAAATGAGGAGAAAATTATTATGAGCAGTAAGTTAAGAGTTGGCATTTTAGGTGCCACAGGAATGGTAGGACAGAGATTTATCTCACTTCTTGAGAATCACCCATGGTTCGAGGTGGTTACTCTGGCTGCAAGCCCAAGAAGCGCGGGCAAAACCTATGAAGAAGCAGTGGGAGGCAGATGGAAAATGGATACTCCAATGCCGGAAGCTGTGAAGAACATTGTGGTTATGAATGTGAATGATGTGGAGAAAGTTGCGTCCACCGTTGATTTTGTATTTTCCGCTGTGGATATGTCCAAGGAAGAGATTAAGGCAATCGAGGAAGAATATGCAAAAACTGAAACACCAGTAGTCTCTAACAACAGTGCTCACAGATGGACACCGGATGTTCCCATGGTTGTGCCGGAAATCAATCCTGAGCATTTTGAAGTGATCGAATCTCAGAAGAAACGTCTGGGAACGAAAAGAGGCTTTATCGCTGTGAAGCCTAACTGCTCCATTCAGAGCTATGCACCGGTGCTTACTGCGTGGAAAGAATTTGAACCTTATGAAGTAGTTGCCACAACTTACCAGGCAATCTCAGGCGCAGGTAAAACCTTTAAGGACTGGCCTGAAATGGTAGGAAATATTATCCCATATATCGGAGGCGAAGAAGAGAAGAGTGAGAAAGAGCCTTTAAGAATCTGGGGAAAAGTAGAAGATGGAGTGATCAAACCTGCTCAGGAACCGGTGATCACATGCCAGTGTATCCGTGTTCCTGTTCTGAATGGGCATACAGCAGCAGTATTTGTCAAGTTCCGTAAGAAACCAACCAAGGAGCAGCTGATTAAGGCTCTGACAGAGTTTAAAGGACTTCCTCAGGAACTGGATCTTCCAAGTGCGCCGAAACAGTTTATCCGTTATATGGAAGAGGATAACCGGCCTCAGGTATCTCTGGATGTAAACTATGAGCATGGAATGGGCATCTCAGTGGGCCGTCTCCGTGAAGACACGGTTTATGACTGGAAGTTCGTGGGACTTTCCCATAATACAGTAAGGGGTGCTGCAGGCGGAGCTATACTCTGTGCAGAGACTTTAAAAGCCAAAGGATATATTCAGGCAAAATAAAGACAATGAGGCAGAAGGTACTTACTACAGTGATCACATTTCAAAGCTCCACCCAGGCTATGGCTATGGAGAGAGAATGTAAGCGTACCGGGTTTGAAGGCAGGCTGATTCCCGTGCCAAGGGAAATTTCCGCATCCTGTGGCCTTGCTTTTAAGTGTGAAAGACAGACCCAGGAGGAAGCGGCTGCCTATATGCAGGGTCATTCTCTTGAGTTTGACAGCATATACCGGGTCTTGATCTGAAAAACAGGAGGTGATGGTATGGACAGGGAAAAAATCCGTCTGACACAGATGTCAGGTTCAGCAGGGTGAGGGGCGAAATTAGGTCCTAAGACCCTTGCCCAGGTTCTGGGTAAGCTGCCTGAATTTAATGATCCCATGCTTATGGTTGGAACAGAAACTTCAGATGATGCTGCTGTTTACAGAGTGTCGGATGATCTTGCCATAATCCAGACGGTGGATTTCTTCACTCCTGTTGTGGATGACCCGTATACATTTGGACAGATTGCTGCTGCCAATGCATTAAGTGATGTGTATGCAATGGGAGGTTCTCCCAGACTGGCACTGAATATCGCTGCTTTTCCAAGCTGCCTTGATCCTGAGATTTTAGGCGAGATCATGAGAGGTGGAGCGGATAAGGTTAAAGAAGCAGGAGCAGTTCTGGCCGGAGGGCATACCATTAATGATGAGGAGCCCAAGTATGGGCTTTGTGTTACAGGTTTTGTGCATCCTGACAGAATATGGCGAAATTACGGAGCCAGAGAGGGAGATGTGCTGATCCTCACCAAACCTCTTGGAAGTGGAATTCTCAATACTGCAATTAAGGGAGGAATGGCTTCAGATAATGAAATACGTAATGTAGGACATATTATGGCCATTCTTAATAAGTATGCAGCGGAAACAGCTCTTGATTTCAGGGTTCACAGCTGTACGGATATTACAGGCTTCGGGCTTGCCGGACACAGTCTGGAGATGGCCAGAGGAAGCGAAAAGACCCTGGTGATCCATTCCAAAAAAATTCCGGTCCTTGAAGGAGTATCTGAATATGCACAGATGGGCCTGATTCCTGCCGGCGCATACAGAAACCGTGATTTTGCCGAAAGTGAAATTGAAAGCAGGATCAGGGAAACATGGCTTGAGGATGTGGTCTATGATCCCCAGACTTCAGGAGGACTTCTTCTGGCTGTAGACAGGCAGGATGCTGAACTGTTGTCAGAAAGGCTTAAGGAAAATGGAATTTTCGGAGTCATTGTGGGAGAAGTGACAGAAAAAAAGGAAAAATCTGTTATTTTTGACTAAATAGAATGAAAATTATTGGCTTTGTGGTTGTGATAAACTTGTCAAAGTGATATAATGTCTTAAATAAAATACAATGCGGAGGTGTTATTATGAACTTTGAGGATGTGGAAAAGATTTCCAATGCGGCAAAAGCCAAGAGCAATCTTGTGAGTTCAAATTTTTTCAAGTACTTTTTACGTGCTGTTATGGCAGGATTTTTTATTGATGTTGCCATGATATACAGTAATGTGGTTGGAAATATTTTCTCCAAGACAACCCCGGAATGGGGCAAATTTCTTGGCGCTCTGGTATTCTCCATTGCAGTTCTTCTGATCAGCTTTGTGGGCGGAGAGCTTTTTACCGGAAATAATATGGTAATGGCTTTTGGAGCCTTTGACAAGAAGGTGAGCTGGAAAGAAGCTGGTAAAGTATGGGGTGCAAGCTATGTTGGAAACTTTGTTGGATGTCTTATTTTCGCTCTTATCTTTGTGGGAGCAGGGGCATCTGGTACTGCAGATTATTTTGCAGGATTTATCAACAATAAGCTGAGCATTCCGGTGGGAGAGATGTTCTTCAGAGCAGTGCTCTGTAATTTCTTTGTATGCCTTGGTGTACTCTGCGGAATGAAATTAAAGAGTGATGCAGGAAGATTCCTAATGATCGTAATGTGTATTTCAGGTTTCGTTGTAAGTGGATTTGAACACTGCATTGCGAATATGGGAATTTTTGTTACAGCTTACTGCCTGGTACCGGGATTATCCATTGGAGCTATTTTAAAGAGTATGTTAATCGTAACGTTGGGAAATATGGTCGGTGGTGCATTACTGCTGGCCTGGCCTCTTAGAAAGATGAGTGCAGATAAATAATGTCAAAAGCTTTATACATAGCTGAGAAGCCCAGTGTGGCACAGGAATTTGCCAAAGCTTTAAAAATCAACGGACAAAGACGGGATGGCTATCTGGAATCAGAGGACAGTGTGGTGACCTGGTGTGTAGGACACCTGGTCACTATGAGCTACCCGGAAAAATACGATATGAAGTATAAAAGGTGGAGTTTTGATACCCTGCCTTTTTTACCGCGCGAATTTAAGTATGAAGTAATTCCCGCAGTGTCAGGACAGTTTAAAATTGTGAAGGAACTGTTGAACCGGGAAGATGTGGATACCATTTATGTATGTACGGATTCCGGCCGTGAGGGAGAATATATCTATCGTCTGGTAGCACAGATGGCAGGAGTCCACGGTAAAAAACAAAAGAGAGTCTGGATCGACTCTCAGACCGAAGAGGAAATTATGCGTGGCATCAGGGAAGCCAGGGATCTTTCAGAATATGATAATCTCTCGGCTTCTGCTTATCTTAGGGCAAAGGAAGATTATCTTATGGGAATAAACTTTTCCCGTGCTCTGACACTTCGTTATGGAAACAGTGTGTGCGGCTATCTCAACAGCAAGTATCAGGCTATTTCCGTGGGAAGGGTTATGACCTGTGTGCTGGGAATGGTAGTCCGGCGGGAAAGAGAGATCCGTAATTTTGTGAAAACGCCCTTTTACCGGGTAATCAGCAGTATTGCCCTGGAGGGAGAAGAATTTGAAGGAGAATGGAGAGCCGTTAAAGGAAGCAGGTATTTTCAGTCTCCTTATCTCTATAAAGAGAACGGCTTTAAGAAGAAAGAACATGCACAGGAACTGATCAGGAATCTGTCAGAAGAGCAGCCTCTTACCTGCAGGGTGGATAAGGTGGAGCGAAAGAAGGAGAATAAAAATCCCCCTCTTTTGTTTAACCTGGCAGAACTTCAGAACGTATGCTCTAAGCTGTTTAAGATCAGCCCGGATGAAACTCTTCGTATTGTTCAGGAGCTTTATGAGAAAAAGCTTGTGACCTATCCCAGGACAGATGCACGTGTTCTTTCTACTCCCGCAGCCAAAGAGATCTATAAAAATATTGCCGGTCTCAGGAATTATGAACACGCTTCTGAAATCGCACAGCATATTCTTGAAGAGGGAAAATATAAGAACATTGCCAGAACAAGATATGTAAACGACAAGCAGATTACAGACCATTATGCAATCATTCCCACAGGCCAGGGACTAAATGCACTGAAGAATCTTTCTTTGCTTTCCCAGAGGGTATATGAAACCATTGTAAGGCGTTTCCTGTGCATCTTTTATCCGCCTGCTGTATTTCAGAAGGTCAGCCTGGTAACAGATATCAGGGGAGAATCATTCTTTTCGTCCTTTAAGGTTCTGGCAGAAGAAGGATATCTGAAGATTGCATCCAATTCTTTTTCTACAAAAAAAGCTGCTGACACGGCAGCCAGGGGAGAAGAGTCTGACCGGGATGAAGCTCAGGATATGTCCTGTGACAGGAGACTTCTGACTGCGCTTGGGAAGCTTAAGAAGAATGATATTCTCCCTGTAAACAGCCTGAAGATCAAGGAAGGGGAAACTTCTCCGCCCAAGCGTTATAATTCCGGATCTATGATCCTTGCAATGGAAAATGCGGGACAGCTTATTGAAGACGAGGAGTTAAGATCTCAGATCAAAAGCTGCGGAATCGGCACCAGCGCCACCAGGGCAGAGATTCTTAAGAAACTGTTTACGATTAAATATCTTTCTCTGAATAAGAAAACTCAGGTGATCACCCCCACTCTTCTTGGGGAAATGATCTTTGAAGTGGTAAACTGTTCCATCCGTCAGCTTCTGAATCCGGAGCTTACGGCCAGCTGGGAGAAAGGCCTGAATTATGTGGCAGAGGGAACAATAACTGAGAAAGAATATATGGATAAGCTTGAGCGGTTCGTAGCTGTCCGTACACAGCAGGTAAAAGACAGCAATAATCAGTATGTTCTGCGTCAGCTTTTTGATGATGCGGCACAATATTAT
>JAQYGS010000037.1 GCA_028722515.1 Clostridia bacterium | reverse complement strand
GAATATGTATTTATGAAAAATATGGTTTAACCTCTTACATTTACTGATACGGGCAATATATTTAAAAGCAGTTACGATGGAAAATAATACCATAACCCACGCTAAGATCAGACTGAATGTCATATAAAACCTCTCAAAGTTAATGTACTATGAGAGTAATGATTACATAGAAATTTGTTTATTCTGTGTTCTTGTCTTATACTTTATATAATTATATATTTGATGTTGGGAATCAAAAGTTGCCATACAGATTGTTCCGAAGAATTGTCAGTATGCGCGCTTTAAGCGCGCATACATAAGACAAAAACAATTATTTTTCCAGATCAGAATTCTGAGGATTCATACCAAGACCACGGCTTACATCACCCTTCTGGTTTGTGCCAAACTGGTAATCATTGCCAGGAAGAATTGCATTGAGCACGATACCGGCGATAGCTGCGATAGCCAGGCTGGTCAGTGTAACACTTGTTCCAAAAATACTGAATGTAATACCATCAGAAAATCCAAGACCGCATACAAGAATAACTGCAGCAATGATCAGGTTTCTGGATTTTGTGAAATCCACTTTATTCTCTACAATATTTCTTACGCCAATAGCAGAAATCATACCATACAGAATAAAGCTGATACCACCTACGATTGCTGCCGGCATAGAAGCAATCAGTTCGGCCACCTTGGGTATAAAACTTAAAATCACGGCAAATACAGCTGCCAGACGGATTACTCTCGGATCGTGAACACGGCTGAGTTCCAGAACTCCTGTATTCTCTCCATAAGTGGTATTTGCAGGTCCTCCAAATAATGCAGAAAGAGAAGTAGCCAGACCATCACCGATCAGTGTACGGTGAAGACCGGGATCAGCAATAAAGTCTTCTCCTACTGTAGCAGAAATCGCACTCATATCACCTACATGCTCCATCATGGAAGCCAGCGCAATTGGTGCCATAACAAGAATTGCAGTAATATCAAATTTACACATAAAGAATTTCGGAACACCAATAAGGCTGGCTGATGCGGCTCCTGAGAAATTCAGGATTGCACTGCCATCTGCATTAGTCATACCTGCAGCATTCATAATCAAGGCCAGTGCATAGGAAATCACCACACCTAACAGAATAGGGATGATCTTCATCATTCCCTTGCCCCAGATATTAAAGATAACAACAACAGCCAGAGCAACCAAAGCCAGGATCCAGTTAGTGGAGGCATTGTTTACTGCAGAAGGTGCAAGGCTCAGTCCAATACAGATAATAATAGGTCCTGTTACAATGGGAGGAAGGAAATGCATAACCCTTTTTACCCCTACCATTTTTACAATAGCAGCAAGAATCAGATACATGAGTCCGGCAACCACTATTCCTCCACAGGCATATGGCAGCTTCTCACCCATTGTCATATCAGCAAAGATTCCTGTCTTCAACTGGGATACCATATAAAATCCACCCAGGTAAGCAAAGGACGATCCCAGAAATGCCGGAACCTTCAGTTTCGTACAGCAATGGAAAAACAGAGTACCAATACCGGCAAAAAACAAGGTTACCTGAACGGAAAGTCCTTCCCCTTCGAAGTAACCATTAACCAGAATCGGAACCAAAATTGTTGCGCCAAACATGGCAAACATGTGCTGCAGACCCAGAAGCATCATCTTGGGAATGCCCAGTGTACGTGCATCTCGAATTGCATCGTTTCGTTTGTTCATCATTTTGCTCCTTTATCGTTTTTTTCATTATAACCAGTTGCACCTGAATGGTCAATCGTGAAAAATCACTGATTTTCGTCTATTCCATTGATATTTCTTGTCAAATCTTTTACCCATATATATTTTTTGTAATGTACCATAACCCAGGGGATTTTACCCACTTCGTCAAGGCATGTACATGCATATACCACCAGAACCGGCCAGTGAAAAAGAAACGTTCCCGCTGCTGCCAGAGGAATGGCAATTCCCCACATACACACAGCCAGACTGTACATATCGAACATAGTATCACCACCGGCGGCAAAGATTCCATTAATAATAATAGTATTTACTGCACGGCCTATCATATATACAGCCATTATGATCATCATACCTACAAGATATCTGCCTGCCTGATCTGTAAGCTTCACAAACATAAGAACAGCAGGCGTTGCCAGAAGCATAATTCCCGTGGACAAAAAGCCACATATAAAAGCAAGCTTAACCAGACGGTCTCCATATAATTTACCCCTGTCCAGATTTCCTGCTCCCAGCTCATGACCCACCAGAATTCCGCCGCCGCTGCTGATTCCGTTACAGAGACAGCAGATCAGATCCCTCACTACAGATGCTACTGAATTGGCAGCTGCCGCATCAGTGCCCATATGACCCATAAATGCAGTATAAGAGGTAAAACCAACACCCCAGAACAAACTTGCTCCAAGAAGGGGCAAAACACATTTGCGAAAATCAGATGCCAGCAGAGGATTTCTTTTCATAAATCTACTCCAGTCAGGACGAATAAAGCCTTTTCTTCCGGAACAGATGACACACCACAGAAGTTCCACGATCCTTGCAATGAGTGTGGCAAGAGCTGCCCCCTGCACTTCCATGGCAGGAAGCCCGAACAATCCGAAAATAAACACTGCATTCAATACAATGTTGATTACAACTGCTCCTGAACTGATCATAGCAGTCTGTGAAGCGTGGTCACTTACCTTCATGATTGCAAGATAGCACTGGGAAATTCCTGTCAGAAGATAAGACCAGCCCGCAATCTTAAGGTATCGGATTCCTATATGGATCAACACCTCTTCATTTGTAAAAATCATCATCAGATATCGGGGAAAAAATATGCATCCCACAAAAAACAGCAGGGAGACAACCCCGGCATAGCGAAGACTGATACAGAATATATCATTTACTGACCTTTTATCCCCTTTTCCCCAATACTGAGCTCCAAGGATTCCTGATGCCGAAACGATGGCTGTCAGGATCATATTCTGAATAAACTGAATCTGTGTGGCAAGAGAAACCGCAGCCATAGAGTTTTGTTCCACACTGCCAAGCATAATTGCATCTGCGGCGGCCACCGATGCAAGCATAAGACTCTGCAGGGCAATGGGTAAAGTAAGCTGAAACAGTTTTCTGCAAAATTCCTTATCGGAAAACATATGGTCTTTCATATTATA
>JAQYGS010000036.1 GCA_028722515.1 Clostridia bacterium | reverse complement strand
GGGAAGGCCTTCAAGCCGCTTTGACATATCTATAAGATAGTGGATATCCTCCTGCTCCTCATAGGCTTTCTTAAGCTCCGGGTTCATGGTAAGTGCCTTGTCTATGGTGATGTTTAACTCCTGGGGAATCATTTTGGCAATAGTGTCCACCTGGGCATAGGGCATATCCAGCACACGCCCCACATCTCTGATCACTCCTCTGGCAGCCAGAGTACCGAAGGTAACGATCTGAACCACACAGTCTTTTCCATATTTCCGCCTTACATAATCGATAACCTCCTGCCTTCTTTCAAAACAGAAGTCAACATCAATATCAGGCATGGAAACACGTTCCGGATTAAGGAAACGCTCAAAGAGAAGATCATACTTGATTGGGTCAAGCTGAGTGATCCCAAGAGTATAGGCCACAAGACTTCCCGCTGCAGAACCGCGGCCGGGGCCTACCATAATATCGTGATCACGGGCATACTTGATGAAGTCCCACACAATAAGGAAATAATCTACATACCCCATATTCTTAATGGTAGAAAGCTCATAGGTAAGACGGGACTTCAACTCATCCGTCACAGGATGATACCGTTCTTCTAACCCCTGAAAGCAAAGTTTATTCAGATACTCCCAGGAAGTGTATCCTTCCGGCACGTCAAACTTAGGCAGCTTGGTCACTCCGAATTCAATCTCCACATGACACCTGTTGGCAATTTTATGAGTATTTTCCAGTGCTTCCGGTGCATAGGGGAAAAGACGCTCCATTTCCTCAGGCGACTTGATATAATACTGGCCTCCCTCATAACGCATCCTGTCCTCATCAGCCAGTTTCTTTCCTGTCTGAAGGCAGAGAAGAATGTCGTGAGCCTGAGCATCTTCTGCTCTGGTATAATGAACATCATTAGTTGCCACAAGATCAATGCCTGTCTCCTCATGCATCCTCATCAGCTGCTGGTTTACCATCTGCTGGGCAGGAATTCCATGATCCTGAAGCTCCAGGAAGAAATTTCCCTTGCCAAAAATATCCTGATACCGAAGTGCTGCCGCCTTAGCCTCTTCGTACATACCGCGGGTCAGATACCTGGCCACTTCTCCTGCAAGGCAGGCGCTTAGTGCGATCAGTCCCTCATGATACTGTGACAGAAGCTCCAGATCCACCCTTGGCTTATAATAGAATCCTTCCACAAAGCCTTTGGACACGATTTTCATCAGATTGCTGTATCCCTGATTATTCTCTGCAAGAAGAACAAGATGATAGTAACGGTCGTCAGAATTACCTGCTTCACGGTCAAACCTTGAGCCTGGAGCTACATAAACCTCACATCCCAGAACAGGATTGATTCCCTGAGCCCTGGCCTCCCTGTAAAAATCGATCACTCCGTACATAACACCATGGTCTGTAATGGCTGCACTGTCCATTCCCAGTTCTTTCACACGGGATACATATTCTTTTATTTTATTGGAACCGTCCAGCAGACTGTATTCTGTATGGACATGGAGGTGAGTAAAGTTCACGTTTATCCTCTCCTGTTCTTTTTATTTCGCATAAATGTGGCCGTCTTTTATTTCTACTTTTCCCTCTTTCATCAGATGTCCGATGGCACGTTTGAACGCGCCCTTGCTCAGTCCGAACTCTCTCTGGATCACCTCCGGAGAAGCTTTATCATCAAAAGGAAGAATACCTGCAAATTCTTCAATTACACCCAGAACCATTTCTGCGTCTTCATTAATCTGCAGATATGCCTTCTGACGGTCTGATACATTCATCTTCCCGTCTTCTTTCACTTCTGTCACACGAAACTCCATAACTTTGCCGGGAAAATATTTACCCTTGGCTTCTCTGGCCGGAATCAGTGCAGAATATTTGTCATCAACTGCCACAAAAACTCCAAATCGTTCGCTGATCTCATACACACGGCCTTTCACCGTATCTCCCACCCCATAAGGAGTTCTGGTGGAAAGATAATGGTAGACTTTCATGGTGGCGCAAAGACGGCTGCTCTTGTCCACATACAGAGCAACCAGGCATTCGTCTCCTTCACGTACTCTGGCTGTCTGCTCATGATAGGGAAGAAGAAGGTCCTTCTCCAGCCCCCAGTCAAGGAATGCGCCGATCTTCGTTACCTGTACCACCTTCAGAACCGCTGTCTGTCCCACCTCAAGTGCAGGCTCTCTTGTTGTTGCAATCAGACGGTCTTTGGAATCTTTATAAATAAAGACCTCCAGGCTGTCTCCTTCCTTCGTTCCTTCCGGAACCTGTTTCCCCGGGAGCAGGACTCTGTCATCTGCCTGGGCTTTCCTGTTCTCTGCAAGATAAACTCCAAAATCTACTTTTTTCACAACTATGAGAGTCTGTTTTTTTCCTAATTCAATCATAAATTCTCCATTTCTGATGCTGCACTGTCATCGTTTCATATCATTTCAGTCTGCCTCATATTGTATCAAAATTTCCCAGTGTTTACAACAAAGTTAGGGGAATTATATTGTACTCAGGATCTCCCCGTATCGATCTGAAACCTCTTTTTTCATTTTCTGAAAACAGGGAATATACTCTTCTATAATAACCCTTACCAGCTTCTCTGCTGCATTTCTGTCATAAATATGTGTCATATCATTTCGGGATTTTAACATAGAAAGCCAGATATCCTCATCAATAAAATCATATACCATATATGCCGCTTTTAAAATTTCTCTTGGAGAACCTGTATTAGCCACGCTTTTTCCTTCATATTTCAGGAGTTCCTTCAACACTTTCCATCCCAGTTCAAACTGTATGGAAAATTTATCAATAATCCCGCTTACAATGAACTCATTATCCAGATCTTCATCTTTTGCTCTTTCAAGTACATTAAGATGTGAGACAAAATTATCAAATTTTTTCATACAGAACAATTCCCTCCTTGTAAATACTTGTGAGAAGTTCTTTCTGCACCGGACTGTTTAAGTCTACCACATCAAAGTCAAGCAATGTTGATGTAGTTTCCTTTACATCCAGCGTAAAACCTGTCTTATCGCCGCCACTGACCGCAAGGTCAATATCGCTGGCCCGAGTATGATCCCCTCTGGCTCTTGAGCCAAATAAGATTACTTTCTCTACTTTGTACTTTTTCGCAATTTCTATGATTTCATCTAAAACTAATGGCTTTATCCCAGTTGAATTCAAATCTTTCATACTCCGAAATCCCGCCTTTTTTATTTAACTGTTATATTGCATTTTATGGAATAATTTCCGGAAGCTACGATGATAGTAGTCTTTCCGGGAGCAATTGCCTTAATCTTTCCTGAAGAAGATACCTTTGCAATCTTTGTGTTAGCGGACTTATAAGTCACCTTTTGTTGGGATGTAACTGGTGTGACCACAGGCTTAAGAGAAGCTTCCTTACCTCTTACCAGAATGATACTTGCAGGAGTAACTTTAAGCTTAGTTGTTTTTACAGTACCCGTCTGTACCTTTATTGTTATATTTTTTTTCATTCCGCTTGCAAGTGTAATGGAAATAGCAGCATTGCCCGCTTTTTTCCCTGCTGTTATCGTACAGGTTCCATTGGCCTTTCCTGAAACTTTCACAATACCTGTATTAGAAGATTTCCATTTCTTCACATAATCTCCGTTTGCAAGACCTGTCACATAAAACGACGTTACCTTCTGTCCTGTCTTCAGGGTAAGACTTGAAGCATTAACTTTCATCGTTGGTTTTAATTTGCTTCCCGTCTTCCTTGTCTTCTCCTTATTGCAGCGACTACAGATACAGGTCTGTTCTCCCTGTGCAAAAACTGTAGCTTTTCTGGTAGTTTTCCATGAACCGTATGCATGTCCTAATGCAGGTATGTTTTCAATATATTGATCCCCACATAATGTACAGATATAGGTTTTTGTTCCAGTCTTTGTACAGGTAGGTTTCTTCTGAGCTGAAACAATATACTTTGGAGAATGATTCGGATCATAATTATAGTAAACTGTATTTTTTAATCCAGTAAGATTAAATTTATCCCACTTCTTTTTACTTCCTTTATATTGTATAACCGCATTGTCGGTTCCGTACAGGAAATCATCGGCAATTTTACGGATGCCACTTGGAATTACTATATATTTCAGGCTTTTACAATTTTCAAATGCCCATCTCTCAATGCTGGTTACACTGTCAGGAAGTTGGATTTCTGTCAGACTGCTGCATAAATTAAAAGCCCCTTCACCAATGCTTGTTACACTGTCAGGGATTACTATTTTCTTCAACCTTTGACAATTGCTAAACAAGCCCTCACTAAAACTGGTTACCTTTCCTAAAATTTCTATTTCCGTAAGACTGCCACATACTGAAAAAGCATATCCGCCTATGCTGGTTACATTTTCCGGAATTGTTATTTTTTTCAGACTACTGCAGCCTGAGAACGCATCCCAGCCAATGCTGGTCACACTTTCAGGAATTGTTATTTCCGCCAGACTGCTGCAGCTTCTAAACATGCCACCGCTAATGCAAGTCAGATCATTTGGTAAATTAATCTTCTCCAGACTATTACACTCAAAAAATGCACCATCCCCGATGCTGGTTACACTTTTGGGGATTTTTATTTCTTTCAGATTATTACAGCCATTAAATGCATTTTCTTCAATACTGATCAGGCCATCAGGCAGCCTTATTTCCGTAAGGCTTCTGCAGTAGGAAATGGCATATTCGCCAATGCTGGTAATACTTTCAGGAATTACTATTTTCTTCAGGTTACTGCAATAGTTAAACATGCCATTTTCAATTCTGGTCAGTCCATCTGGAAGTTTTATTTCCTTCAGGCTTTTGCATCCACAAAATGCAACATCGCCTATGCTGGTCACTCCTGCAGGAATTTCTATTGTCTCCAGACTGCTGCAACTATGGAATGCACAACTTCCAATACTGGTCAGTCCATTTGAAAATTTCATCTTTACCAGACTGCTGCAACTATGGAATGCACAACTTCCAATACTGGTCACACTTCCCGAAATTTTTACCTCCGCCAGACTGCTGCAATCGTAAAAACTTTCTTCTCCAATACTGTCCACACTTCCCTGAATTTCTATTCTTTTCAGATTACTGCACTTATAAAATGCCTGCCGGTTTATATCAGTTACATTCCCCAGAATTTTGACTTCTTCCAATCCGTTGCAGCCTAAGAAAGCTTGGCAGCCAATACTGAGCACATTTCCCAGAGCTTCTATTTCTCTTAGATTGCTGCAATTGTAAAAAGCTCTTTCATCAATACAATCTAAGCTCCCAAAGATCTTAATTTTCCTCAGTTCACTGCAATCTAAAAAATCTTGTCTGCAAATGCTGGTCACTCCTGCAGGAATTTCCATTTCTGTCAATTTACTACAACCGGAAAAGACATACTCAGAAAGACTGGTCAGGCTTGTTGGAAGTTGAAGCTCCATTAAGTTACTACAGTTAGAAAAAGCACTTTCTCCGATGCTCACCAGACCGTCTGGCAACTCAATTTTTCTCAATTCACTGCAATTAGAAAAAGTATAATATTCTATACTGGTAACTCCTTGCGGAATTATAATTTCCGTCAGTTTACTGCAGCCGTAAAAAGCATATCCTCCGATGCTATTTACACCCTCTGGTAGTGTGATTCCAG
>JAQYGS010000035.1 GCA_028722515.1 Clostridia bacterium | reverse complement strand
TTATAAATTGAAAAAAAGGGACGCCTTCTTGCATCCCCTGTATATTACATCTTTACTGCCCTGTCTCAGGTCTGAGTCCAAGAACAACCTGTAAAGTTTTTTCTTCATATTCTCCGTTATCAAGTCTGGCAACTTCCACATTCACAGATTCTCCGGCTTTATAATACTGAAGGAGAGTAAGAAGACTATCACTGTCACTTACTTTCTGTCCGTCAAACTTTACAATGATATCTCCTTTGCACAATCCGGCCTTCTCTGCAGGAGTATCTTCATCCACTCCTCTTATAAAAGCCCCGGAAGGCATATTATACATCTGTATTGCCTCAGAAGTAAGATTGGCAAGACTTACTCCCAGATAGCCCTTTTTATCATCTTTCACTTTTTCCCTTGTCTGTCGGTTCATTAGATCTTCCAGTATGGGCTGTGCCTTGGAAATAGGAATGGCATAACCCATTCCCTCCACAGCATTATCTGCATATTTAGCAGAATTGATTCCAATGAGCTCTCCTTTCAGGTTCAGAAGTGCTCCTCCACTGTTACCCGGATTAATGGCTGCATCTGTCTGAATAAGGTCGGAACTACTTGCACCGTCATCTGTGGTGATAGTCCTGTTCAATGCACTTATCCAGCCGGAAGTAACTGACTGTCCATATCCAAGTGCATTACCGATTGCAACTACCTGCTCTCCAACTGCAAGATCATCTGAATTACCAATTTTCGCTATTTTTATCTGGTTCAGAGTATCCTGTGGAATATCTGATTTCTGAACTGCAACTACAGCCAGATCATTCTCCTGATCTGTACCTTTTATCTGTGCAGTAACAGCATCTTCAATATTAAGATCCCCATCCTGACTGACAAGATTCCTGGTCTCTTCTTCCGCATTTACAACATCATTTCCAATAAAACATACGCTTAGAGTAGAAGAACCTTCTACCACATGATTGTTTGTGGCAATCAGAAGTTCTTTGTCATTTTCTCCCACAATAATTCCGGAACCACTGCCAGCGCTGGTATACTGTCTTGTGCCATAGCCAAAGAAACTGGGAATTTTCTGAATACTGACGGATGTTATGGCTACCACTGAAGGCATGGTTGCCTGTGCAACTGCAGCTACAGTTCCATTCTCCTGTACTGTATCCTGTATGGATTTAACTTCCGTCCCTTCTGAAGCATTATTTTCTGTTACACTCTGTGTAATGCCAATCTGGGCATTACCACCGGTAAATCTTCCGGCAATCATATTTATTCCAAGAAAAACAGTGCCAGCCACAAATCCGAAAATAACAGCCAGAAGTATAGTCATTCCTATCTTTTTTCCAAAACCGGTATGGGTTTCTTTCTCCGGTATTTTTTGAAAAGAAGAATCCTGTTCCTGACGAAGCTGATAATGCTCGTATCTTGGTGAAATCTGCTCTGGAATGTGAGGATCAGGATCTTCCTGATTCTGGTTTCTATTTATTTCATCATTCATATACGATGATCCCTTCTGTCCTTTTTATAGGTTTAGTATATCAATGAATTGTGTTCAAAATGTGTCTGATGTGGGAAAAACCAGTGAATAGAATGCTTCAGTTACCGTTCCAGTATTCTTTATTCATTGTACAGGCAAGGACAGCTCTTTGGGGAAGTTTTCTAAATCTCTTTCCAAGAAAATAGCCTGCATATTTGGCGGCACTCTGCCAGATCAGTCTGGGAATCAGCCATATATGGCCTGTTCTGGCAAGATATGATATGCTTCTTTTAACAAGGCGGATTCCTTCCTTTTCAGAGGGTACACCATCAAATATTTCCGGATTCTCTGCCTGTGATACACCCAGGTCAAAATTTCTGTGAAACTGCTGTATCCCGGTATAATTATGAGAATGATACACTCTGGCCTGTGCTGTATAAGAAACCGCATAACCTGCTTTAATCATTCTTCCTGCACATATCATATCCTCATTAAAAATTGCACGTTCCGGAAATCCACCGGTTTTTTCATATATTTTTTTATCATAAGCTGCGCAGACATTTGAGCAAAAGAATGTCTTAATCCCCAGTTTTTCCATATCTTCAGATGTCTTTACAACAGATTTTTCCGGATAATTAAAAGACCTTGTATAACGTTCCAGATAACCACAGTCAGGTAAAGGAAGCTGTCTTGCATAAGACGCCCCTATATTTTTATTTTCAACAAATGGCTGTATTAGATTACCGATCAGACTTCTGTCTGCCGGAAGTGCATCCTGAGTCATAAAAACCATAATATCAGCATCGGATAAACAGGAAGCTTTTCTTCTGGTTCCTCCATGGTCAAATTCCTTCCGTTCCAGATGATGTACTTCCAGATTCGGGATTACTTCCCACTCTTTTTTCCAGTATTTTTTTTCTGTGTTCATAACAATGATCCTGTCGGGTCTGCATTCCTGCTCCTGCAGTCTTTTCAGCAAAGTTGGAAACTCTTTGCCCGGCCTGTATGTGGGAATGATTACATCCACCCTGGTTTTTTCCATATCCAATATACTCCCTCTGGTATAAAGAAAAGGCCATCCTTTCAGACAGATGACCTTTACTTCTTCAATCTGTTAATTATTCCTCAACAGCACTATCGACAAAATCTTCTCCCGTATCTCCAGTATCATCATAACCAGTATCTCCGGTGTCCCCGGTGTCATCATAGCCAATGTCCCCTGTATCTCCGGTATCTCCCGTATCTACGGTATCATCATAACCGCTGTCCCCGGTATCATCGTAGCCAGTATCTCCCGTATCTCCAGTATCTACGGTATCATCATAATCGTTATCATTGCCGCCAGTGTATCCGGTATCACTGCTTTCTGAATAATAATCATCCGTTCCTGCGTCTGATTCTGTATTTTCAGACCAGATAAAGGTATCATCAGCGTTATCCGTTCCGTCATTCTGGGAAGTATTTGCTGCTGCATCATCCAGCTTTCCTTCTCCTCCTACAATTTCCAGAATTTTCTCACTGCGGGCAGTTATCTCGGAAGAAGGCGTATAATTCATATCATTGTATAGAAATTTATGGAGCTCTGCAACGTTACTTTCCAATGTAGTCGGTACAATTATGCTTCCCTTTACGTTGGAGAACTTATATTGAGACGGAAATCCTGTTGTATCTCCAAATTTATATCCTATCATCGTTGGAATCAGCTTCAAAATCTCCTGCTTGGACAGTGAAGTCTGAACCATAGGGAATACTTTATCCATTATATTGAAAATGGAGGATAAACCGGCTTTTTTCGCTTTGTCAAAAAGCATGCCAAGGACCTTTCTCTGGCGCTCAGTACGGCCCATATCCAGACTTGCGGTGTAACGGATACGGCAATAGGATGTAACCTGTACACCATTCAGATGATATGTCCCGATAATTGCTTCCTGATCTGCAGGTGCAGGATCAGGCTTCTCGACAGGAGTATAATCCTTTCCCGTTACCTTGGAAGTTTCCTGACAGTAATTATTCATATGTTCTATTTCCGCATAAGATAAGGGAATATCAAGACCGCCAAGTTCATCTACCACTTCTACAAGTGCTGAAAAATCCGCAGTGGCATAATCTGTGATATTCAGGTCAAGATTGGTATTCAACATAGAAATAGCCTGCTCAGGACCACCGTAAGCATATGCAGCATTAGCTTTGGTATAGGTATCGTTTCCAACATTAAGAAGAGTATCTCTGTAAACAGATGCCATTTTTACTTCTTTTGTATCATTGTTAACGCTAACAATAATCATGGTATCACTGTTCTTGGCAGAATACTGTGATCCTGCTCCTCTGGTGTCTATACCAAACAGGACATAGGTAGAATACCCCGTCACTGAGGGAGCTTCTGCATTAACATAAATTTTCTGCTCATCCAGTTCAGGCTGTTCAATCTTGTCCAGTTTGGATGAAATCTGTCCATACGCATACAATCCGCCGATAAACAGTAAAAGCACTACAATTTCAACAACAAACAATACTTTCTTTTTCTTTTTACCTGGTTTAGACATTCTCTTTCCCCTTATCTAATATGCATTTTTATTAATAAATCCCTTGAAGAACGTTAACAATATGATCTTGATGTCCAGTCCTATACTCCAGTTTTCTATATAATACAGATCATATTCTATTCTTTTTCTGATAGAAGTATCTCCACGGTATCCATTCACCTGTGCCCACCCGGTCAGACCTGGGCGTACCTGATGCTTGACCATATATCTGGGGATCTCCTCCCTGAACTTCTCCACAAAGAAAGGCCTTTCAGGCCTTGGCCCCACCAGACTCATATTACCTTTCAGAATGTTAAACAGCTGAGGGAGCTCATCTATGCTGGTATGACGCATAAACTTTCCAATTCCTGTCACTCTTGGGTCATTCTTAACTGTCCAGGCTTTCTTCTCTTCTGATTCAGGCTGCACTTCCATAGAACGGAATTTATACATCCAGAATGTTTTATTATGAAGTCCCACTCTTTCCTGCTTATAGATCAGGGGACCGGGTGATGTGAGCTTTATGAGAATACACATCAGAAGCATCAAAGGCGATGTAACAATTATACCTATGATCGATCCCACAATATCCATAGTTCTCTTCACAAGTGCGTTAAACGTATTGTTCAGAGGAACATAGCGGATATTGATCACAGGAAGTCCCAGGATATCCTCCGTATATGGTTTCGTTGGAATGATCTTATTATAATCCGGTATAAATTTCGTGTGTACTCCGGACTTTTCACACAAGGCTACGATTTCCTCCAGACGGTAATATTCACTGAGCCCAAGCGTGATGGCAATCTCATCCAGACGATTGGCCGGCAGGATCACGTTCAGATTTGCAATTCTGCCTATTACCTTGATTCCCTTATATTCAGTACCAGCCGGTACATTATCATCCAATATTCCTCTGATCACATAACCCCATTGGGGATTCGCAAGTACTCGATCGATATACTCCTCTGCTGCCCTGCTGTAGCCTACACAGATTAACTGCTTCTGATTCAGCCCATGCTCTCTCATATTTTTGAGAATTGCAAATATGAGCATCCGTGTTCCCCACTGCAGAATGATATTTATTCCATAGAACATAATATAAGTGAACCTGGAATAGTCTCCTTCATCCACCATATAAAATGTAAACATTAGAATAAGAAGCCCAAGCGTGTTGGCTTTCACAATATTTGCCAGCACAAGGCGGCGTCCCTGCATCCTCATAGGAGTATACAATGTAAAGGCCTGATACAAAAGCAGGTAGAGAGGTATAATAAAGATCAGCATCATCATATACTGCTCAAAGCTTCTGGTTCTTACAGCAGTCGAAGACATAGGACCCACAAAACGGATCATCCATGCAAGAACATATGACAATGCAAGCACGATCGCATCGATAAGCATATGGAGACGACCGAAATTTTTCTCATTGTCCATTAACAATCCCTTGTCACCTCATTTTTTCATTGCCTTTATATTATAATACTTGAAACGCAAAAGCAACAAAATATTCTTATTAATTTTATAAATTTTCTATGTATGGCTTCCTTCAGCCAAAGAAACGCCGTAATATATTGATCCATAATTCAAGCTGGATCTTTACATAGTTGAATAAGTACCGGAACCTGAAAGGTACTTTTCTGTTTTTTTGGCTGATCTGAAAGCCATTTTTAATTCCTGCAAGATATTCTCTTCCAAAGCCTTTCGATGCAAAAAACAATATTTTAATCCCAAACCCTGCAATAATAAAAGGAAGATTAAGAATAAGCTGCAGAAACGGCATATTTTTATACAGCATATAGATGTTATTTCTGGAAGAGTAACGGATCTTAAACTGGTTATATCTGGAACCAGTTGTTCCGCTTCCTATATGATACACGACTGCTTTCGGAGCATACCAGTTCTCATATCCGAAGATTCTTGCCCTGTATCCTATGTCCATATCTTCCAGATAAGCAAAATGTTCCTCATCAAAATAACCGATCCTGTCAAGAATTTCCCTTCTGTATATAGCAGCTCCCGCACAGGCAGAAAATATTTTTTCTTCTTTTTTATAAGAATGAATATCTTTACCCTTTCCTCTTGCAAAAGCCCATCCAAGAGCACAGTAATAATTACCTGCATCATCCAGCCTGGTTCTGTCGTGAAACTGAATCATTTTTGCAGCACAGGAAAAAGCTTTTTTATGACGTTTAATGGAGGCTGTCATTTCTTCAATAAAATACTCATCAGCCTCAATGTCATTATTCAAAAGAAGGACATAAGGGGAGCCTGATGCTTTAATTCCCTCATTAACTGCCCGGCAGAAGCCAAAATTCTCAGACAGCCTGATCAGGCGAACCCATGGGAAAAACTGTGACACGTATTCACAGCTTCCGTCACTGGATCCATTGTCAACCAGAATCACCTCGAAATTATCTGTACTCTGATGTTCCAGGCTTCTCAGAACACCTTCCAGGTAAGGTTTCCCGTTAAAATTAGGAATTATGACTGATACTTCCTGCATTCTTTATCCCTTCTTCTTTCCCATTCCCGGCAAAGGCTTCAGAGAATAATTCCATTTCGTGAGGGAAAGATTTTTATTATAGTATGGATCTCCGTTTTTAAGGATCTCCGGCCAGTGGCACCTCATATATTCAATCTCAGACTGAAAACGCCTGACCTTTTCTTTGCTGTCTTCCGCTCCCCTTGATTTGGACTCATAATGGTATAGTCTGGCATAAGGGTCATAAACGATCAGATGTCCATGGCTTCTGACTTTCAGGCAGAGGTCCACATCGTTAAAAGCTACGGCAAGTTCCTCTGTAAAACCGCCTGCCTGTTCAAATACGCTTTTTTTCATCATCATACAGGCGGCAGTTACTGCACTCATATCCTGAAGAAGTGATGCCTTATGCAGGTATCCGGTACGATTGGACGGCATATTTACAAACAGATTTCCGGCAATGCCTCCCATTCCCACCACACATCCTGCATGTTGAATGGTGTCATCAGGATAAAGAAGCTTGACTCCTGCCGCTCCCACTTCTTCTCTCTGACATACCCCAAGAAGTTCACTCATCCAGTCAGGATCAATCACTGTCACATCATTATTCAGAAACAGAAGATACTCTCCTTTTGCACTTTTTACTCCGAAATTATTAATGGCAGAATAATTAAATTCTTTCTTCCAGCGAACCAGACGGATCCTGGGATTTTGGGAAATTTCCCTGTAATAGTTAAATATTTCCTCTGAACTGCTGTTATTTTCTACAATGATAATTTCATAATTCTGGTATGTGGTTTTCTCAAGAACAGATTCCAGACATGACTTAAGTGTATCTTTTTCCTCTCTGTTGGGTATGATCACTGAAACAAGCGGCTGACCCTTCACCGGGTATTTCACCCTGTAAAATCCCAGGTCTTTTGTGCATTCTACGGTTCCTTCTGTTCCGGATCTCTTAAGATTTCCCTCAATAGCCCGCTTTCCTGCTTCAAAAGCATACATTTTACTTGCAGGGTTATCTGCAGTAGAAGACTTGTGAGTTCTCCAGTGATAGAGGATCTTCGGTACATGGGCAACAGACCTGGCCTTTTCCACACATCGAAATATAAAGTCATAATCCTGAGCCCCGTCAAATTCTTTCCTGAAACCTCCCACTTCCTCTGCAATCTTACGGCGCACAGTAAAAAAGTGGCAGATATAATTATTGGAACGAAGAAGATCCAGATTAAAATCCGGTTTAAAATGTGGTTGAAAATGCTCGGAAAGATCTGTAGTTACCTTATCCTCATCTGTATAGATCACATCAGCCAGTGGATTCTCTTCTGCTGCCAGAGCAATCTCATAGAGTGCATCAGGTGCCAGCAGATCGTCATGATCCAGAAAACCCACAAAATCTCCCTTTGCCATAGAAAGAGCGCAGTTTGTATTCTCTGCAATACCAAGATTTTCCTTAAGATTCATGATATGGATCCGGCTGTCTCTTTTTTTATAATCTTCCAGAATTCTATTCATCTTAAGATCCTCTGGACTTGCATTGGCCAGGCATAATTCCCAGTTTCCATAAGTCTGGTTTATAAGAGAATCCATCATCTGTCTTAAAAATAATTCAGGTGTTCTGTAAGCCGGAACCACAATACTGAATAAAGGACCATTCTTGAACCTGTGCTTCTTCTGCTTGTCAAGTACTTCCTTAGTTGGAGCATACGTTTCATACCAGGGTCCATAGGGAATCTCTTCCGGCTCAAAGCGTTCATGGAGACGTACCCAAAACTCGGAAGGTCCGTAATGTTTGAGATAACGCAGTCCTTTCTGAATTGTATAGGGTGACAGTTTTTTCAAAAGTCTTCCCCATTGTATTTTATTTCCCGCGGAATCACCTTTACTCATGTTTTTTCTCCATATTATATGATATCATAATAAAGATATTTTAACATTGTACCATTTTTTTTGCAAGAAAGAGTACAAATGTGTTATACTGTGCTTATATGAATATTTTTACGCAAAACAGGAGCATATATTTACTATGAAAAAAAGAAAATTAAAAGGAGCAGCTCTGGCAGCAGGAATTTGTCTGTGTTTACTTTTTAATATCCCGGCATATGGAGAGGAACAGACAGAGGATCCTGCCGCAGCCAGTCAGGAAGCAGTTCCTGCCCAAATTTCAACCAATTCCATAGACGGATGGCCTCAGGGGCCGGAGATTACCTCTCAGTCTGCTGTTGTTATGGAGGAATCCACAGATACTGTTCTTTATGCAAAAGATATGGACCAGATTCAGTATCCTGCCGGAACGGTTAAAATAATGACTTGTCTTCTTGCGCTGGAAAACAGCCAGCTTACGGACCAGGTTACTATGACCGAAACCGGCGTATCCGGTGTAACAGACGGAGGTGCCAGCATTTCTGCACAGCTGGACGAAACATTTACTATGGAACAATGTCTTTACGCAATGATGCTCGCCTCTGCAAATGATATTGCTCTTCAGGTAGCTGAACACGTAAGTGGATCTGTAGACGCCTTTGTGGCTCAGATGAATGAACGTGCTTCACAGCTTGGATGTACTAACACTGTATTTACCAATCCCACAGGATTACCGGACACAAATCAGCATACCACCGCACACGATATGGCACTGATCATGAAGGCAGCCATCAGTAACGAAACATTTCGCACCATAGCCGGTGCTTCCACCTATACCATTCCGGCCACAAATGTATCCGGTGGTATACGTTCACTGACAAGTTCCTTTGCTATGACAAATAACACATCCCCCGTATATTATGAGGGATGTATCGGAGGTAAGGAAAGTTACACCAATGATTCAGGCAGTACTCTCGTATGTGCTGCTCAGAGAAATGGCACAACCCTTATCTGCGTAGTATTAAAGGGTGCAGCAGATCAGACTGACCCGGAAGCAGTTACCCTTCTGGATTATGGATTTGGAAATTTTCAGAAGCTTGATCTGAGCAAGAATGATTTTGATATCCTATCCGGTGGAACGGTGATGGTTCCTTCCGGTACCACAGCAGATGCCCTGACCTTTCAGGATTCCCAGGGACAGGATTATACGGATCGTCAGTATTTTTTCAATGGAGCCCCTGTAGGAACCTCTCAGGTTGACTCAATTACAGAAGATAATGATGAAATAACAAAACAAGGTGCTTCCAATATGCAAGAGGCCAAAGAGTTTTCCGAGTCTCATTCGAAGGAGCCATTCTACGTGATTGGTGCAATAGGCTTTATTATTCTTCTGTTGCTTATCTGGAAAATGATCAGAATAATTAAATCCTGAAAAATTTATTTCAAAAAAACGGACCCAATTATGACAGCCATAAAAGGATCCGTTTTTTTATATTCTTTTTAATGAAAAATCCTGGCTTTCCAAAGTAAGATTGGGATTATAGTATGGATCTCCATTCTTAAGTATATCCGGCCATTTCTTTTCAAAAAGCTCGATCTCTCCGTTAAATCTTGCCACCTTTTCCGGAGTATCTTCCAAACCTCTGGATTTGGATTCATAATGGTAAAGTTCTGCGTAAGGATTATACACTATAAGATACCCTGCCTGGCCAAGACGCAGACAGAAATCAATATCATTAAATGCAACCTGGAATTCTTCACTTAAGCCTCCCACTTCTTCATAGGCTTTTTTCTTTACCATCATACAGGCAGCTGTAACAGCACTGTAATCCTGTGCACAGATAATTCTGTTAAAGTACCCGGTGGTCCCTCTTGGCTGGAAAACGAAGCAATGTCCTGCAATCCCGCCAAATCCAATAACTACACCAGCATGCTGGATCGTATCATCTTCATAATAGAGACGTGCTCCCACAGCACCCACATCAGGGCGCATACAATATCCCAGAAGTTCTTCCAGGCAGTCTTCATTGATCATTTCAGTATCGTTATTCAAAAGCAGAAGATACTCTCCTTTTGCATATTTTTCACCAAAATTATTAATAGACGAATAATTAAATATTCCCTTCCAGTATACTACATGTGCTTTGGGATCTGAAGCCTCAAGCTGTTTATAAAATTCAAAGGTTTCCGGGTCTTCACTGTTATTTTCAACAATTATGAATTCATAGTTCCTGTATGTTGAATGTTTGTTAATGGAATCAAGACATCTCTTCAGATCGTCAATGTGATCTTTATTGGGAATTATTATTGAAATCAGAGGATCATAATCCCGGATATACCTGGTTCTGTATAATCCAAGATATTCTCCCATATCTGCTTTCGCTTTTATTCCTGTTCGGTCATAATGAGCCTGAACAACTCTCTTGCCTGCATCAAATGCGTATCGTTTGCTTTCCGGGTTTTCTGCCGTTGAATCCTCATGGCATCTCCAATGGTAGAGTATTCTGGGAATGTGATATATCTTATCTCTTCCTGCTGTTTCAACACATCGGAAAATAAAATCATAATCCTGAGCTCCGTCAAATTCTCCCCGGAGAGGTCCTGTCTGGTCCACCAGATCTTTTCTGGCAACAAAAAGATGACAGATGTAATTCACTGTACACAGAAGATCAATATTAAAATCCGGTTTAAAATGCGGTTGAAAGAAATTCCGTCCGTCCATGGTCATTTTATCTTCATCTGAATAGATCACCTGGATCTTAGGATGTTCATTTACAGCCTTTGTGCATTCAAAGAGAGCATCCGGTGTCAGTTCATCATCGTGATCTGCAAATACAATGAAATCACCTGAAGCCTGTGAAATTGCACAATTAGTGTTGTCAGAAATATTCAGTTTCTTACCTGTATAGACGACTCTGATACGGGAATCTTCCTTCTGTAATGACTGAAGAAGATCTGTCAGAGGCGAATCCGCGCCACTTCCATCGGACAGGCACAATTCCCAGTTGGGATATGTCTGATCCTGAAGAGATTTTACAAGATCCCTCAGGTATTTTTCAGGAGTCTTATAAAGAGGTACAACAACTGAGAATCTGGGGTTTCTCTGGAATTTTGTGTTTTTCTGTATTTCAAGTGTCTTTTTATCCGGAAAATGTTTTTTCTGCCAGCTGGAATAATCAACAGGCTTGTCATTTTGCCCTGTCAGCTTTCTTACCGTCTTTTGGGCAAGCTTCAGAAATCCATATGATTTCAGATATTTGATTCCTTTATCTGCATATCCCTGGATTTTTTCCTGAAAGATTTTCTCTTTTCTCATACTGACTTTTTTTTCTGTATACAGGGAGCCTGAAGAAAAACAAAGTATAAAATCCTTCACCGGAATGTTTGTCATTTCCAGATAGAATCCGCATTTTTCTTCTATCCTGCATTCCTGATAGATTGACCGGACATCCGGACGGCATACATATTGAACCTCATAATTCAGCTTATTATGCTGACAGTCAGTAACAGTTATAACTACCGGTTCTTTGCCAACAGCCCATCCTCTGATACTGCATATATTTGTTTCTGTATCACGTTTTAGCTCCTCAATAAATAACTGAGGTTTTTTCTGCCGGCTGATCAGATCTTTTACCGAAACGGAAAACCACAGAGATCTTTTTCCATTGAGTTTATAATATACAGAAAGTTTTTTATAAGTGTTCAGATTAGATGGAAGATGAATCCGAACTGTTACTTTATCATCTTTCACTGAATCCGGATTTGTACACCTTTCCAGTGCACTGACATAAATCCAGGTTTCTGTTTCTGCTTTCACCGGTGTTTTATCCAGAAATGCCTGTACTTTTGCTTCCTTTGGCATGCTGCCCTGCAGAATGTAAACATAAGGATCTTTCAGATCCAGACGATCCCTCTGCACAATTGGAGAATTCTGTTTCATCATCATTTTTGTCCACCCTACTTGTTCAGATCTTTTAACTGATCCCAAACATGAATGGAATCAACCTTGTTTTTTAATAAGGCGCGATATACCTTTGTCCCTTCAATATAAGACAGTTTATCTTGCTGAAGATGAATAATTTCTGCACACTGACTTAACTGATCACTTTGCTCCTGTACTTTATCCTGCAGTTTTCCGATTCTGCTTTTACAGTATGAATCAAGCATATCAAACAAGTCCCTGATATCCTCAAACCCTGAATATTCAATTACATATTCAAACCGGATTTTTTTCCAGTTCTTTTCTCTCTGAACGGGAATTATGATCTGTGGGTCTTCTTTTGTAAAAATAAGATAATTCCCAGGTATTTTCATTCCATTCACATCATATTCATCTTCAGAAAGATTCCAGATCTCAGAATCCGTTTCTGCTTCAAATCTCAGGATTCTGATTATACTTGCATTATTTGACGGATCTATACGAATATATCGGGTTTCTTCAAATTCCTCTGGGTTTATTTCCAGATTAACATTGTTATGAATAGATATCTCCTGACTTTTCATTCTGCTCTCAGAGAACTGGTCTCTGTCAGACCAGAAGATCTGAGCATAGTCAGGACCGGCTTCATTTGTTTCTTCTGGCCGTACGTATGCACCCAGCAGTCTGGTGTAGGATCTGTCATAACCTTCCACGTATTCCATAAATTTTCGGTTCATACATTCAAACAGATTGCGTTCTTCCTTACTTATGTCGGCCATCTCATATAATTCCTCATCAGAAATTACTTTGGATATTATTTGTCTGTGCTTTATAAAGAGCGCATATATGGCACGATAGACCGGAAATTTTACAGGGAGGTCAAAATCAAAGATCCATTCATAGTCCAGAATTCTGATGCCTTCTTCTGTATAAATAATATTATCAAATGTAAGATCTATATTAATTTTGGAACTTGCCATTATCCCTTTATCAAATTCTGCATTTCCAAAAATTTCGGTAAAATCTTCTGACTGTCTGAAAGGATGCCTGTCAGGATACATCTGCTCAAAAATATGAAGGTATTCCTGAAAAATCTTAAGAACCTGATTCCTGTCCCCATCATGTGCGCTGTCCAGTAATTTCTCATAAACGCTTTTCCCTGAAGCATACGGAAAGATCACAGCCTGATCACGTATTTCACATGGGAGCAAAAAATTAATATTATTATTCTTAAAATACTGATAATTTTCATGCATCCGTAATACGTGAGATAATCCCTGTTCATTTAGCGGTGTTTTCCCAACAAACAGCTGTTTATTTTCATCTTCATAAACGGATGTTTCTATCTGAAATTTTACATCTCTTTCCCTTGTAAATTTAGAATATATTTTTTTCACAGCTTTACTCCTGTTCTGCTACAACTAAATATGAATTGGAAAATACCGGAAACTCCCCTGAGCGTACAACCTCCTGGAAAGCAGCAGTCTCATCAAACAGAAAACGGCGGCTGCTGTCATATGTTTCTTTTGAACATGCCAGATCTTCAGGCTTTGGCAGATATTCATCGGAAAAAATCTCGGTTGGAAATTTATAATCAGGAAACGGATAATAGAATTTCTGTTTCTGATAACCCGCTTCCTTTAATACATTTTCCAGCTGGCTCTTAGAGAAAGTATAAACTTTACTGTCTGTGGCTTTATATCCCTGGATTCCGTCGAAATAAACACCTGTGTGATCTTCTCTTGCACCCGCAAAATACTTAAGACCATATTTATTTTCTATTGCAACCATGATAACTCCATGGGGCTTAAGCATCTTTCTGATATTTTTGAGAAAATCAACAAAAGGATTCCCGGTATCGGTATAATACCTTGCATACTCCAGAACACCTATCAAAGTAATGCAGTCAAATTTTTTGTCCAGTTTAACATCATTGAAATTTCCCACTATAATTTCCAGATTGGAAAAATCTCTGTTTCTGTTTGCATTGATCAGAGAACGCTTTTGGGATAATTCTATACAGGTAACCTTTCCTGCTTTCCTGCACAGAGCACCTGTGACTGCGCCACAGCCTGAGCCAACTTCAAGTACCTCCATATTTTTATCCAGAGGATACCACTCTACAATGTTCTGTCTTACCGGGGACAGATGATAAAGAACCGGCCAGCGATTATCTTTCTTTAAAATACTGATCACATCCTGTTCTTCTGTAACCATTGTCAGCAGTTCATCTTCAATTGTTCCATCACAGTACTGGTCCTCACCAGTATAAAAATCATAGTTGAGAACAACATTTCCTATTTTGTCATACATTTCATCTCTCCTGTTTCTCTAAAATCTCTTTAATTTCCGGTATAAATCCAAATACGTTCCTGTTTTCCAGATATTCCCTGTTAGTCTCAATATGTGGCACGTATGACACATAATGATTACATATTTCATTCAGGCTGGAAGCAATATTATTGGGACTTGCCACCTGAAGAGATACAATATTACTGTTAAATTCTTTCAGATCTTTATTTGCAAAAGTATTGGTAATAACCTTTATGCCAAATACTGACATTTCCAGAGGAGGATAGCTTGGATGGGGAGAAGCCATCAGCGAAATGCCCGCAAATGATTCTGAAAGCACCTTTCCATACTCTTCAATAGAAAGTTTTCCAACTGAGTGAAGAATCTTTCCATTTCCCAGGTAAACGTCATCGTGCTGTTCTCCTGCAGAGAGCACTGTCCATTGATCGATATCATTCTGATACCATACCCATTTTCTGAGAGCAGCCACTATAAGCTTGAATGCATTTCTTTCTGTACCCGGACGACCATAGATAAGAATCTGTTTTTTCTTTTTAAAACCATCCCCAGCCTTATCCAGGCAGACTTTCAGTTTATCGTTTAATACCGGCTCAAATGCAAATTCCTTATAGAAATGATAAGAATTAAAATGAAAATAATCCTGCAATAATCCTGTATTGAATACAGCAATCTGCGGATATTTATTTTTGTATGTTGCATCAGCCAGAAGATACCTTGAAGACCATGGATAAAATCCCGGTTCAAAATCCTGTATAAAGTTTATAAAAATGTTGGGAGCTATGCCTTCCTTCTTTTCAAAGTCGTCATATGCCTCCTGTGCACAGTGTGCAGTCCACCATCCGGTAAACATAAAATAATCATTTTCTGACACAGGCAGGGTTCCCTTCCGTTCACTATAGGAAACAATCTGATATTCTGCATCGCTGTCCTGATCCTGAGACACAAACTCATACTTTTGTTTATACTGTTTCACCGCTTCTTCAGAGGGGACAGCATCCACAAGTATAATCCGTCTGTCATACCCAAGCTCATCTGCCATTTTTTCAAAAAACTTAAGTGCTGTTGAAATTCCTCCAAAAACATGCTCAGGATTAATGGACGGAAGAAGAATATTAATTCTATTTCTTTTTCTCAGACTTTTACGGAAAACATATGGATTAATCTCATCAATATGAGTATTCACATTTCCACCTGCACAATTCAGATCCAGATATTCCCGTTTTATGAACTCCATTGAATCATGAAAAGAAGTTCTCTGTTTATCTTTCAAAACAGAGGGCTGTACACTAAAGTAGTCCAGATTTTTATTATAATAGGGATCCCCGTTTTTCAGATAGGAAGCATACATTTTTTCTGACAGTCTGAAATCAACATCAGGGATATAGGAATCTCTTGTTCTGGATTCCATATGATATAATTTCACATTAGGGTCATATACATTCCTGAACCCATTTTGAATAGCCCGGATGCACAGTTCCACATCACTTCCGCATATTATAAAATCTTCATTAAAACCACCGATTTTCTCTATGGTCTTACGGCTTACAGCCATACAGGCTCCTGTCACAGCAGTCACATTTCTTGTGACCATGGGAGACAGAAACGGAGAACCATAATGAACAGGTTTCATCCCCTTAAAAACATGTTCCGCCCAGCCACCCATACCGGCCACAACACCTGCATGTTGTATAGTACCATCTTCATAAAGCAGCAACCCTCCTGCAACTCCAATATTATCCTGTACAACCTTCTCCGCCAGACGACGCATCCAGTTTCTGGAAATAATTTTTATATCATTATTGAGAAAAATAAATACGTCTCCCTTTGCTTTGGAAATACCATAATTATTCAGCCTTGACCAATTGAAGGGAAAAACAGCCGCATAAATCTTTATATTATCGTACTGTTCCGTTATTTTGTTAAAATAAGCAAAAGTATCCGGTTCCACTGAATTGTTATCCAGGATAATTATTTCATAGTTGGAATATTCTGTGAAATCTTCTATACTTTCCACTGCAGTTTTCAACAGATCCACATGATCTTTGGTGGGAATAATAACTGAAACTTTCGGCTCACGATCCAGATTATAACGAACATCATAAACAAAACAGGATTCTGTCTCCTGTACACTTGCCCTGCCTTTTCCCAGAGTGCGGTCCAGGTGATCCTGTACAGCTGCCAGACCTGTATATTGTGCATATGGTTTGGAATCGGGATTCATTGCAGTAGAACTGGGAATTGCCCTCCAATGATAAAGAATTTCGGGAATATGTTCTATGGAGTTTGTTTTTTCAGAAAGGCGAAGAAACAGATCATAATCCTGGCTGCCATTATATTCACTTCTGAAACCGCCTGTTTCCTGAAACAGTTCTTTTTTAAATCCAAGCAGGTGGCCTACGTACATCTGGCTTAAGATTAACTCAGGAGACCAGTCGGTTTTATATAAAGGATCTCTGTAATTTCCATTCAAATCCACAATATCCTGATCGCTGTATATAATATCTGCTCCTGTTTCCCTGATTCTTCGTGCAAACATTTCCAGAGCATGCAAATCCAGTTCATCATCATTATCCATTAAAACAAGATAATCTCCATCAGCCAGCTCTGCTCCTCTGTTTGTGGCACCCGAGATGCCTCTGTTTTCATCCAGATATTCTGTTTTTATCCTGTTGTCTGACAAAGTTTCAAGAAATTCCCTTACTCTTTTGTCTGTAGAACAATCATCAACAATGCATAACTGCCAGTGGGAATATGTCTGCTCTGTTACAGTCTGGACAGCTCTTTTCAGCCATTTTACCTCCACATTATACACAGGCATAATCACAGAAAATAAGGGATTATTTAAACCTTCCTGCATTCTTACTGTTCTCCTTTTGAGAAATTAACTGTCGTGTCCATATCAAAATAACCTACTGTTGTTTTACTTGAAATAACCTGAATACAACAGCTGTCATATAGTCTGTTGTATACAACAAAGTTATCGCCCTCATAACCGGTACATCCAAGCTGAAGCAGATACTGTCCTCCCTGCAGGCGCATAACCTGGCGGAAACTGACTACTCTCTCTTCTCCTGCCTTCAAAAGACCCGTATCCGTTTTTTCGATCAAGGTATTGGTTCCTGTAAGCTCGTTTCCTTTGATATCTTTAATACTGAATGCAAAAATAGGATTGACAATATCTTCATGAAATTTCACTTTCATTGCAATCGTAAATTCCTGCATTTTATATATGGTGTTGCTGATATTATTTTCTGAATCAAAAATTCCAAAATCAACAATTTCAGCTTTTTTGTTTCCGTAATTCTGAATATTGGGACTGATAAGCATACTTTCTTTCATGTTTTATTAACTTTCCACTTTTTTCTGGTGTTTCTTTTCTTTGTTTCTCTTATCCTCAGAGGCATTTTCACTGTTTTCTCTGCCGGATACCTGATCTACAAGAACCTTTTTATACAGATCGATCATATCTCCCGGAAGTCCCTGTGCCAGTACGACACCTTTGTTCAATAGAACAACACGGTCACAATATTGATTGATACTGCCCAGGTCATGACTTACGAACAGAATTGTTTTACCCATCTGTTTAAATTCTTCAAATTTCTTATAGCATTTGGCCTGAAAAAAAACATCTCCTACAGAAAGGGCCTCATCTACGATCAATATTTCGGGATCTATATTTATGGCAACTGCAAAAGCAAGCCTTACAAACATACCACTTGAATATGTTTTCACCGGCTGATAAACAAATTCTCCTATATCAGCGAAATCAAGAATAGACTGAAGTTTTGCATCAATTTCCTTTTTTGAGAAGCCGATCATTGTACCATTAAGATAGACATTCTCAATACCGGAGTATTCCATATTAAAACCTGCACCTAATTCCAGAAGTGCAGAGATTCTTCCATTTACTGTAACATTTCCTTCTGTGGGACTCAATACACCTGTAATAATTTTAAGTATCGTTGATTTTCCGGAACCATTGGTACCGATTATACCCACCGTCTCTCCTTTGCCCACCTGAAAGGAAACATTATTCAAGGCATAATGTTCTTTATATCTTTTCTTTTTTGATAAACCCAGGGACTCTTTCAGTCTATCCATTGGATTATCATATAATTTATACATCTTTGTCACGTCATTTACTGAAATTGCAATATCTGCCATTACAAACCTCTCTGTTAAAGCACATCCGCAAAATGCGGTTTCAGCCGTTTAAATATTATGGAACCAAACACGAAAAGAAGTATTGTTACTACCCAGAAATAAAATGTCCACCCGGGATGTGTCCAGAATCCTGCATGTTCAAGCATTGAATCACGGTATCCATTTACTATATAATATACAGGATTCAATTTGAACAGAGTAATCGCCCAGGGATAATCAGCCAGCATATTCACATCCCACATAATTGGGGTCATCCACACCCCGACCTGAAGAAAAATGCTGATGATCTGTGTCAGATCACGGAAAAAAATAACAATGGCACTTGTTGCATATACAAGTCCGAGAACCAGAATAAAGGAACATATGCTGTAATAGATCAGCTGAAAGGTATACAGACTTGGATAATATCCGTAACAAGCGCATAAAATCAATGCAAAAAATACAAAAAAAACATGTACAAATAACGCAGATATTATTTTTACAACTGGAAGAATGCTGATTTTAAAGACAACTTTTTTTACCAGATAATTGTATTCAATAAGTGCATTTGTTCCACCATTTAAAGCATCCTGAAAGAAGAACCAGGGAACAATTCCTGACACAAGATAAATTACAAAAGGATAATCAGAAGCTTTTCCGGCTTTCAGCCCTACTGAAAATACAAACCAATATACCAGAATTGTCACGACAGGCTGTATAAAAGCCCACACAATACCCAGATATGAACCTGCATATTTTGTTTTAAAATCATTTTTTGCCAGACTGAAAATCAGCTTTCTGCTGTGAATAAGTTCAGCCGGCAAAGAAAAAATTTTTTTCATATTGTATATTCCTATCGATTTTTATATTCTCTGAAGCTTCCCCACTTAGTATCCTTATCAGAAAAGCTTAACTCCATTCCTTCCGGAATCGGCCATTCTATTCCAATGTCAGGGTCATTCCATATCAGGCCTCCCTCGTCATTTGGATGATAAAAATCTGAACATTTATATACAAATTCCGCATGTTCAGAGAGGACCAGAAAACCATGTGCAAATCCCTTTGGGATGAAAAACTGTTTCTTATTCTCTGCTGAAAGGACAACTCCAAACCATTTACCAAAGGTTTCGGAACCTTCTCTCAGATCCACTGCTACGTCAAATACCTCACCATTTACCACGCGCACAAGCTTATCCTGGGGATAATTGATCTGAAAATGAAGTCCCCTGAGGACCCCTTTATGGGAACTTGACTGATTATCCTGTACAAATTCCACATCGATTCCAGCCTCTTTGAAATCATTATAATTATAGGTTTCCATAAAATATCCCCGTGCATCTCCAAATACAGCAGGCTCTACAACCTTTAATCCACTGATATCTCCGCACTGAGTGACTTTAATTTTTCCCATTTTCTGCTCCTCTTTCCTGTATTTTTATTTTTTCAGTGTTGTCTGTTTTATGCATACACCATTTTTGTCAAATACCGATACCACATTTTTGGAACTTGTAAGTGTAATGTTTTCTGCCCTGATACCGGACATTTTTGACTGACCTTTATAAAAATAATACTTTTTACCATTCAGTGTCAACCATCCTTTATAAGCTTTTCCATTTTTCTGGAAGTAATATGTATGTGATGTTCCACTTTCTTTTATTTTCTGGAAACCATTATTATAGCAGACCCCTTTGGAATTCGCATAATAAATATCTCCTTTTGAAGTGATAATCTTCTCATTTTTATACAAGATCCCGGTTTTTTCATTAAAATAATACAGTTTTTCTTTAATTTTCTGCAGACCTGTCACTTTTCTGTTATTAACATAATAATATGTATTACCATTTTCTGTCTGCCATCCTGATTTCTGATTCTGGGGTTCCTTATTTTCAGTGCTGTCCGGCTTGGATGAGGGGACATAAGAAGACTTTGCATTAAAGCGTGGTGTTATTTTTTTTGTATAATCCACATAGCCAAAATTAATATCCACATCATTGCCAGAAGGAATTCCCGGTATCAGACCTCTTGTACTGTTAAGACCATTTTCTGTGTTTCCATCTGTAGCCTGCCATATGGTATATTCATATTTCGAAACTACAGGTGCCTGTATGGTATCTCCGTACCTTGCGATCCACACATCAATACCGGACAAAATCTCCCAGTCTATATAGTTATCATACCAGTATGTATTGCAGTAGATCATTGGATAATATCCTGCCTTGCGTACTTCATTACAGAATGTAAGAGCCATTTTTGATCTTGCGGTGGAAGAAAGCTTCTGTGCGCCTGGATATTCCAGGTCATAAACCACAGGGTATGATACTTTATACCCCTTCATTTTTTTGATCACAAGCTGTGCTTCCTTCAATGCATCCTTTGTTGAGGTTGCAGTACTGTATATATAGGTTCCCACCGGCACACCGGCTTCCTCTGCTTTTTTCATATTATAATCATAATATGTATCCAAATGTTTCAGGCCATGAGCCACACGTACGAATGCAAAATCAATTCCTGCACTTTTTACTTTTTTCCAGTCTATTTTTTCCTGCCATTCGGAAACATCAATTCCTCTTGTAATGGCTCCGGGTATTTTTACACCGCTTCCGTTATAACAGACTCCTTTGATCTTTTTCCATGCATTCTTGTTAACTGTACTGGTTTCACTTTCTGATCCTGATGAAAAAGCCGATGCAAAAGCAGGAGCCTGCTGCTCTTCCTCAGCTACTGTCAGACGACGGTCATAATGCTGATTTGCCAAAACAGGCACTGAAAACATAACCAGGCATCCAATAAATATCCCCAGCACCAATTTTATAACAGATGACCATCCTGTCGGTTTTCTTTTATTTTTCATCATATTTTTCTCCCATAATACTAATAATTAGCGCCCTGAAAAAGAATCCAGAGCGCTTCTTATCTGTTTATTGATTTACTGCCGGGTCTGTCGGGTCAAATCTTCCAGATCCACGCAGAGGTGTCAGCGGCTTCTTCCCAAGAGGTCCTTTAAATACGTCTTCACTGATATATGGGCCGCTCATTATATAAACGGTTGCTCCATTGCAGTGCTCATAAATCCATTTGGCATCAGCCACACAGGTCCGAATACATCCATGAGATGCCGGACTGCCCAGTTTATTATATTCTCCAGAAGGAAGATTATAAGAATTAGGCTGAGAGCATGCTACAGAATGGAAATAGATTCCTCCCTGTCCGGCGCCTTCCACATGAGTTCCGTACTGTCCCCAGGAAGGTCCCATAAGAGGCTGCCATCTGTATTCACTTTTCAGTTTATAATATCCATCCGGGGTTGGCGTACCTGGAAGTCCTACAGAAACACGAATAGTCTTGACAGGTGTAACCATGGTGCTGTCTGTATATACTGTTGCAACTCCATTTGTTTTGTCAACCCGTATAAAGTATGGACCTGTGAATCTGCTTGTCAGATCTGTAATTCTGTAACCATTTTTATCAAAGAAATACCGGGTTCCATCTATGATCTTGCTGTCATTTCTTACGTATCCGTCTTTAGCTTTGCCTTTTCCATCTGGATTTATATAACGGACAAGATTCTGGGCATTGCTTACAACAACCCATCCGGTTGTATATTTTCCTTTAGAATCTACATATCCATTGACACCGTTTCTCTTTATGAAGCTGTTAGTAAGAACTTCATAATTTTTAATATAATACCAGTTTCCGTTATAATTCTTCCACCCGCTTTTAATAAGAGGTCCGCTTTTTGATGCAAAATACCACTTCTTTTTATAACGTACCATATTATTTTTATACATTTTTCCTTTACGTTCTGAGGAAGTGGATGTTTCAAAAATATATTTCTTTCCTTTTATCGTCTGCAACCCACTGGCCAGTTTTCCATCAGGTGTAAAATAATAACCTTCTGAAGTAAGCTTATTTGTATAATGGTTTCCATTGGAATCAAAATAATACCATCCGATAAATTTTCCGTTTGGATCGCAAACCTTCTGCCATCCTTTTTTCTCGGAGACTTTCCCAGGAGTTTTTCCAAAATAATAATAATGGTTTCCTGCCCCTGTACATTTCGCCCATCTGTTCTGCCATGCAGCTCTCTTTCCCTTGGAGTCAAAATAATATCTGGCGCCTGAGTACTTCACCAGTTTATTTTTATAAATTACACCTCGTTTGTCTGTACAGTAGTATGCACCATTGGCAGCCTTCTTCATTGTATTCTTCAGGATATAACCCTTAGAATCAATTAAATATGTATCATTTCCTTTGATTTTCTTATCAAGTACAGTTGCCGTGATTCCTCTCTTATAATATTTTCCGATATCTGAAGGATTGGTAACTCCCTGATTATAATACAGCCATCGCTCTCCTGCAGCTGTCTTTATGCATCTCCATCCTTTGTGGAACATTTTTCCCGGGATTCCATCTTTACCCGGCTCAGGCTGAAAATAATACAGATTTGTTTCATTACCTGCAGTAATCTCAATATCTCCGGTTAACGGAGTGCCGTCTTCCTTAAGATAGTAATAATCATTTTCAATCTTAATATAGCCCTTATAAGTGCCCTGCTGCTGATATTGCTGCTGAAGCTGTTCAACGGGGCAGAAGGCTCCGGTGGCATCATAAAACTGAAATACTGTTCCGGTCCATATCCACTGATTCCGTTTCTGCTTACCCAGATCTGAATTATATGGAGCGACTGCCTCTCCCTGAAATTCCGGGTAAAGAACTGCTTTTTCAATCGGAGTGAAATATTCCTGCACTTCTGTTTCATCAGTACTGTCCGACTTAAGAGGTACCATTGCCTGTCCTGTTACCATATAACCGTTCTCGTCAAACAGATAATAACCTGTGTATTCTCTGCCCTGATGCTGTGTTGTAATCTTAAGAACACCATCTGCCAAAGTATAATATCCATCCACAGAGCCTGTACCCGGAGTTGTCCCCTGAACAGAAGAAGCCCGGCGAAGCTTATAAGAATTATTCTCAGACACCCAGTCTTCTGACTTTACATGTATGGAATCTGCCGTGTCCGCATTCTGCTCCTGTGCAGCTTCGTCTGTCACAGAATTTTCTGTTCCTGCAGAAAATCCCTGTTCTTCTGTTATATTCTGAGCTTCAGGTTCATTTATCTGAGCCTCCCCGGCCTCTTCTTCACCTGTCTGAAGTTCACCTGTTGAGAAGGCATCTTCCATCTCATCTGATGCTATCTGAACAACTGCTGCATCCGGATCTTCAGGTGTTCCAAATGTTTCTGCTCCTGCTTCAGCAGCAGGCCCAAAACACAGAGTAAGCCCCAGCATCAGAGCAACCATTTTCTTTTTCATAATAATCTCCCCTTCTTATTCTCCTAAACCATCTTCTATTATTTTTACAAGTGCATTCAGAGCTTTATCCTCATCAATTCCCTCACATACAAGTTCAATCTCATCCCCACACTTTACGCAGGCACCAAGAACACTTAACACACTCTTCGCATTTGCTGATCCGCCTTTATATGAAAATGTGATCAATGACTGATAATTCATTGCTTCATTGCAGAGAATTCCTGCAGGCCTTAAATGCAGACCTGAAGGATTATTTACAATAACCTTTTTGCTTACCATTTTATTTACCCCTTATTACTTACTCTCTTTCGCCGGAGTGCCTGAGGAAATCACAACTTCCGTATTCACGTCATCTACCAGCTCAAAGCCCTCTGGAAGAACAACCTGGACAGGCACTTCATAATTTCCCTCATGCTTATCCTTCAGATCAATAGAAACCTTCACATCTCTGGATATGTTCAGATTGTCCATATCATCATTTTTCGATTTGATACGAAGTTCGATCTGAGCCATCTCAAAAGTAACCTGAAGATCATCAGGTTTATTGTTCACCTGAATTTCTTTGGTTGGATAATTAAATTCTGCACTTCCCTGAGGAAGAATACTGACAGTTACCCAGATATCTTCGCTGGAATCACTGGTCAGCTTCACATTTTCAGGCAGAAGTTCGGTGATATTGATCTTCTTCTCCACATCATCTGACTCTCCTGAAATATCTATGCTATCCGATGGAATGATAATAGTATTATCATTCTGTGCAAGATTATCCAGAGCTTCTGTGCTGCCGGCCAGACTTATGGTATCCGGTATCGTTTTCACTGATCCAACCTGAAATCCTTCGGCAGGATTTCCCACATAACCGGCCGATATTTTTATGCCTTTACGTATCTTCCACAATCTGGCAGTTACTTCCGCTTTGGCATTATTCTCAATTCTAAGAGAATTCATCTCAGAATCGGTCAAAGCTTCCTGATTTTTATCAATAATCGTCAGGTTAACCTCTTTAGAAAAGTCCTGAGTATTACCGCTCAATTCAACTGCAGCATTTACCTTATCAATTTTATTGATCAGAGATTTAGGACCTGTAATCCTGACTTTCTCCGGATTGGCAGTCAGGCTTCCAACTTCATAATCTTTGCCCGGCTTGGTATCTCCTTTTGTCACATTAATTACAAACTCCTGTGTCTCTTTCTCATCAAGATGAACACTGAGATTCTGAGGCGTAACTTTAATATCGCCCGGTGCAATTCCCGGACAGGTTACTGTAATCGGAACCATAACCGGATTGGTATCAAGACTTACTGCCTGCTGCAGATCTGCAAAGGCAGTAATATCTGTAACCCTGATCTTATCCCTTGTCTTCTTATCTGCGGTAATTGCAACCCGGACCGTATCCTGATTCTCTTCCGGCATACACATTTTGCCTATGGTGTCAGAAGATTCTACATATTCTTTATTCTTTAATTCCACATTGGTAATCGTATAGTAATTGGTATCTACAGGATTATCAATATTAACCACAATCAGCCATAACATAACAGCAACAGCAACAGACATGATCTTAAGAGGAATATTATCTGTCAGTTTTCTCTTCTTCATGCTTCATTCTTCCTTTCAGTAAATATCGAAGTTTGCTGTTATCTACCACCTGCTTATTCTGCGCCCTGATAAGAATCTCACGGAGTTTGGCACTGTTTACTCCTCTGATCAGCTTTCCTCTCTGGGCAACAGATACCTGGCCTGTTTCCTCCGAAACAATAATGGTTACAGAATCCGTCTGTTCACTGATTCCAACCCCTGCCCGGTGACGGGTTCCCAGCTGCTTGCTCAGCTCCATATTATCTGATAAGGGAAGATAACATGTTGCTGCTACGATCCTGTTTCCTCTCACTATAACTGCCCCATCATGAAGAGGTGTGTTATGTTCAAAAATATTGATCAGAAGCTGGCTGGTAAGAATTGCATCCAGATTGATTCCCGTACGGATATAATCGTTCAGCATCTCATCCTGTTCGATCACAATAAGGGCTCCTGTCTTCACCTCTCCCATATCAAAACAGGCCTTTATCAGCTCACTGATGGTCTTATCCGTGAATCTCTCCTTTACCTCCTTGCCTGCGTCAAAAGGAAACAAGGCAGACATGATTTTTTTCTGTCCAAGCTGTTCCAGGACTTTACGCAGTTCCGGCTGAAATATGACGATAACTCCAACGATCAGTGTACTTGCCAGATTGGAAAAGATCCACAAAATGGTATTCATCTTAAAGATATAGGCAATAAATATAAACAGGAGAACCACCAGTATGCCTTTCAGAAGTGTATAGGCATGCGTATATTTGATCCACACCATAAACTGATATACAAAAAATGCAATCAGTGCAATCTGTATAATGTCTATAATGCCGATTCTCGGGAATGATATATTAGGTAAAAGTTCCAGCATTCTTCCCGTAATATCCTGCATAATGTTCTCCTTTCCTCCGAGCCCAAAAGATTACAGATCTTTTAAGGACTCTTCCAGTTTTTTTTCAAAATCAACATCATTCATATCGGCTTTCTTAAAAGCCTGCGAAGCTTCTTCCTGTTGTTTGACAGGTTTTGCATTTTCGTGAAAAATGGGGTTTGCATAAGGAGCCACGTCATCCTGAGTTTTTCTTTCCTCTGGTACAGGTTCCGCATTAATCTTCTTAATGCTCCTTTCAGATGTGGCAACTGATGCCTTGGGTACTGCTTTTACATAATAGTAATACTCATCATCCTCATATTCCAGTCTTTCTGTTCGTGTATAATCTCCGCCGAAAACGAAGAGTTCCAGAATCAGGCATATGATGACAGAAACTACTGTATAAATGATCAGAGGTATCATTCTGATGGTAACATCAAAGCAGAAGCCGCCGGCAAGAACCACAAGAATATAGGCAGCGCCTCCAACAACAATAGCTATTCTCCATGCATAATCAAAAGACCGCGTCCGGATCAGATTAACCAGAAGAATTACGGCGATGAATGCTACAACATTGATCCACATTCCCCAGTTCTGTACGATTCCATCAGTCAGAAGTTTCAGCTTGTCCATAACAGCCACATCCGGATTCTCAAGAATCTGGCGCTGCACACGTAAAAACCGGATAAAATAATATAGAATCGTACCACAGCCTGCAGGAAGAGCAGAAACCGCACTGGAAAGAAGCCCGCTGCCGATTGGAAGAAGTACCGGAGCTCCCACTCCAAAGGAAAGAGGAGTGAACACCAGAACAACATTGGTTCCTGCACTGAATCTTAAAAATAAAATCATCATAAAAATTATGAGAACCAGCATAAACCCGGCTACTTCAATGCCAAGAGCATAACAATGTCCTACCATAAAGACAAATCCTGCAAAAATAAGTACATTGGATGGCAAAATGCAGCAGATCAGTGAAATAATAAGAACAAGATAAATGCTGTTCAGCTGGGACATATATCCCATATTCATATTGATCCACTGAAGATAGACAAATGCCAGAATGAAACGAAATACAGGAAGGATATAAATCTCATACTGCCCGTATATATTCTTTATTTTCTGTTTTAATTCAAGTAATGCTGTCATTTCTTATACCCTCCTGATACTCCTCTGGACATGGATTTTTTTTCTTCGCGTGAATATATTCTGTTAAGCTTCGTAAGTTCTTCATAATATAGCTTCACACTCTTCTTCGCACGGCGGTACTTTATGGAATACTGTATATAGGTCAGAACAGAAAAAACAACAAGGACTGCCAGATATCCGATCAGAATATCAATTCCAAGCGTGACCAGATCCATTTTATGGATATTCTCCATCAGATAATTGCCAAAATATGCCCCCACACCCGCCAGTGCAAGAACGTATCCTATGGTCACCAGGAAAAAGTTCTTGATCATTGCAAGCCCGATATAATCGCTTCTGTAATATTTGCTCACAGGAAGATATTTCCTGCCCTCACCTTTCTCATACATGGCGAGTTTATTCATGACTTTTATTTTTTCTTCATTTAACATAGATAACTCCTTATTCTCTCTATACAGTTTTCCATATAATCATACAGATTAATTGTATCATATATCGTTATTGATGAAAAGTGTTTTTTCTTATATCCTTCCAATACAAACGGTAAGAAAAAAGATTTTGTCTGCTCCTTTTTTTCTAAGGCAAGCCGCCATGGCATCTATAGTACTTCCTGTTGTGTATACATCATCAATGACCAGAATAGTAAACCCTGGCAGTGATCTTTTTACCCGAAATGCCTCTTCCAGATTTTTTCTTCTTTCATAGGCGGACAGTTTTTTCTGGGATTTTGTTTTTCTGATTTTTTCTACCAGTGAAGTGTCTGCGGGAATTCCGGTATATTGTGACAGTTTCACTGCCAGATCAGCAGCCTGGTTGAATCCACGCATTCTAAGCTTAGATCTGTGCAAAGGCACGGGAACGATCAGATCCGGCTTCCATATTTCAATTTCTTTTTTTGCAAAAATATACATAGATCTTGCATAAAAATCCCCATATTCCCTGCATCCATAATATTTATACCTAATCAGAGAACGGCGCATCAGATCATTATAAACAAATATTCCCCGGCCCTGTTCAAACAGGTGGGGATGGTGCTGGCAGTCCGGACAATATTCTCCTTTCTGTACCGGTTTGCCGCACTTATAACATCTTGGCTGGCCCACAGGATGAATCCTTTTTTCACATTCCGGACAGATCATCCTGTTCTGATCCTTCAATATTCTGTGGCAGATGGGGCAGCATCTGGGATATAAAATATTTAAAACATTATTCAGAATCCGGTTCAAATTTCTCCTTTCTTCATAGTTTCAGCAAGCTCTCTGATTCTTTCATCCAGCCCGCTGTAACGTTTCTGCTGTCTGTCATTGCGGATCATATCCGCAAATGTCTCTTCACTTCCTACTACTGTAACACATTTACGTGCTCTTGTCACAGCTGTATAGAGAAGGTTCCTGTTAAGAAGCATCTTGGGTCCGGAAAGAAGGGGAAGAATAACTGCAGGATACTCAGATCCCTGTGATTTATGGATCGTGACAGCATATGCAAGTTCCAGTTCTTCAAGCTGTTTAAAAGAATAAAATGCGAAACGCCCGTCTTCAAACTCAATTTCAGCGGTTTCGGCAAATTCATTGATTTCCTTCAGGATTCCTGTATCCCCGTTAAAAACTCCCATGCCCTTCTCTGTCACTATTCCATATTTGCCTCTGATTTCCCATTCCAGCTGATAATTGTTTTTCACCTGCATTACCTTGTCTCCCTCACGGAAAAAGTGATCTCCCACAGTTTTCTCTTTTTTTGAGGCATCCGGAGGATTTAAATATCTCTGAAGAATCCTGTTGAGACGCTCCACTCCAAGCAGGCCTTTTCTCATCGGAGTCAGCACCTGGATCTCGCCTGGCTTTGCTCCCACATAACGTGGAAGCTTTTCCTGAATAAGTGCAATGACCACACGGATGATCATATCCGCATCATATCTTTTCAGGAAAAAGAAATCCCTGCTTTTATTTGTAATCTCTACCTGTTCTCCCCGGTTGATCTTATGGGCATTCACAACAATATCGCTTTCTGAAGCCTGGCGGAAAATATGGGTAAGTTCCACAACAGGAAAGCATCCGCTATGTATAATGTCTCTCAGCACATTCCCCGGCCCTACACTGGGAAGCTGATTTTCATCACCTACAAGGATCAGACGTGTACCTGCCGTAATGGCAAGAAGCAGGGAATGCATAAGATTAATATCTACCATAGACATTTCATCTATTATGATCACATCTGCCTCCAGAGGGTTCTGTGCATTTCTTTCAAATCTTATATTCTGCCCTTCCTGTTCATCTTCAGGCGCTCCGTTCAGCTCCAGCATCCTGTGGATTGTCTGTGCCTCATATCCTGTGGTCTCTGTCATACGTTTGGCAGCACGGCCGGTAGGAGCAGCAAGCATAAGCTCAGCTCCCTCATCCTCAAAAAAGCGAATAATCGCATTTATAATGGTTGTTTTTCCTGTGCCTGGGCCTCCGGTGAGAATAAATAATCCATGGCCGGCTGCCTGGGTTACTGCTTTTTTCTGCAATGGATCAAGAGTGATTCCTGTTTCCTTTTCAATGACAGCAATCCTTTTCTCCACCAGCTTTTCATCCTGAGGACATAATATATTCAGCTCACAAAGCATTCTTGCAGTATTGAGTTCAAGATTGTAATACCGGCCGGGATAAACAATGGTTTCTCCTTCTTTTTCCTTCAGAACCAGTTTTCTCTCTATGGCCATATCCATCAGGTGTTTTTCCAGATAGGATTCATCAATGTCCAGAAGCTGTGCGCATCTGAAAAAAAGCTGGTCCTTGGGAAGATATGTATGTCCTTCTCCTGCTGCCTGCTGCAAAGTATACAACATCCCGCTGCGGATTCTGTAGTCTGAATCTGTATGTATTCCTATTCGTGAAGCAATTTCATCAGCGATCTTAAAACCCACACCGGAAATATCCTCAGCAAGTTTATAGGGATTTTCCTGCAGAACTGTATAAACAGAATCTTTGTATTTCTGGTATATCTTTACTCCAAGATTCAGAGAGATGCCATATTTCTGCAAAAAAATCATAGCCTTACGCATATCCGCTTTCTCTGTTATCTGTACAGCGATCTCTCTTGCCTTCTTTTCACTGATTCCTTTTACCTCTGCCAGCCTCTCAGGCTCATCTTCTACAATACGCAGAGTATCTTCCCCAAAATGGCGGACAATTCTTGCGGCGAGAGCCGGGCCAACCCCCTTGATAGCCCCGGAGCCCAGATACCGTTCCATTGCATCTGTATCCTCCTGCATTTTTTCCACAAAAGAGTCTATCTGGAACTGTTTTCCATACACAGGATGGTGGATATATGTGCCCGATGCCTCAATGGTAATGCCCTGACTGATGACGGGAAAATTTCCCACACATGTAATTTCCTGCTCTTTTTTTGCATTTTTTAATACCATGACCGTATATCCGTTGTCTTCATTTCTGAAAATAATATGGTCAATATATCCTGTAACAGTTTCCCTCATTGGTACCTCCCCGTCTTTATAACCAAAAATACAATAAAAAGGCACTGCATCCTAGCAGTACCTCCAGCTTTATCCGTTAAATCTTGTGATTATTTCTGCATATTTTCCTGTGCCTATGGCAACAACACCCATAGCATTCTGGACAGTCAGAGTGCTTACTCCTGTTCTCTTCTCAATCAATGTATCCATCCCATGAAGCATGGCTCCCCCTCCGGTGAGAACGATTCCTCTGTCTACAATATCCGCTGCCAGCTCAGGCGGTGTTTTCTCCAGCACGCCATGAACCGTTTCCACAATTTTTCCTGTGGCTTCCTTAAGTGCTGAACGGATTTCCTCCGAAGTCAGTGCAGCAACTTTGGGCAGACCGGTAATGATATTTCTTCCTTTAACCTCCATAGTCCGGGGATTGGCTTCCTCACATGCAGTTCCTATCTGAATTTTAATCTTCTCAGCCAGGTCACGTCCGATAAAAAGGCCATGATTCTTTCTCACATAATTAATGATCTCCTGGTCAAACACATCACCAGCAATTTTTACAGAACTGGAAACTACAACACCCGCCAGGGAAATCACGGCAACATCTGTGGTTCCGGCTCCGATATCAACGATCAGATTCCCAAAAGGTTTGGTAATATCCACGCCTGCTCCGATAGCGGCAGCAATGGGCTCCTCAACCATAAATACCTCTCTGGCGCCTGCCTGATAGGTTACTTCTTCCACTGCTTTTCTTTCCACTTCCGTAATCCCACTGGGTACGCAGATACTGATCCTTGGTTTGCGGAAAGCCCTTCTTCCCATTGCTCTGGAAATGAAATACTTCAGCATCTTCTCCAACACCGAATAATCCACGATCACTCCCTGTCTGATGGGACGGATGATCTCCATATCTGATGTAAGATGTCCCTCCATCTGTCGGGCTTCTTCACCGATTGCCCTGATCTTCTCCGTATTTTTATCATAAACCACTATGGAGGGTTCATTTAAAACAAGTCCCTTCCCTGTGGAATATACCAGACTGTTTCTTGTACCCAGATCGATTCCGATATCACTTGCAGGCATGAGAATCCCCTTTCTGCTCATCTATAGTTCCTTTACAACAGGAAAGAATCACTCCGGACGGAATTCTTCACCTGCACTGCCTTTTATTATATACAACTTCCTGCGAAAAGGAAAGACCCGTATCCTTCTTATTTTATTTTTCCAGGTACTTTTTGATATATTTTCCCGTATAGGAAACGGGAGACTGTGCCACTTCTTCAGGAGTTCCCCGGGCAATAACCCTGCCTCCTCTGTCTCCGCCTTCAGGTCCTATGTCTATAATATAGTCCGCCGTTTTGATCACATCCAGATTATGCTCGATGACTACCACACTGTTTCCGCCTTCGGACAGACGCTTCAGAATTTCCACCAGCTTATGAACATCTGCAAAATGAAGTCCTGTTGTTGGCTCATCCAGAATATATATGGTTCTTCCCGTACTTCTTTTACTTAATTCTGTAGCAAGCTTAATTCTCTGTGCCTCCCCTCCGGAAAGTTCTGTGGAGGGCTGCCCCAGGCGGATGTATGACAGGCCCACATCATTAAGAGTCTCTATTTTTCTTCGGATGGATGGAATATTTTCAAAAAACGGAAGTGCCTCTTCCACTGTCATATTCAATACATCATATATACTCTTTCCCTTATATTTCACATCCAGTGTCTCACGATTATACCGCTTGCCTTTGCATACCTCACAGGGAACATAAACATCCGGCAGGAACTGCATCTCAATCTTAATGATACCATCTCCGCTGCAGGCCTCACATCTTCCTCCCTTTACATTAAAGCTGAAACGTCCTTTCTTATAACCTTTTGCCCGGGCATCTGCCGTAGAAGCAAAAAGATCTCTGATCTGGTCAAAAACACCTGTATAGGTAGCCGGGTTGGAACGTGGTGTGCGTCCGATAGGTGACTGATCAATATTGATCACCTTGTCCAGCTGCTCTTCTCCCAGTATTTCTTTGTGTTTTCCCGGTATGATCCTTGCATGATTCAGGTCTCTTGCAAGGGCCTTATAAAGGATCTCATTGATCAGAGAACTTTTGCCAGAGCCGGAAACACCGGTAATACAGGTCATAACTCCTAACGGAATCTCCACATCTATGTTCTTCAGATTATTCTCGGCTGCACCCTTAATTGTTAGAAATCCCGTTGGCTTCCTTCGCGTGGAAGGAACAGGAATCTTCAGTCTTCCGCTCAGATAGGCTCCTGTAATGGATTTTTCATTTTTCATCAGATCCTCTGCTGTACCTATAGCCACCAGTTCTCCTCCATGTTCGCCAGCACCAGGTCCGATATCCACCACACAGTCTGCGGCACGCATAGTATCCTCATCATGTTCCACCACGATCAGAGTGTTGCCCAGATCACGAAGCTTCATCAGAGAATTTAACAGTCTGTCATTGTCTCTCTGGTGAAGGCCAATGCTTGGCTCATCCAGAATATAAGCCACTCCCACCAAGCCGGACCCAATCTGGGTGGCCAGACGGATACGCTGGGCTTCTCCTCCCGAAAGTGTGGAAGTAGCCCGTCCAAGAGAAAGATAATCCAATCCCACATCAGAAAGGAAGCTGACTCTTGACCGAATCTCCTTTAAGATCTGTTTCCCGATGAGCAACTGCTGGTCTGTCAGCTTCATTTCCTCCAGAAATTTCTTCAGTTTCTCTATGGAAAGACTGGTAACTTCGTATATATTCTTATCTGCCACAGTAACCGCCAGAGATTCTTTTTTCAGACGCTGGCCCTTACAGGTCTTGCAGGGGGTGATCCTCATAAAAGATTCATATTCCTGTTTCATAGAATCTGAACCGGTTTCCCTGTATCTCTGTTCCACATTCTTGATCAATCCGGGAAAAGCTATATCATACACACTTTCCCCTCTCTGGCTCCTGTAATGTACCTTTACACAATGTTCCCCGGTTCCATTGATAAGAATATCCTGAATCCTCTCCGGATAATCTTCAAAAGGAGTATCAAGGCTGAATTCATACTCTTTTGCCAGAGCATCCAATATTGCCCTGGAGAAACTTCCCTGGGTGGTACATGACTGCCATCCTGTTACTGCAATAGCTCCCTGATTAATACTTAAAGACTTATCCGGAATCATCAGATCAATGTCAAATTCCATCTTATATCCCAGCCCAAGACAGTCCGGGCAGGCTCCAAAGGGATTGTTGAACGAGAAACTCCTGGGTTCAATTTCATCAATGCTTATACCACAGTCCGGGCAAGAAAAACTCTGGCTGAAATTATGGATATTCCCATCCATGGTATCTACCATGAGAAGTCCGTCCGCAAGCTCCAGAACAGTCTCTATGGAATCTGCCAGTCTTTTCTCAATCCCCGGTTTCACCATCAGACGGTCCACCACGATCTCAATATTATGTTTCAGGTTCTTGTCCAGACTTATTTCTTCCGCAAGTTCATACATAATGCCGTCTATCTGGACTCGGACATAGCCGCTCTTTCTGGCCTGTTCCAGAACTTTGGCATGGGTTCCCTTACGTCCTCTGACTACAGGAGCAAGGAGCTGAATCTTGGTGCGCTCCGGAAAAGACATGATCGTATCTACCATCTGATCAACTGTCTGTTTCTTAATTTCCCGTCCACATTTGGGACAGTGGGGGATACCCACCCGGGCATACAGTAATCTGAAATAATCATAAATCTCCGTAACTGTTCCAACCGTGGAGCGTGGATTCCTGTTGGTTGATTTCTGATCAATGGAGATAGCAGGAGGAAGGCCTTCTATACTCTCCACATCCGGTTTATCCATCTGTCCAAGGAACTGTCTGGCGTAAGAGGACAAAGACTCCATATACCGCCTCTGTCCCTCTGCATAAATAGTATCAAAGGCCAGAGAAGATTTCCCGGAACCGCTGAGCCCTGTAAATACTACAAACTTATCTCTTGGAATATCTACACTTAAGTTCTTAAGATTGTTTACATTGGCTCCTCTGATCCTTATGAAATTTTTCTTCGATGTATCTAAAGCCATTGGTTTCTCCTGTTACCTCCTGTCATTTACGTCATATTTCTCAGTATAATGCACGAACATCCGTTTGGCAAGGGGTTATAAAATAAAATCTGCCATCACCGCATTGCTGACATGAATGCCCGGCCTGGTAAGAAAAATCCTGTCATCTTTTTCTTCCAGGAGTTTGAGATTCAAGTATTTTTCCAATACTTTTCCATAAACTTTCTCAACGGGCAGTCCAAATTCCTGCTGAAAATCTGTTTTAGAAATCCCTCTGGTCATACGAAGCCCAAGAAACATAAACTCTGCCATTTCATCCTGCAGGGTAAGCTCTGGTTCCGCAATACGTATTTTGTCCGAAACAGCACTGTATTTCATATATTCTTCCATATTTTGTGTATTTTTAAAGCGGAAAGTGCCATACAGGGAAGAAGCACCCAGTCCCAGGCCCAGATAGTCTTTCCTTGTCCAGTATCCGATATTGTGCCTGCAGGCCTTCCCTTTTTTTGCATAATTTGAAATTTCATACTGCTCATAACCGTATTGTTTAAGGATTCTGGCAGTGGCCTCATACATTTCATATTCTGTATCCTCGTCAGGCAGATTCAGTTTTTTCCCGGCAAAAGGCGTTCCTTCTTCAATAATCAGACTGTATGCAGAAATATGCTCAGGCTCCAGTTCTGCTGTGATTTTCAGATTATTGACCCATCTTTCATATGTCTGGTCAGGAATGGCACTGATAAGATCCACATTAATATTGGTAAAGCCAGCCTTTCTGGCCGCTTCATAGCTTTTGAGAAACTGGGAAAAAGTATGAATTCTTCCAAGTATCTTCAGTTCTGTGTCATCCGGAGACTGAAGTCCTATGCTTACCCGGTTGATTCCATACTGCCTGTAGGAAAGGAATTTACCATAATCAGCTGTTCCGGGATTAACCTCGATAGATATTTCCGCCTGAGGATCCACCTGGAAGTGACTTTTTATTTCTTCCAGAATCCTGCCGATCCATTTCTCATCCAGTACAGAAGGAGTGCCTCCTCCAATAAATATGGAGGATACACTCCTTCCTTTTCCTTCCTCTGTCCATTGAATTTCTCTTAATAGTGCCTGTACATATTTCTCCTGCTCATCAGGTCCTGCAGGTCCTGAAAGAAAATCACAGTATTCACATTTGCGGATACAGAAGGGAATATGCACATATATTTCCAAGTCATCTTTTCGTTTACTGCTGGCTGTCATCACTATCTCCCCTGGCAAGATATTCATTCACCATTGTCAGATTCCCGTTTGTCACTACCGCATCCGGATTGATCTGAGAAAGTTCAGGAGTGGGGGTTACTTCCGGTGCTGCGCTGATCGGAATCACCTGCGAAGATTCAGCATCCTGCTCCTTCTTTTTCCCACATCCGCACACAAGCAGACAGGCAAGAAGACCACAGAACACAGTCAAATATATTCTATACTTTTTCATAAAAAATCTCCTGTTCACATCCATCCGGTTTATTTGTCATCCAGCTTCAGCACACTCATAAATGCTTTCTGAGGAATCTCCACATTACCGATCTGCCTCATACGCTTCTTGCCTTCCTTCTGTTTCTCCAGAAGCTTCTTCTTTCGGGAAATATCTCCTCCATAGCATTTGGCAAGCACATCTTTACGCATGGCTTTCACAGTTTCCCTTGCAATGATCTTGCTTCCAATTGCCGCCTGAATAGGGATCTCAAACAGCTGTCTGGGAATCTCTTCTTTTAATTTCTCACACATTTTACGGCCTCTTTCATAGGCGGTATCTGCATGAACAATAAAGGAAAGAGCGTCCACTTCTTCCTTATTTACCAGAATATCCAGTTTCACAAGCTCGCTTCTTTCATATCCGCAAAGCTCATAATCCAGGGAAGCATATCCTCTGGAACGAGATTTCAATGCATCAAAGAAATCATAAATGATCTCATTTAAAGGAAGTTTATATTTAAGAAGTGCCCGGGTTGCTTCCATATATTCCATTCCAAGATACTGGCCTCTTCTCTCCTGGCACAGATCCATAATGGCACCGATATAGTCCGTGGTAACCATGATCTCTGCACTGACCATAGGCTCTTCCATATATTCTATCTCTGAAGGATCAGGAAGATTGCTGGGATTGGTAAGCTCTATTACATCCCCATTGGTCTTATGGACCTTATAAACAACTCCCGGCGCTGTAGTCACCAGATCCAGATTGTATTCTCTCTCCAGTCGTTCCTGAATGATTTCCAGATGGAGAAGTCCCAGGAAACCACATCGGAATCCAAAACCAAGAGCTGCGGATGTCTCCGGTTCATAGAAAAGGGAAGCATCATTTAGCTGCAGTTTCTCCAGTGCATCTCGCAGGTCGCCATATTTGGCTCCATCTGCTGGATAAAGTCCGCAATAGACCATTGGATTCACCTTCTTATACCCGGGAAGCGGCTCCTTACAGGGTCTCTGATTGTCCGTTACGGTATCTCCCACATGGGTATCTCCCAGGCTCTTGATGCTGGCAGTTATATAACCTACCATTCCTGCAGTCAGCTCTTCGCATGGAATGAACTGGCCTGCCCCGAAATATCCTACTTCTACTACTTCGGTTACAAAGCCTGTTGCCATCATCCGTATCTGGGTTCCTTTTTTCACACGTCCGTCCATAATACGACAAAACACGATCACACCCTTGTAGGAATCATAAAGAGAATCAAAAATAAGTGCCTTTAAAGGAGCATTCACATCTCCTTTCGGAGCGGGCAGCTTATGCACGATCTGTTCCAGAACTTCTTCCACGTTCAGTCCTGTCTTTGCTGAAATCCTTGGAGCATCCTGAGCTTCCAGCCCGATCACATCCTCAATCTCATTTACCACACGGTCAGGTTCTGCACTCGGCAGGTCTATTTTGTTAATTACAGGCAGCACGTCCAGATCATGATCCAGTGCCAGATAAACATTAGCCAATGTCTGGGCTTCAATTCCCTGGGCAGCATCCACCACAAGGACAGCTCCGTCGCAGGCAGCCAGACTTCTGGATACTTCATAATTAAAGTCCACATGCCCGGGAGTATCAATCAGATTAAAAATATACTCTTCTCCGTCTTTGGCCTTATATACAATGCGGACAGCCTGGGATTTGATAGTGATTCCTCTTTCCCTCTCCAGCTCCATATTGTCAAGAACCTGGGACTGCATTTCCCTTTCCGTCAGAGTACCGGTCATCTCTATGATTCTGTCCGCAAGTGTTGATTTACCATGGTCAATATGTGCAATAATACAGAAATTTCTGATTTTGCTCTGATCTATCATTCAGGAATTCCCTCCCTAATTTTTCTTCTGATTTTAAATGAGTTCTCTAGTAGATATGGGGATTACTCCCCATACCCCTACTCAAAACCGTACGTGCGCTATTAACGCATACGGCTTTTCACTCTATATTTTCACACACTATCTGTAAAACAAACTCACTTTGATACTTGGTTCAAGTAATGGAAAAGCTCTAAGTAGACCATTAAAGAAAGTATCCATCGTATAACATCTTCTCTGACTTCTCCGATTGAGCCACTTAAACAATAACCATTTTGTCTGCATCAGAAAGTTCTTCACTTCTATCGTATTGTCGGTCACTCCATAATACTGGTAATGCCCACGAAGTTTCGCATTGACTGTTTTGAATAACTGCTCTAGTGGCATTGCTCTGTGAACCTTTATCCATTCTTTCATTGCCTTGATTTTGCTGCGGAATTTCTTCTTACTGGTCTTTACCCTACAACGGAAAAACTGCTTCTTTCCGTCCATTCCGCAATAAAACGTGAAACCAAGGAAGTCAAAGGTATCTGGTTTTCTTTCTCCTCTTGCTTTTCGGTTTTGCCTGGCAAACCTCCCAAATTCCAAAATCTTCGTCTTTTCCTCCGCCAGCTCCAATCCATATTTCCCAAAGCGCTCTTCCAGTCTCCGCCTGAATACCTGTGCTTCATATTGGTTCTGAAAACAACAGACAAAATCATCGCAATAGCGAATCAGATAACATTCGCCTTTACATTGTCTCTTTACAATTACATCAAACCAGTTGTCCAGTACATAATGCAGATAAATATTTGCAAGTATTGGACTGGCTCCATTTCCCTGTGGGGTTCCCCGTTCGCTGTCAAGGAATTTGCCATTTTCCATGATTCCCGCTTTCAGAAATTTCTCAATTATCTCAAGAAATCTTTTGTCAGCTATGTCATGTGGCAGCATCTTCATCAGCCATTCATGGTCTACATTATCAAAGAATCCTCTGATATCTGCTTCCACCACATAATTCGTCTTCCGATACTGTACCATCTCTATGATTTCCCTCACTGCCTGATGGCAGTTCCTGTTTGGACGGAAACCAAAGCTCTCATTATAAAACTTCGGTTCGTAAATCTGCTCCAGTATCTGTGCAATCGCATTTTCCACCAGTTTATCCTCATAACAGGAGATTCCCAGTGGTCTCATTTTGCCTTTTGTTTCTTTCGGAATATAGACTCGCCTTGTTGGATTCGGACGGTAACTTCCACTTTTCATCCGTTTTACAAGATTCGCAAGATTTTCCTCAAGATTCTGTTCATAATCTTCTTTTGTCACCTTATCAATTCCATACGCTTTTCTTCTATCCATAGTTTTATGGACTGCTCTTAGGGTATCTTCATTGATATATGACGCAAGATTTTGAACCTTTCTGTCAGTTCTGTTTGCTTTTGCGATATTGTACTGTATTCCAAGCAACTCGTTCACCATGTTCATCAGCTCTCTTTCGTCTGCATAGTTTCTTATCACTTGAAGCTATAAAGTGCACAGCCCTTTTCTCCATCTGTTTTCACAGACTTCTTAGATACTATGACTGTGTCGGACTTCCTGCCGTTCATTTGGATTCCTGACGCATTTCTTTGTTTTGGTTTCCATACCTCTTACGAGGAAATGACAGAACCTCAGCTGTTCCGATAACATACTTATCATCAACCTCGCCAAGCTCTCAGACTGGGGGATGCCACAATAACCTCACCATAGCGGTTATAGCAGTGTTGTCTGCTGTGAAAAAGAACACATCGACCATTTCCAACCTCATAATAATTTCCCAGCTCAATCACTTCACCTTCGTTTCGGCTCTGTTGCTCCCTGTCCTACGCTTAAACCTAATGTTACCATTTCGATTCCAAGGACTCGGTACAGGCGGTTGGCTAGACCTTACCTGATAGGATTTTCCTACTGTATTGTTATCAGCTTACCAGAGCTTGCAGAATTTCTTCCGCTCGCTAGGGGAAATCAGCTATGCTGATTTCGCAGCTCGCACCTAATTCTGTATTATAGCATATTTGTTTGCTATCTGTCTATAATGTAAAGAAGACATGCCATCACCCCTGCGGATTTGCGGGTCTGTTTGATTCGGCATTCTCACGACAGACGCATGGACATCCGGAAAATTTCATGATTGGATGTAGTTTCCATAATGTTAAGCCCGGCATAGTAAATCAAAAAAGATGCAAAATGCTGATATGTATCCACAGGCTCTTTGTCTTCTTTATCACCAATAAGGTATCCGGGTCTCGTCACAGCGGATGTACGTACCGGCTTTTCAGGAATTCCTCTTTTATCCAGCCATACAGCAGTTTCAGATAGCGGTCCGCACAGCTGATGATTCAGCCGTTCTTATGTAAAAAAGGCGCTGAAAGCCTGTAGAAATAGTCTATGGAAACCGTACATTTTTCTGACCCCCCTAGAGCTATAATAGCTTCAAATGATGCGACAAGCAGCTTATTTGACAGTGTTCCTCCCCTGCCGGATTACGCATCCTTAGTCGGGCGCATTGCCTGACTCCACTGTGCACTTGAAATTTATTTTCGCAGTTTACGCAGGTAGTTCTGATAATCATTCCGGGGAATTTCCAGTATCTCCATAGCACGTTCTGCAGTAACATGTAAAGAATTCATCACTTTCTTAATTGAATCCAAAGTATTTTTCTCTATGCCCTGCTGAATGCCTTCTTCCATTGCTTCTTTTCTCTGTACCTTAATGTCTGTGTCGTAATCATATTCCACCATCAACATATTCACTACCTCCGATGACTTTCTTTCAAGATAGTCCTTTAAAATATTCTGTCTGATTTACTGTAAATGCAATATCGTTTTTGAAATTTTTAAAAATGACATCCTCCAGACGGACTTTCCGGATCAGATTGGAATCTGTGTAGGAAGTTCCATACAAAGCGTTATAGAGGCTGAGCAGATTAACCTTTGCATCCCTGTCTGAATAAAACAAATCTGTAAATACACTGTCTTTGTAATTTTTGTTTTCCTTTGCCATGCAACCCTCCTGAAATAATATTATTCTATCAGTTCCCGGAATGCCTCTTACATATCCGGTTTTATCGCATGTACTTTATGTTATATTTTATCTTAGGTGGTTACACACTCTACACACTTTATTATAATAGTTTCTCTTTTAATACTCAATATTCCGGCGAACTTTTATAACGTTTATGATCGATAAAATGGTAAAAAAAACTATGGCGGGAACTGTCTTCACATGGTAAGATGAATATAGAATGACAAAGATTCATTCTACATCATACAGAATAAGGAGGATTCCTATGAGAAAGAAAACATTGTTCAAAAAAACAGCTGCTCTTAGTATGGCTGCTCTGTTAGGTCTTACCGCCGTGCCTTCTTCTGCTTTTGCAGCAGACACTTATGCACAGGCCGAGGAAGAAGCCTGGGGGAAAATGGTGAAGAAATTAACCGAAAGCGTTGCAGATTCTTTAAAGAAGGATCCTGCTTTCCTCTCAGAAATACATGGCAATCTTTCCCTGAAGCTTGAAGATGCAGGGCGTTCTCTTCTTGGTTTACTCGCACCTTTTGATGTTTCCTGGCTTAAGGGTGCAGCTGTTTCTATGGATGCAGCTTTGGAAGAAGATAATTTCGGTACTGTCCTGAAGGTACTGCTGAACGACAGCCAGATCTGCTCTATGGAGATTTATATTGATCCTGTAAACCAGATAATGTACGCGAAAATACCGGAGCTTTCTGATAAATACATGAAGGCCAGTCTGTCAGATATTGAAGAAGAGGAAGTTCCTGAAACGGATGGGAATTTAAGCGATCTGTTTACAATTGCCTCTGCCGCTGTAAATTCCATGCCGGAGGCTTCATTACAGAAAGAAATTCTTGACAGATACGGAAATATATTTTTTGACAACATTGACAATGAGGAAGCGGGTCCAGAGATTCTTACAGCAGGTGGTGTGAGCCAGGACTGTACTTTATATAAAGGCAAGATTACCTCTGCAGCCGGGATAAAAGCCGCAGAAGATATCCTGACTTCTGCCAGATCCGATGAGCAGATTAAAGAAATTCTTCAGAACTGGGAAGCACAGCTTCCACAAAACGAAGGATTCTATGACAAATTCCAGTCTGATATAGACAAGGGACTGGAGCAGTTAAAGAAAGCTCAGACTTCTGACAGTGATTCATACTTTGTATCCAGTTTGTGGGTAACAGAAAAAGGAAGAGTTGCAGGGCGGGATATTTCCCTTGTAAATGGCCAGGAATCCACTCCTGTTTTCACCTGGAAAACAACGGGAAATAAAGAGGATCGGGGTCTCCTCCTTTCCCTTAATTCTGATGACTCCAGTATTTCTCTGGAAGGTTCAGGAAAAGTAACAGATGGTCTTCTAAGCGGAAATTACCAGCTGACTATGGATTCCACTCCTTACGCAGCCATTGAAGTGTCTGATTACAATATTTCTTCTGCTAAGAAGGGAAAGATTACGGGAACTTATACCGTATCCCCCATTGCTTCCGGAGAAGATGACCAGGCTTCCTCTATTGAGAATTTAGCATTGGTTTTAAACCTTGCCTCAGAAGGAGATACTTCTTCCATTAATCTTTCTGTAACAAGTGCCGGAAGCTCTCTTGGAACCTTATCCCTTGCCTCTTCCAAGGGAGAGAAATTACAGATGCCGGATCTGACCTCTATTACAGATGCATATGATATAGATAACGAACAGAAATTACAGGAATATACGTCTACAATGGATTTCAATGCCATTATGGATAACCTGACCCAGGCAGGAATGCCACAGGAAGTTCTTGATTCCCTCTTAAATGGAGAAGAGGATGAGATCCCTGAGGCAGAGACGGACGAAGCCGGCGCAGAAAATGCGGCGGAATAAATAAGCAAATAAAAAAGCTGTTGGCCTGAAAAAGGCTGACAGCTTTTTTAATAGTTAATCCATCGCAAGGGAAGTGAGCCATTTTGCGGCATTTTCTTTATTCGGTGCGTTGTAGGGAACTACAAGACAGACAGGCTCATATCGTAGTCCAAGGCTCTCTGAAAGATAAGTGTTGGTAAGAGCCAGATGGGTTTTATCTGTCTGGTCTTCAAAGGCTCCAAAGTTATCTTTTCCCAGCAGGTCTTCCAAATTAAGGAAGATATCATCTTTGTTAAGGTTTTTATACAATGCCTCCGGCATGATCAGTACATCCACAGATCCTGCCTGAACCTGGGTTACGTAAGCCATCTGAGCATAATATTCCAGTTCATCTCCGGTTTCACCGGTGGTCAGATTCATACCGATTTCCACCTCACTGTATTTATCATCCTCGCAGCCCAGAGTTTCACTGATCTTCTGTGCCAGTGCATCTGTATCCGATGTCACCGCGTTGATCACGGATATGGAAAGAACTGTCTTTATCTTGGAATGCTCATAAAAGTTAAAGGCCCCGATGATAAAGGCAATGGCTCCGATAACGCCAAAGATCACCGGTTTATAATACATCCATATGTATTCCAGTTTCTTCTTCATACCCATATTTTTGATTTTTTCTTTTTCAATCAGGCGTCTTTCCTTCTTTGACAGATCGGATGTCCCTTTCTGCTCCGGGTTGAGCACGCTCTCATCATGATCTGCCCTTCCGGCTCCTGTCTCCTTCATTACTTTTTCCTGATTATTCTCAGCCATTGATTCTCCTTTGCATATCACTTTTCACTGTTTCCAAATACTATACCACATTTTTTCATCAGTGACCAGACCTTATCCACAGCAAAAATCAACCAGACTGTTACTATACACACAATTATGGGGCTGCTCCACAGATAGACAGGATTATCCTCAATTTTCCATGCTCCTGCCACAATTCTGACAGCGTCTATCACTGCCGGATGAAACAGATATAAGGGAAGTGTAAGCTTCTTTCCGGCTTTGGAGAGACACTCTTGTACCTTAATCCTTTGTCCATAAAAAATACAGTAAAGAAATACACTTACTGTGAAAAATACAGTTCCTACGTAGATTTCTCTGTCTCCCAGGAAAACACATTCCCCAATACTGATTCCCGCTCCCGCTGCTCCTGCCGTCACAAGAAGGGCCGGCGAGAGTTTTGATGTTCCTTTTTCTTTCCACACGTGTATTAATTTTCCCAGCAGATAGAAAGTCATTCCTGTAAAAAGGAAATTCCTGTACTCTCTTACGGGATAAATGATTCCGAAAAATCTGCTGATCTGTCCCCTCCACACAAGGATACAGGTAAGCACAGGAAGCAGGATAAAGGCCACCTTTCTCATGTGAAATTTCTCAATCATATAATCCAGACAATAGCAGTAAATCAGCGCAGGGAGAAACCACAGGTGAGGTTTGATGGGAGAGGTAAAATTAAACAGAAAGAAATCTCTCACACTCTTGGCACAGCAGATTTTCCCTGCCCATTTAAAGCCAGACTGCCCTTTCATCACTTGCACAAGGCATCCCCAGAGTAAGTAAAACAGCAGTGAAAATACGGTAATCCTCAGGATATGGACAATTTTCCCCGGTATTTTTGTGGCAGCACTTTTTTCCCCATAGTAACAGAAAAAGCCGGATACCATAAAGAAAAAAGGCACTGCAGATCTGGCCAGCGTTTTAATGATCCTGCCAGTCATACCGGGAAAAGAAATATGAATAAATACCACCAGGAAGGCTGCTATTGCTTTGGCAGCGTCAAGACTTTTGTTTCTCATTTTTTCTTACAGAAGTACTGTTGATAGCTTCCCCAGTTCCAGTCATCAAAGAAGCCCGAATCCAAAATATTAGAAAAATCATGTGCCGAAAACAGGGAAAAACGTCTCTGTTTTGATCCGTCCTTGGAAATCTTCCTTGCACGTGGCAAAGCATCCCCTGGAAATGTCTTTTCATCACAGGAAGCAAGTCCCAAGTTGTGAATTTTATCTCCAAAATGCTGGTACACTTCAAGCTCATTTTTTCCAGAATCAAAACTCATCCTTCCTGCTCGCCTCTGCTTTCCCTTTCCATCTCGAACAACTCTTGTTTTTTGGGGCATTTCGAGAGGTTTTCTGGAAGGAACATCGTTTTTCCCTGAATATACAATAAAAAGATGAGTATGTATAATAATATCGTTATGTTCCTGTATTCCTCCAAACTCCAACTGTGATTTTATCATTTGGACAGAATCATTGACTTTATTATAAATTCCATCCTTGCTCTCATCATTTAATAAAGATATAATTTTTTTCTTATTTGTATTTTTCATTTCTGCAAGATAATGATACTCATCACCGTTTGGATGAAAATTATAAAAAAAAGCATCACATGAGCTTCGTCCGTTTTTTAGTTTATTAACAATATTATCAAAATTTAAAACAAAGACCTGATGTACTTTATCTGTTTCCTGTTCCAACCATTTGTTCTTTTTTTTATTAAGGACTCTTTCTCTTTCGTCCATCCCGTCAAGTGCTCTTTCCGCATAGGAAAGGGATACCTGATATATGTCAGATGCTATTTTTTCATCAGCATAATCAAATATCTGTTTATCTTCCTGTGCTACTTCATTCAATACATTCATTATTATTCTTCCATTCCATATTTTTCATCTAATAATGATTCTAATTCTTCCAGAGGTGCCGATAATGCATCATATAAATCTGTCATACCAAATTCACTGTAAGATACATTCTCCACCAATGTTCTTCCCTCTGATTTATTTACTCTGTATACATTTAATTTTTCCATTGTGTCATTTATATCAGCAAAACATTCAATTGCACGCATAAAATAAGGACTATGAGTTGTTATAATAATCTTTAAATGAAATTCCTTCTGTAAATTAACAAGTGTTCTTGCATATTCTACCTGCCATTCCGGATGAAGATTTATTTCTGGCTCATCTAAAATTAAGATATCTCCTTCTTCTATTGCTCCAATTCTCAACGCATATTCTAATAATGCCATAGATTTTAATCCTGTCGAAACATTTACAGAGTGAATAGGTTCCGAAATGTTCTTATCTTTAAATTCCAGACCAATTTTTTGTAAAAATTCAGCGTGCCCTCCCATTACTCTTTCAAGTCGATCAGTAATCTCTTTGGAATTTTTATTATTATCAATTTGTTCTACTACATACTCTTGCCTCTCAAATTTTGGTTCTTGATTATTCTTCTTGAAAATATTTGGTGACATTAGATATCGCAAATATTCCTTCTGCATATAACCATAACGGGTATCTGAAAGAAGATCATAAATTTTAGGTGACTCTATAAAAAAAATATGGTTTGATACTCTAACAGGCTGATCTAATTCTTCTTTTTCATCACTGACATTAAATTGTACTTTTCTACCATTATCGTCTATAAATGTGAGCTGACTTTCTGATGAGCCTATTCTTCGATATTGTGAATTAAATATTTCCCGAAATGACTGCTTTAACTGTTGCATCTGAATTTCCAGTTCATCTAATTCAAGCAGCCGGATATCTTTAAGTACTTTTTCAATCCAAGATTTTATCATAATTTGGCTTTGTCTTAAAGAATGATCAATGCTATACAGAGATATATAATCTATACAATAATTTTTTAAAAATCTTTCAACATTTTCTTTTGCTTCATCTGTACTCAGATCACCTTCGTTGATCTGATAATCTTCAATAGCAACCAGAAAATTTTCATCTCTTGAATATTTTTTCTGCAACTGATCTGACCTGCTTGTTCTTCTTCTTTTAGCGCCGGAGGTTTTCATACACCAATCCTCCAGAGGACTACTGTTTTGATATAAAAAATGTTCTATTCTGGTGCTGCAAATATCATCATAAAACCTCTTCCAGGAATTCATATTATGTAAAAAAGCGTAAAGTGCCTTTCCCACTGTACTTTTTCCTACATTATTTTCTCCTGCAATGATTGTAATCCCATCTACATCAATATCCGCCTGCACAATTGCACCAATATTTTTTATTTCAAATCTCACTATGATCCCCTCCACTTACAAAGTTAGTACATAATTGATTATATCATAATTTTCATTTCCTAAACAACCGATTTATAGAAAACATCCCTTCAGCTTTGGGGCATAAGCCAGCTGTTGTCAAGCCTTGCCAGGAGTCTGGCATTATGATATGCCATCTTAAGTGTAAGGCATGTTCTGCCCAGATACTTGCACCCATCCGGAGTTTTCATACAGGCCAGAGCCAGATCCGGTTTTCCGGGATGGCGAAGGCATATGGGGATCAGAAGCTGAATGGAATGATTATAGTATTGAGGAATGGCAGTTTTATAATCTGCTTCCAGCATCCTTTTTGTCTGCCTGAGGGCTCCGTCAAAAAGCTGAACGCGCATACTGCTGTCTCTTACTTCTTCAGGAAGACGTCTGGCATTTTCCTCATCTCCGAAAATATGATCGTACTGAGGAATTATGGGAAGTTTGGTATCAAACACCAGATCTGAAGGATTGTCAACATAACTGGCTTTTTCCGGAAGATCTGCAATTCCTTCTTTTAATAAATAATACTCTGTATAAAATCCATCCAGAAACCAGGGCTGCCTGTCCGGTACAAGATTTGGAATAAAATATGCATAAATAGGCTGATAATAGTAATTAAATAATCCTGTATTAAAAATTGCGTATTCTTTTCTCTCCCAGACTTTGCCTTCTTCATAAAGCCTCTTAAAAGTATGTTCCAGATATCCTTTCAGGATTCCGTTATCTTCAGTTTTGGAAAAGCTCCACCGCTCTGGCACCATTCGGGCAAGATTCTGGATCTGCCGGTTATAATTGCCGCAGTATGTAAAATCAAATAAATTCATCAGGTTCCTCCTGTTCCTGTAAAATCAGGGTAACACCAGGGTCAAAAGCTTTAAATTTCAAAAAATGCCACATGAGTCGTTTCGTGCTTCGCACTCCCACAACCATGAGATCATTATATTATATTGTATTTTGGAAAAATCGTGGCAGAACCGCCGGATTATGATTTGTTTTTTTTCATTGGATTTTATAATGAACCTGGAGTCGTCAAAGACTGTGAATTCAGTATAATATAATCTGGGAAAATCTGCAAGGTGAATTTGAAGACAAAGCAGAATAAGGGCAAATTCAGTCTCCGGGGCGCACTGCGTTTCCTGTTGCGGCTGAGGGCAAATCAGTCTCCGTGCCGCACTGCGTTTCCTGTTCCGGCTGGACAGCTTTTATTCCGCCACTCACAAAACTCGCTTCGCTCAAACAGTTGATTCGTGGCGGAAGCTGTCCAGCCTCCACGACGGAAGCCTCGTAAGCGTCCCGGCAGACTGAATTTGCCGTTTGCAGATTGTCGCTGTGTAACTAATCTGCAACCCTGAACACTGTTTCCAACCTGCAGGAAAATAAATTATTACCAGTGAAGTAGAACATACACCGCTGTGCCACGGAAGAAATAGATAACCGAACCCGGATAGGCTGAGGGCAAATCAGTCTCCGGGTCGCACTGCGTTTCCTGTTGCGGCAGGACAGCTTTTATTCCGCCACTCACAAAACTCGCTTCGCTCAGACAGTTGATTCGTGGCGGAAGCTGTCCTGCCTTCACGACGGAAGCCTCGTAAGCGTCCCGGAAGGCTGATTTTGCCGTTTGCAGATTGTCGCTGTGTAACGGATTTGGAACCCCGGATACTGTTTCCGGCTTGAAGGGAAGTAATCCTTTGTCAGTGAAGTGGAACATACACCGCGGATCTATCGGATGAAATACATAGGAACCCGGACAGGGAAATATATACCGGCTGCAAACCTTGCGAAGCCGCCGGTACTTAGTGAATTCAGATTTATCTGAATGAACTTAGTACCGCTGCGAGTGAAGCCGAGCGCAAGCGTGTTTGCAACGGTATATATTTCCCTCCGGGCCTTATTATTTCTTCCATCCACGTGTTTGCAACGGTATATATTTCCCTACGGGTTCTATTATTGCCTCGTTTATTTTTTTCTTGTTGTATGGGGTTGTATAATCTCTTCGTTTTTCTTATAATAATCTTATAGGATTCCTCCGCAGTATTAAAACAGGAGGAAATTATATGGAATACAAAAAAACATTGCAGGAGCTGACTATTAAGGATAATTTTATGTTTGGGGCAGTAATGTCTGACGAAAATTTATGCAGGGATTTTCTGGAGCTGGTGCTGGGGTTTAAAATCCACAGCGTAACTGTAAGCAAGGAAAAGAGCATTATCTACCACCCGGAATACAAGGGAGTCCGGCTGGATGTAGTTGCAGAGGATGAGAACCGGACCCATTATAACATAGAAATGCAGGTCAGATTTTTGAAAAATCTGGGTAAACGAACCCGGTATTACCACAGCCAGATCGATATGGATCTTCTCACATCGGGAACAGAATATGACCTTCTTCCTGATTCCTATGTTATTTTTGTCTGTGACTTTGATCCTTTTTTCAGGAAAAAATATTGTTACACATTTAATAATATGTGCAAAGAGGATAAAGAACTTGCCCTGCAGGATGGCAGCCACACCATCTTTCTCAGTACCTACGGGGAAAATGAAGATGAAGTACCCCGGTCGCTGGTAAAATTCCTTAAATATGTGAAAGGGGATGCTGACAGCGATTCTACAGACTATGAAGATGAGTTCGTCAGCCGTGTTAAGGAAGCAGTTGATAAAATTAAATCCAG
>JAQYGS010000034.1 GCA_028722515.1 Clostridia bacterium | reverse complement strand
TTTTCATATTTCTCCTTTCTGCATCATATTCCATTTCTAAAATATATGAGCATTTGTTCATTTGTTTATATTATAACACACAATGTTATTTAGTCAATATTAAGAATAAGAATTTACTATTTTTTTGATAAAAAAGGTACGAACGGAGGAACCGATCGTACCTTTTACAATACATAATATACATTTTGTTATGCAAGCTTTTTTCCTGTGAGCATTTCATAGCCCTGAAGATATTTTTCAATTGTCCTGTCAACAATATCCTGAGGAAGTGTCCAGTCATTTCCCGGATTAGCTTTAAGCCAGTCTCTGGCAAACTGTTTGTCAAAAGATGGCTGGCCATGGCCTGGTTCATAACCTTCTGCAGGCCAGAATCGTGAACTGTCCGGTGTAAGCATCTCATCACCGATTACAATGTTGCCCTCCTCATCAAGACCAAATTCAAATTTAGTGTCTGCAATGATGATTCCTCTGCTTAAAGCATACTCTGCACATTTCTTATAAAGTGCGATCGTGTAATCACGGATTCTTGAAGCATACTCTTCTCCCTTACCCGGGAAATATTTTTCCAGATGAGCAATACTCTGTTCATAAGAAATATTCTCATCATGATCACCGATTTCTGCTTTTGTAGAGGGAGTATAAATAGGTTCAGGGAGCTTGTCAGATTCTCTGAGTCCTTCGGGAAGCTCAATACCGCAGACCTTACCTGTCTCCCTGTAGCTTGCCCAGCCGCTTCCTGTAATATATCCACGGACGATGCACTCGATGGGAAGCATATGAAGTTTCCGGCACATCATACTGTTACCGTCAAATTTCTCCTGTCTGAAGAATTCAGGCATATCATTTACATCTACGGATATCATATGATTGGGAAGGATATCTTCTGTCATGTCAAACCAGAATTTAGACATCTGTGTAAGAACAGTTCCTTTTTTTGTCACCTGATTATTCAAAATCACATCAAAACAGCTGATACGATCTGTGGCAACCATAATAAGACTGTCGCCATTATCGTATATCTCTCGTACTTTTCCTTCTTTAACCGGCTTCATTTCCTGCATTTTTAGCACCTCAATCTTTATGTATTATATTTTTTCCGGTATTAACGTAACACCATATTCCCATGATTGTCAAGATGCCACTTTTATATTTTAATAAAAGAATATAACAGCTATTCGTAGTTTCAGTATCCGCTGCTATAATTTCATCTGCCATTGTCATTATTTTGTATTTATGCTATGATAAAAATTACGCAATAAAAGCATCTGGAAAGCGGTGGATTTTTTGAAAAAAAAAGAGATTATTTTTATCAGCAGCATTTTAGCTTTTGCACTCATATTATGGATAGGATTATCTGTTCTTCATAAGGGAGAATATGCCTCTATAGAAATAACTGTGGGTGGGGAGAAATACGGTACTTATTCACTGGATCATGATCAGACTATAAAGATTAACGATACAAATGTATGTGAGATTAAAGATGGAAAAGCATATATGATCCAGGCAGAATGTCCGGATCACCTATGTATGAAGCAGAAACCCATTGACAAAAATGGCGGTACCATCATCTGTCTTCCGAATAAAGTTATCATTGAGGGAAACGCTTCAGCGTCCAAGGATACAGATCAGCCTTCTGTGGATGCCATATCATAAATAAAGTGTTCAGGCCCGTCACGCTGCTTTATGGGTCTGAACACTTTAACATTTTTTCTTTATCTCAGATAATAATACACACCATGCCTCCTTTGCTGTCATTTACGATTTTCTGCATTGAGGCCTGAAGCTTTGCCTGACTCTCTTCACTGATGGATGCGATCTTACTGTGTATTCCATCCTGGACAAGCTGCTCAACCGACTTTCCAAATATGTTGGTTTCCCAGATGCTTTCTCCTCTCTGGCTGCTTTCATCGATATAATCTATCAGATCTTTGGCCTGCTGTTCTGTTCCAACTATAGGGGCTATTTCTGTTTCTATATTTGCCTTGATCATATGAATTGACGGACTTTTGGATTTTATTTTTACTCCAAATTTATTTCCCTGCTTAATCACTTCAGGAGGAGCAATCTCGATTTCTTCCAGCTCAGGCACCACAACTCCATATCCGGTTCCGCGTACAGATTCCAGGGCAGATTTTACCTTAACATATTCTCTCTTCATATCTGCCAGTTCCTTTATGGTATGGATCAATTCATATTCACTGTCCATTTTGATTCCACATAACTGGCTGAGCATCTGATAATAGTATTCATCATTGATTCTTACTCTGATCTTCACCGTACCATCAGACAGATTCACGTCTTCAAGAAGGGTATCCTGTACATAGGGGCCCGCAAGCTTAACAGATTCCTTTGTAATATCACGGATATGGGAAAACTTCTTCATATCTTCCCGGATCTGAGCAAGCACCTGCTTCTTCAGTTCCTGATCTGCAGGAAGCATTTCCACCCATTTTGGTATATAATACTGAATTTCACTCACCGGAAACTCATGAAGTATTTTTTCCAGAATCCGGGTGATATCATCTTTTCTAAGCTGGTCACAATTTACGGTAAGAGCCGTGACATGATATTTTTCCTCAATTTCAGCAGCTGTTTTTAATGCTTCTTCTTTAAATGGCATCTGTGAATTAACAAGAACAAGAAACGGTTTCTGCTGCTTTTTTAATTCCTGGATTGCTTTTTCTTCCGCTTCCAGAAAATTGCTTCTGGGAATTTCTCCAAAACTTCCATCTGAAGTAATAACAAGACCAATAGTTGAATGTTCTTCTATCACTTTCTGTGTTCCTATCCTTGCCGCTTCATGGAAAGGAATGGATTTATCAGACCAGGGCGTTTTGACCATGCGTTCTTTTCCCTCTTCCATATGGCCAGCCGCATCCTTTACAAGAAAGCCTACACAGTCGATTAGTTTTACACGGACTGTCTGGTCACCCCCAAGAGTAATGGGAATTGCTTCTTTCGGAATAAATTTGGGTTCCACAGTGGTGATCATCTTGCCAGAGCCGCTCTGAGGAAGCTGATCCCGGACTTCTGCCTGTCTTGCTTCTGTCATCTGAGGCAGAGCAGCTATCTCCATGAACCGCCGTATGAATGTGGATTTACCGGTACGAACAGGGCCAACTACGCCTATGTATATATCACCGCCGGTGCGGGCCTGTATATCATGGTACACCTGAAAATTTTCCATAAAAATAGCCCCCTTGCATATTTACACACAATCACATGTATTGTTATAAAATATGCAAGGGGGGCTTAAAATATTACTTAATAGAATTCATTATGAAGAAGTTCGTGTTCTTTACCTTTCAGAAGTCCTCCATAGAGATCCTGAATCAATGGATTCAGATCACATTTCTTAATTATTGTAGAATTGTCTACATTATAGATACCTTTCGTTCTGGCTGCTTTTGTTCTGTCACCAGCGCCTACAGGCTGTCCACCGCCCATAACGCATCCACGTTTACAAGCCATAACCTCGATCATATCATAATGAACTTCGCCATTCTTCAGACGATCCATGACAATTCGAGCATTAGCAAGTCCACTTACAACGCAGATCTTAACCTCTCTGCCTTCATATTGAACTGAGAATTCTCTGATGCCCTCATCTCCACGAACACCACATTGTGCAATAGTCTGCATGGTTTCTTTCGCCTGGTCAGGAGCAAGACGACGGAGAACTGCCTCTGTAACACCACCGGTAACGCCAAAGATAGCGCCGCCGCCAGATCCAAATCCAAATGGCATATCGCACATTTCAGGTTCAAGCTTGGAAAGATCAAGACCATATTCCTTGATCATACGGATCAGCTCTGTTGTTGTGATTACATAATCTGTATCACGCTCTCCCTTGGTCACACTGTTTGGACGTACAGCCTCAGCCTTTTTAGCAGTACATGGCATAATGGAAACAACAACTGTCTTCTTGCCTTTAGCATTTTCCGGATTACGGAAATATTCCTTAATGACTGCTGACATCATTCCCTGAGGTGAACGGCATGTGGAAAGGTTCGGGATGAAATCTTTATATTCATTTGTAATGAATGATACCCATGCAGGACAGCAGGATGTGAATAACGGAAGTGTTCCTCCATTTTTCAGTCTGTCAAGGAATTCTGCGCTTTCTTCCATGATCGTAAGGTCAGCGCTGAAATTGGTATCATAAATTTCATCAAATCCCATCATACGAAGAGCTGCAACGATTCTTCCCATTGCATTCTCGCCTTTTGGAAGTCCGAAATGCTCGCCAACTGCAACACGTACAGAAGGTGCGATCTGTGCAACTACACGTACGTTTTTGTCAGAAAGAGCATCCCATACCTGAGATCTGTTGGAATGAATGGTAATTGCACCTGTAGGACATACAACACGGCATTGTCCGCAGTTTACACACTCAGTCTCGGCAATCTTCTTATCAAATGCAGGGATTACAAGTGCTTCTGTACCACGATGTGCAAATCCCAGAACACCTACGCCCTGAAGTTCTTCACAGGCACGAACACAGCATCCACAGAGAATACACTTATTCGGGTCACGTACAATAGATGGGGAAGAATAATCAATTTCATGCTCTTCCTTGTAATTGTTGAACCGTACTTCGCGCACACCCAGTTTATGGGCAAGATCCTGAAGCTTACATTCACCGCTGTCACGGCATGTTGTACAGTCACGGCAGTGAGATGCAAGAAGCAGCTCAAGAATCAGCTTTCTGTATTTACGTAATCTTCCGGTATTTGTATAAATAACCATTCCATCTCTTGGCACTTCGGAACAGGAAGCGAAAGTTTTTCCCCTGTCATCTTCTACCGTACAAAGACGGCATGCACCAAAGGTGGATAATTCGGAATGATAACAAAGTGTAGGAATGTCAATGCCGGCTTTACGGATCACGGACAGGACATTTTTCTCATTGGTAAATTCTACTTTTTTACCGTCAATAGTCATAAATCCCATAATATATCCTCCCTTCTACGCTTCAATATAAATTGCATTAAAGTTACAGTTTTCTTTACATGTACCACATTTAATGCACAGATCATTGTTAATATGATATGGGCTCTTAACCTTACCGGAAATAGCGCCTGCCGGACAGTTCTTCGCACACTTGCCACATCCGATACAGAATTCCGGATTAATGTGGAATTTGCGAAGGGCTGTACATACCTTGGCACGGCACTTCTTATCACGGATATGCTCCTCATATTCATCACGGAAGCGTTTCAGGGTACTGATTACAGGAAGCGGTGCACTCTTTCCAAGACCACACAGAGCCATGTGCTGGATCATATCTGCCAGTTCTTCCAGTTCATCCAGGTCAGACATTTCACCTTTGCCGTCTACGATCTTCTGCAGGATCTCAAGCATACGTTTGGTACCCTCACGGCACGGAACACATTTACCGCAGCTTTCTCTCTGGGTAAAGTTCATAAAGAAACGTGCAACTTCCACCATACATGTATTTTCATCCATTACAACAAGACCGCCGGAGCCCATGATCGCATCCAGTTTCTTCACAGAATCAAAATCAAGAGGAGTATCCAGCTGATCTTCAACAAGACATCCACCAGATGGTCCACCGATCTGAACACCTTTAAATGCAGCACCGCTCTTCAGGCCGCCGCCGATATCATAAATGATCTGACGAAGGGTAGTTCCCATAGGTACTTCAATAAGTCCTGTATTCTCAATAGATCCTGTAAGTGAGAATGTCTTTGTTCCCGGGCTTCCCTCTGTTCCGATGGTACGGAACCACTCAGAACCCTTAAGGATGATCTTCGGAACATTGGCATATGTTTCAACGTTATTAAGAACAGTAGGCTTCTCCCACAGACCTTTCTCAACTGTACGAGGCGGTTTCACACGGGGCATACCACGTTTGCCTTCAATGGAAGCTGTAAGAGCAGAACCTTCGCCGCATACGAAAGCGCCGGCTCCTCTGTTGATATGTAAGTGGAAATTAACACCTGATCCAAGGATATTATCTCCAAGAAGACCATATGCTTCTGCCTGCTCAATAGCCATTCTCAGTCGTTTTACAGAGAGAGGATACTCGGCACGAACATAAATATATCCGTTCTCAGCGCCTACAGCATAAGCGGCAATGGTCATACCTTCGATCATCTTGTATGGATCACCTTCCATAACGGAACCATCCATAAATGCACCCGGGTCACCTTCATCACCATTACATACCACATAGCGTGTCTTCTCTGCCTGACGTGCTACCTGTGACCATTTCTTTCCTGTCGGGAAGCCTGCGCCTCCACGGCCTCTCAGTCCTGATTTGCTTACTTCATCAATAACCTTATCAGGGGTCATTTCAAACAGGGCTTTTGTAAGTGCCTGATATCCACCTACAGCAATATATTCATCGATGGATTCTGCATCGATCTTTCCACAGTTCTCAAGAACAACTCTTGTCTGACGGCTGAGGAAAGGAATATCTGAAGGATGGGGACATGGTTTCTCTTCATACTGGTAGAAAAGACGTTCAACCGGTTCTCCGTTAAGAATGGTCTTATCCACAATTTCCTTACAGTCATCTACCTGGACATGAACATACTGATAATCGTATGGTTCAATACGCATAAGCGGTCCAAGTTCACATAATCCCTGACATCCGGTCTTCACGATACCAATGTGAGGAATATCTTTCTTCATTTCCACAACTACATCATCCAGATCGCTGCAAAGCTTTACCATTTCATCGTAAATCTTCTGCGCACCGGATGCGATACATCCAGTACCTGAACATACAAGTACACGGCATGAATAGGATTT
>JAQYGS010000033.1 GCA_028722515.1 Clostridia bacterium | reverse complement strand
GTGGCATCACGGATGACATGAATATCTTTCGTCTCATCCAGAACAGCCTTCACCGTACCCCACAGAGGTGCACAGTCACTTGTCACATCTGCGTCAATTCCAAACTCCTCCCGGGCAAGCAGAATCGTACAGCCATGTCTGCCAATATCGCCTGTTACTATAATAGCGTCTCCCGACTTTGCATACGCACCGGAGGTGGAGACTCCATCTATGATCTCACCTACACCTGTGGTTGTGATAAACACTCCATCCACCTGACCTTTTCCAGCCACCTTGGTATCACCGGATACAATGCGGATTCCTGCCTCCTTAGCTGTCTTTTCCATTGCTGAGGCGATTTCCTCCAGTTTATCCATGGGGAAACCCTCCTCGATCACAAAAGCACAGGAAAGATATAAGGGTCTGGCCCCCATACATGCCAGATCATTCACCGTTCCGCAGATAGAAAGCTTTCCAATATTCCCGCCTGGAAAAAAAGCCGGTGAAACAATGAATCCATCTGTGGACATAGCCATTTTCCCTGCAGGTGGCAAAAGAACCGCTGCATCATCTGCTGTAAGATCCGGATTGGCGAAATGAGCACCAAATACCTGGTCGATCAATTCTGAAGTCTGTTTTCCTCCTGCTCCGTGAGCCATAGTTACTATCTTTGTCATTTCATATCCCCTCCATACTGATAATATGCTGAGCACGCACCCTCATTTGAAACCATGCATGCGCCCACGGGATGCTGTGGATTACATGCCTTCCCAAAGCAAGGACAGTCTGATGGTTTGCATTTTCCCTGAAGCACTTCTCCACATCTGCATGCCGGATTCCCGTGTCCCACAACAGGCTGCATCCGGAAATGCTTCCTTGCATCAAACTCTTCATATTCTTTCCTGAGTTTCATTCCGGACTCAGGTATCATACCAAGGCCTCTCCATTCCATATCGCAGGGCTCCATCAGCTGCTCCATAAGTTCTTGGGCTTTTTTACTTCCCTCTTTTGTTACTACACGGGGATATGCATTTACAAAAAATGGCTTCCCCTCTTTTGACTTCTTTACCGCAACCGCCAGAGCAGTCAGAATCTCATTTGCCGTAAAGCCGGTCACAACTCCACTGATTCCCTCTTCTGTCAGGGACTGGCAGGTTTCAGTTCCCGTGATCGCATTGACATGTCCCGGATAAAGATACACATCTACACTGTCCTTTAACAGACGATAGGCACTTGGCATAGTCTTATTGGCTGTCAGCAGGGAAAAATTCTTCAGCCCCTTTTCCCTGGCCGATGACACAGCAAGACAGCTGGAAGGCGTAGTGGTCTCAAATCCTACTGACAGGAAAACAACCTCCTGGTCAGGATGCTCCTGTGCATAATCCACAGCATCCATAGGAGTATATACAATTTTTACATTTGCCCCTTTTGCCCTGGCATCGGCAAGACTGCTTTTGCTTCCCGGCACACGGATCAGATCGCCAAAGGTACAGACTACCGCCTGATACTCCACGGCCAGTGCAATCGCTTCGTCAATAAACCCCACCGGTGTGACGCAGACCGGACATCCGGGACCGGAGATGAGTTCAATCTGTTCAGGCAGAATTTTGCGGATTCCCAGACGGAAAATCTCATGGGTATGGGTTCCGCAGACCTCCATGATCCGAAGCCTGGGCCCCTGATACGACTGAATGATATCCAGTGCTTTCTGTTTCACGTCCTTTTCCATTAAAGTAAATCCTCCATTACATTCTCTGCTTCATCCTCATCATCATCTGTGATTTTCGCAATGGCAACTCCTGCATGAACCATTACATAATCTCCAGGCTGAAGATCATTGAGCAATTGTGCCGACACTTCTCTTCTGGCTCCATTTACATCCACCATTGCAGTCCCTGCCTGCAGCCTGACAACTTTTCCTGATACTCCTACGCACATAGTATTACTCCTCCTTTTCCTTTGGGTTACAGGCTGCATAAAGCGCCTGTCCGATTGATATTCCCCCGTCATTTGGCGGAATCATATGATGTATGTACACCTGAAATCCTTCTGATTCCAGCATACCCTTACACATTCCCAGAAGCAGAGTATTCTGAAATACACCGCCACTTAATAAAACTACATTTCTGTCCACATCTGCCCGGATCTTCCTGCAGGCTTCTGTGATCATCTCCGCCAGTTTCTGATGAAAAACATAGGCCAGACAGGCTGTATCTTCCCCTTTTATTTTCTGACAGATGATCCAGTGTACCAGATCCTTTGTGTTAAGAATTAATCCTGGCTCTGTTTCCTGTTCTTTTTTTATGGTAAGCTCTATCCCGGCTGACTTCGGTTTCTCATTTTCCCCGTTCTCTTTCTTTTCCAGATATTTCTCTGCCCAGAACTGAAGCGTGATGGATGCCTCCCCTTCAAAAGATGAGCTTCTCCTGATTCCAAGAATAGCACTGACTGCATCAAAGATTCTGCCCGCACTTGTGGATTCTACCCCATTCAGCCTGCGCTTTGCCATCTGATACTGTACCTGAAATGTCTGACGGTCACACAGATTGAGAGCCTCTGCCATATTCCATGCATCCTCCAGATTTTCTGACATATCGGCAATCATAGACACGGCAATACGCCATCCTTCCCTGGCAGATACATCTCCGCCGATCTGCAGAAACGGACTGACTGATGCGGCACGTGTAAATCCGTGAGTGTCCGCCAGTAAAATCTCCCCGCCCCATATAGTCCCGTCCGTCCCGTATCCGGTACCGTCAAAGGAAACTCCGATCACCGGATCCAGATAATCATTTTCTGCCATACACGAAAGAATATGTGCAAAATGATGCTGCACCTGGATCACAGGAATACCCAGCTCCTGTGCCACCTCAACAGAATGATACAATGGATGAAGATCACATGCCACGACCTGTGGTTTTACTTCCAGAAGCTTCTCCATACGCCCAATGGTTTCTTTCAGCGCACGAACCGTTCTGATATCGGCCAGATCCCCAATGTAAGGAGACGGATAATAGAGATTTCCTGTTTTCAGAGTAAAACTGTTTTTTAATTCACCGCCAATGCCAAGTACACAGATGTCCTTACCATTTTCTACAGAATCTGTAACCATAAATGGAAGGGGCGCATATCCTCTGGATCTTCGAATCATATATGGATGGCCCTCAAAAACATCCATTACCGTATCATCTGCACGTATTCGGATATCCCGGTTATTGGAAAGGATCACATCACACAGTCGGGAAAGTGACTCCTGTGCATCTGCATCGTCTCTGCAGATAGGCGCTCCCGATTCATTGCCGCTTGTCATTACAAAACAATCCGGCATATCCAGTCCATCATCGTACTGAAACAAAAGCAGCTGTACAGGTGCATAAGGAAGCATAACACCCAGTCTGGAGTTATCCGGTGCACAGATATCTGCCACTTTACCGGTTTCTTTGCGTTTTAATAACACAATAGGTTTCTGATGTCCGGTGAGAATATCTTCCAGCTCCTGTGTAACCTCACACTCCCTGTGCACCACATCCATATCTTTCATCATAATTGCAAAAGGTTTGGAAGGCCTGTTTTTCAGTCTGCGCAGTTTTTCCACTGCTTTCTTATTTGTCGCATCACAGCAAAGGTGAAAGCCGCCAATGCCTTTTACTGCAATAATCCCGCCTTGTGCAATTGTCTGACGGGCAGCCAGTATGGCATCTCTTCCCCGTTTCGGGCTTCCCGGCAGATAAACCTCAGGTCCGCACTCTTTGCAGCATACAGGCTGAGCATCATACCTTCTGGTATCTGGGTTTTTGTATTCCAACTCACATTTGGGACACATGGGAAATTTTTTCATACTGGTTCTTTCCCTGTCATAGGGAAGTGCATCCAGAATAGTCATCCTTGGTCCGCAGCAGGTACAGTTGATAAAAGGATGCAGATAACGGCGGTTTCCAGGATCAAACAGCTCTTTTTTACAGTCATCACAAATTGCAATATCAGGAGAAACAAAAATCTCTCCACTTGTTTTCTCACTTTCTATAATTTCAAATCCATTGCAGGAAGACACTTCTTCCTCCTGTGGGTGAACGTCGATCTTCAAAATCGCCGCCCTGCGGGGAGGTTTTTTTCTTAAAAGTTCCAGAAAATGATCCGTCTGCTCCTTTGTGCCCTGTGCCATGATCTCCACATAAGGTCCCTTATTGCACACATATCCGCATATGCCGCAGGCTGTTGCATGACGGCTGACAGTGGGTCTGAATCCCACACCCTGTACCACGCCATATACACGTATCTGTAATGTTATCACATTCCCTGCCATCTCTTTCATTCCTCACACAGCCTTCCTGAACACGCAAAATGGGGAATATCTATAAAAGATATATTTTCCGCAAACACAGGCTTTATCATATTGTCGGCAATCACAAGGTTGTAATCTCCTTTATCTGCCAGTCTGATCAGGTCGGCTTCTTCCTTTAACACCAGATCTCCCTGTTCCTTCAATTCCGGCTTCAGCATAAAGAAGCTGGCAACTGTAACCTGAATATGCTCTCCCAGTTTTTCACGAAGAAATCTGCGTACCTCATTGGCAAGAACCTGCTGATGGACGATCAATACTTTCCACTCTTTCCCTTCATCCGGAAACATTACATGGGAAAAAAATTCCGCAGCCACAGGATATCCAACCTCATATGGTGTTCCAAAGCTTTCTTTCAGATACTCTGCCGCCTTGATGCCCGAAGGAGAAAGTACCAGGTTTTTTTCTGCTTTTGATGCCTGGCGGACCATATCCAGACCATCGCCCATTCCATAACACACAATGTGCTTGTCTTCTCCCAGTGCACGTTGCAGCTTCTTCTTTATCTGAAGGCTGCTGACCGACAGAGGGGTGGCTCCGATCACTCCGATTCTTCCTTTTTCCGTTTCCATTTTCTCTGTTGCAAATGTCTGAAACAGTTCTATGTAGGCCATTTCTTCTCCTGCATCATACTGGCGAATTCCTGATGTCTCTATGGTCAGTACAGGAAGTTTAATCTTCTTCTCAGCCATTCTTTTCAGCGCCTGATAATCTGTTCCGATCACTGCCGGAACCGGTGTGCCGATCAGACAGACAAAGGCTGCTTCTATCTGTCTGGCCGCCTCAGTAAGTTTTTCCACAAGCTTGTCGTCTTTTCCAAATATTGCATCCATATCACGAAGGCCTGCACTGAAAATACAGCTTCTCTGCAGAAACCATCGTGGCTCATCAAATCCGCACACATTTCCCGTACATCCTCCCGCATCGCAGATCACCAGAATTCCTCCCATCTCATATAGAACGGAAGAAGCTCCAGAGATATCCGGGGCAAAAGGCGGAAGATATTTTCGTAACCCTCTCATTTTTTATGCCCCCTTTCCTGCCTCTGAAAGTTTCTCAAACAAGAGTCTTACTCCTGCATAGCCAAAAGGCTGTACGTCTGTCTGCCACAACACTGCAGGAACATTCCTGTTATAATAAGCTGCATCTTTTCCAATGACAAAATCGATCTTATCCTCCGGCCGGTAAAAAATCATAGAAGGATCCAGGTTGGAATAAACCTTAGTCTCAGGGCTTAGCTGGGAAAGCTGGGATATGAAGTTCCAGTTTTCTTCTCCAGGTGTGCCGTACACTGCCTTTACCCCAAATCCATATTTCACCAGTGCAAGGGCCATCTCAAATGCATCTCCGTTCATAAATTCTCCTACTGCAAAGATGGCATCCGGATGCACTTCTTTAAAGTGTGCCACTGCTTCCATAGCCTTCTCCCTGTAAGGCTCATCTTCAAACGTTACTCCCAGTGCTGCTGCCAGTGCCCCATACTGGCTGGATATTTTATCGATCTGGAACAGCCTTCTCAGTTCAATAAAGGGAATTTTCAGTCGTTTCTCCAGATCCGTGGCTGCACATCTTGCTTCCGGGTTTAAAACAAGATTGAAGTTCGCTTCTGCCATAGACAGGTATTCCTCATAGTCTTTGCATCGTGGCAGTTCCCTGATCTGCTTTACTCCGATGCTCTTTAATAAAACATAAAGCTCACAGTCTTTCTGCAACGGGCCAAAATATCCCAGCAGATTTACGCTGGTTCCCCGTTTTTTCCTGGGCTCAAGCAAAGAATATAAAGACTGTCTCACATGCACCATAGGCGGTTTTCTTCCTTCTCTGGTCAGTGCATACATGTAGCACGGTCTGACAGGAATTCCTACAGCTTCCTCAGCTTTATGGCACACACGCTCCATATCCGTTCCAAGCAGTGCGTCTACACAGGTAATACAGATCATCACAACCGAGGGTTTCTTTTTGCATGTATTTACAATTTCCTCTACAGCTTTGGAAATTTTCTTCAGATGTCTTCCTGTAACCAGATCTGTCTCCTCCATCTGCAGGTAAAACATTCTTCCTTTATAGGCTGACGCGTTTCCAAGCCCTGTAGTATTCCTTCCGCAGCATCCCGGTGATACCAGAAGCATAATGGAATCCGGTATTGCAAGCCCGGCTCTCTTTACCCCGAATCCTTCTGCTCCAGGTGAATTAAATGCCAATGCAGCAGGTGAACTGTAAATCAGGTGTGTATTTGTCCGGTATGCTTTGGGCAGTCTGTCCAGTCCTTCCTCTGCCAATTGTCTGGTTGTCTGATAAAAAGGGGACGTATTCATCTATCTCTCCTCTTCCTTTAATAAATCCTCTGCCAGTTTCATAAATATCCTGCTTACTTCAAGTTCGGGGTCGCCCTGTATCACAGTCATTCCCTGATCCTCATAACGGGTGATATCGTTACTCCTGGGTATTTCTCCCAGTATTCTCAGATGATTTTTCTGTGCGAAATTATTTACCTTTTCTATTTCATTTTCCACATTTCTGTGATTCAGGATAATGCCGCTCACTGTGGCATAATTACGATCTTCAAAATTCTTCACTGCCTGATAGATGTTATTGGCCGCATAGAGGGCCATTTTTTCTCCAGATGTGACGATCACTACTTTCTCTGCATATCCCTCCCGGATAGGTGCGGCAAATCCTCCACAGACCACATCCCCAAGGACATCATATAAAACAATATCCGGTTCCCAGGTCTCAAACAATTCCAGTTCCTCCAGAAGCTGGAATGTGGCAATGATTCCGCGCCCTGCACATCCAAGCCCCGGTGTGGGGCCTCCTGTCTCAATACACAGAACGCCTCCAAATCCCACTCTTGAAATCTCCTCAATGGTCTGTGGCTCCTCATCCTGCTCCCTCATATAATTCATAACCGGAAGCAAAGGCTCTCCTCCCAGCAGGTTAATGGTAGAATCTGCCTTCGGGTCACAGCCGATCTGGATCACACGTTTCCCCATACTTGCAAAAGCCGCTGCCAGGTTGCTGGTCACTGTAGATTTTCCTATTCCACCTTTTCCATAAATCGCTATCTTTAACATTTCTCTTCCTCATTTCTTGTATTCCGTTTTCTTAACATTGGGATCTTCGGGAAAGATTTTTGCTGTATTATAAGTACGCAAAAAAGTCCCTCCACTCTGTGGAAGGACATTACGATTTCATGCACACATAGATAGCTGCAAAAACAGCTACCTGTATAATTATATTATTCCTGATATCAAATGTCTTCCGGATCGAAATAGGTCTTTCCGTCAGAGTTTTATCACCATAATTATACATTATTTTGTATAATTTATCAATCTCTTTTTAGAACATATGCTGTACTTCTGTAAGAACCCTGTCGTTCCAGAATACCCTGGTCAACCATCTGACCAAGAATCATCCTTGCCCGTCTCTGTTTCACATCAAGTAACAGCTCTGCCTGATGAGATGTGATTTTTCTCTTTTCCGATACAAATTCAAAAATTTTCCTTTGCTGTGCCGATAAATTATTTATCGGCATTTTGTCGGCACTAATCGGCATTTTATGGGCATTTCCATTTTCTCGTACCAAACGATTATTATCTATAATATCATAATCAAATGAATATTCATCATCCAATGGCACAATAATTCGGAACACATCTCCTTCTATAAATTTCGGTTCCTGTCCTGAATAAAACTTACTGTACTTAAACAAATTACGAACACCAGAACCAAACATCTCATAATTTTTTCACAAACTCCACTGCATTTGCCAGATCCTGTTCATCCGGGTGACCTTTGGCAACTCCTCCAATCAATTTAAAGGGCCCAAAGGTGTCATATCCCTTACAGCCAAATTTTCCAATCACGCTGGCATGTTTTCTTGCTGCAATTTCCTCTATGGATTTGTAATTTGCACTTCCTCCATAGGTACAGATCAGAAATATTTTCTTGCCTTCCGGCAGATTATCTTCTGCAAATTTTAATATCTTTTTATGATACTTTGAATAATAAATACCAGATGCGAAACCAATCAAATCATAGCCGGATAAATCAGCTTTTGATACCTGTACAGCATCAATCAGGTCTGCATCCCATTCTGCTGCAATCCTCTCAACCAGCTTCTTTGTATTTCCATGATGCACTGATGCATAAATAATTACCTTTCTCATAAATACCTCCTGATCAATAGTGCTTCCGTTATTCTCTGTTCCAGATTTCATACCCCTGTCTTCTGGCTGAATCATACACCGGGCGCATATTTTTCTCCAGAATATGATAAAATTCTTCTCTTGAATTTCCCTTTTTATACAATTCCTGGCCTGCCCAGATAGAATGAAGATTGTCTCTGTAACAGGCTTCAAAACGCTTATGCAACTCTGGTTTTTTGTGAATCAGTTCATACATCAGATACTGATTACCGGCAAACACTGCAAAAAAAGGATTCCACTTTGGAAGTCTGTTGCTTTTCGATGAATTCAGAGATGAATCCACAGGCATTAAGTTCCATAATTCATCGTTCATCACGAAGGACCAGGGAATAAAATGATCTACATCATATTGCTGGGATACAATTGGTTTTCCGGTAAAAATATCCTTTACTTCTTGAACCTTCAGGATTCCTTCCCACAGCTTTCTCACATTGGAAAGTTTGCGCATCTTCTCGTCCATAGGTGCCAATTTATAAATCAATCCAGGAACTTCCGGATTGTTATTCTGCAGCCATTTTACTTTTTCATACTGAATCCATCCCAGAATATTAACCGTATTATCCTGAATCATAGTAATCCAGTCTGGGTGAAAATAGACTTCCTTCTTTAATTTGCTGCCATTCCCCAGCACATAGGGAAGAGGCGTTATTCTATCATTAACTTTCTGAATATACACCGTTAATCTTCGAACACTTCCCCAGTCAGCAGGCTCTGGACTACGTGAAAAAAAGCCTGCAAGAGCTCTGTAAGGAACCATATTGGTCAGCTGCTCTTTCGCCTGTTTCAGTTCTTTTGCATACTTCTTTATTGCATTTTTAATTTCTATTCCGGATGCATTGGAAGGAAGATCACTAAGCCTGGCCAATAGCAAAACCGCCCGTTCCAGTCCATCCCGTACAAGTCCATCTGCCTGCATTCCGCTGAGATGAATATGAAATTCCCGTACTGAATACCAGGCATTTACAATCATTTCATCAATAATATCATTAAATGTTGTTTCCTGGACTCCCTCCGAAATCAGATGCACAATAGCCTCCAGCCAGTAAAACTTATAACAGTAAGATGGATCTTTCATCATCTGCGAGAAACCCTCGATATCCAGATTATTATAATATTGTTTTTCAATCCTTAACGGATATCCCTCTTCCGGAGTATGATATTCAACCATTTCTCATTTCCCCTGTCTTCTCTGACATCACCAGTCAGCCACAGCTTTTCAACCGATAATCCTCTGACAGATCTTAATAGTATCCTAAAACTGTCCTCTGTAAGATCTGTAAAATAACGTCCGTTTCTTTCACCTTCAAAAGTACCATATTTAAACGAAGTATAAATAATTCCATTGTTTTTCAATGCACGGCACATCTTTTGAAGAACATCCGGAAGTTCGTTTTTTGATAAATGAAGAATGGATGCACAAGCCCATATTCCATTATATTTTTCCTGCTCATCCAGTTCCTGAAATAACATCTTCCTCACCGGAATTCCTATGTACTTTGCAGCCACTTTACAAAGTTCTTCTGAGCCATCCACAGCTGTAATCTCATATCCTAAATCCTTGAAACGCTTTGCATCCCGGCCCGATCCACAGCCAAAATCCAGAATAGAAGCTCCTTCAGGCAGATACGACAAAAAAATATCCTGAATCTGATGAAAATCTACCCCTTGCGTTGTCTTAATAAAATCGGCTGCATTTTTATTATAATATATTAAAGTCCCATCCTGCTTCATGGTGTCCTCGTCAAGTGATTCCATATCTAATATAAAGTACCTGCATATTTTCTATTCTCCAGCTTCAAGATAGCATTGGAGACAGGTACTGTAAATGACTGCAAACGGTCTGTCCAGCGTATGGTAGAATACAATGAAAAGTTTTATTCTCCTCAAGTGCCCTAAGGATTTTCCCAAATTCAGTGTTTCTGCCTTCTGTCAAATGCAATTCTTTAAGAATATCTCCAATTCAACGATTTCTATAACAGCGATTTGACACCTAATACCTTCTCAAGCCTTCCTGGGTAACAAAACGATCTGGACTTGGGAAACTTACAATTTCAATCATTTCTTTTTTCACTCTAACCTCTATTGGCTCCCTTACATCATATGCATCATTCAACTCCTCAAATAGGTGTCCCATAAAAAGTCTAGCAAGCCCCTTATTTTGACCTCATTATATAATATCTGCCAATTTAATCCCATCGTATTCCCAATATTGAGCTCCCTGATATGCACCCGATTTATTAACAGCACCACGTCGAGTTTGAATTTCTCGCGTCAGTGGAGACAACTTCCATTTAGTTCCTTCAAATTCGACTTCTTTATCATTAATTACATGAGCCGTAATGGTCGGATCATAAATAAAATTGATATCAAGTCCGATTAACTGTAAACTCTGAAAGGAAAGACCTTTTATATTTTTTACATTAAAATTGTTAACCTTACGCATCTGATCCGGAATTGGAAGGACTTCTTCTAGTAAAAACTCGATCATCCAATTAGTTCTCTCTTTAATAGAATCTTCATTCCAGCTTTCTTTATCTGTTATCTTTGTCCTTGCGATCTGCAGACCAGCATGATTTTCGTATATATCTTTTTTTTCTATGAACGGCTTCTGTCCTAATTCCTGATTATGTCGAATCAATGTTAAGTTTCCAATAGTATTTACATAAGTCTGGTGAATATTATCATAGTTCGATCCAAGATCGATCTTCCATTTCTCATTCAATTTTTGGGGCATTATATGTTCTAATTGCAATTTTTTATCAGTTAGATCCGGTCGATTTTTTGTTAATTTTTCTTCAATTAATGACAAAATAAATTTACAATATTGAAAATTTGAAAAATTCATAGTTTCCATATATCTTGTAAGTTCAATATCATTTGGAAGTCTAAGCATACTCTCTTGCTTTGATAAGATTTCAAACATTTTTAACTTTTTATCATCCGCCTGCTCCAAATCTTTAATCTGATTTACTAAAGTTGGAAAAACTTTATTTTCTCCGCTTGTAAGACCCATAATACGCCTTCTTAAGCAGTAAATATTAAAAGCTTCCAAGATATCTATGATGTCCACATCAGTAAACTTTTTTTGCTCTCTTTCGCTCATTAGCATCATAACAAACGAATATGACGTAGTAACTTTGATCTTTCTTAAATCAGACAATTGTTTGTCAATATTCTCATTTCCACATGAAGAATCAGAAATCACATATTTGTATATGTCAGAATATCCAGAGAGTTCTTGCAAAAGGCTCTGTGAATTTTTCCCTTTAAAATTATTTTTGAAAATGCCATACAATTTTTTATAATTTGCCTCGGATGCTACTGGATAAGAGCATCTGAAAATTCCTTGCATATAGTCTCTAATAAAATCAGAAAGTTTATGAGGCAGAATATTTTCCATATGAAGCCAATATT
>JAQYGS010000032.1 GCA_028722515.1 Clostridia bacterium | reverse complement strand
ATTGGAGCAGCCGGATGAAGGCAGAGTTTTTCTTGATGGACAGGATGTTACTGATCTGGAACCCAATCAGAGAAATGTGAATACCATTTTTCAGAATTATGCTTTATTTCCCCATATGAATGTTGCAGAAAATATAGGCTACGGATTAAAAATCCGTAAAGTTCCAAAAGGGGAAATACGGAAAAAAGTAGCAGAAATGCTTGAGCTAGTTCAGCTTCAGGGATATGAGAAGCGAAGACCAGCAGAACTATCCGGGGGTCAGCGCCAGAGAGTGGCCATTGCCAGGGCACTTGCCAATCATCCAGGAGTTCTTCTTCTGGATGAGCCTCTGGGAGCCCTTGATCTGCAGCTTCGTCGTACTATGCAGGTGGAGCTTAAGCATCTTCAGAAGAAACTGGGCCTTACGTTTATCTATATTACTCATGATCAGGAAGAAGCAATTAATATGTCTGACAGAATTGCGGTCATGAATCAGGGAAAAATTGAACAGATAGGCACTCCGGACGAGATATATAATCATCCGAAAACAAGTTATGTGGCGTTTTTTGTAGGAAATTCAAATATTCTGCATGGAACGGTCAGAAGTGTTAAGGAAGATCAGGCATCTGTCGGTATTGGGACGGAATGTATAACGGTGAAAACAGGTGAAATTCATCTGAACCCGGGAGACAAAGTAACTCTTGCAGTGAAAAGCGAGAAGATCATGCTTGACGAAAAGAAACAGGGACTTAAGGCTAAAGTTGTGGAGAAGAATTTCGCAGGAGGACAGCTCAGGGTGACTTTGCATCTTTCGGACAATACTCAGGTGATTGCCAGCAGATATGGAATTGATGCGGATGTATCGGAGGGACAGATAGTAAATATAAGCTTTCTGCCGGAAGATGCGGTTCTTGTGGACATGGAGGATTTGAATGAACAGTCATAAAAACAGATCTGCCTGGATGGTTCTGCCCTTATATATTTTTACTGTGGTTTTTGTAGTCTTCCCACTTGTTTATGTGGCTGCCTTAAGTTTTGCAACTCCTAATGCAGGTTACGGCTTTACCTGGAAATTTACTCTGGATAATTATAGAAAGATTTTTGAACCCGTTTATCTGAAAACAGTGGTTCAGTCTTTGAAACTTGCACTTGTAAGTACTGCAGCCATTATACTCATTGGTTATCCTTTCGGATATTTTATGGCAAGGCTTCCAGATAAAAAGAAGAAAAAAGCCCAGATTTTCCTTACCATTCCATTCTGGGTAAATTCACTGATACGCCTTTACGGGTGGATCATAATTATGCAGAAAAAAGGTCTGTTGAATTTTATTTTACTGAAGCTTGGAATCATTAAGGAACCATTATCCATCCTGTACAGTTATCCGGCTATTATTGTTGGTATGGTTTATGTATTGCTGCCATTTATGGTTATGTCTGTATATTCCAGCGCAGAAAAGCTGGACTGGACCTATGTGGAAGCAGCCAGAGATCTTGGGGCTTCCGGTATAAAAGCATTTTTTACTGTGACGCTGAAACTTACACTTCTCGGACTTATGGCAGGTGTGATCCTGACATTTATTCCATCTATGGGGTTGTTTTTTATTGCAGATATACTGGGAGGAAATAAAATCGTTCTTGTGGGAAGTCTGATCCAGGATCAGATGACAAGAGGGAACAACTGGCCTTTTGCGGCTGCTCTTGCAGTGGTTATGATGGTACTTACAACGATTCTGATTATAATCTATAAGAAAATGACAAATGTAAAGAAAGTAGAGGAAATAAGGTGAAAAAAAATTCAAAATTTGGGAATTTCTATCTGGGTCTGAATTTTTTTCTGATGTATCTTCCCATTGCAGTTGTGATTATTTTTTCATTTAATGAATCAAAACTTCCTGTCAGATTTACAGGTTTTTCCCTGAAATGGTACGAAGCGCTGATTCATAACAGCGCTCTCCTTGAGGCTCTTTGTAACAGTCTGATTCTGGGAGTGTCAAGCTGTCTTGTCAGTGCTGTGATCGGCACTCTTGGTGCTGTGGGATTAGCCGGGGTTCACTGGAAAACGAAAGGAATCATGGAGTATATTTCTATTCTTCCTCTTATGGTTCCTGAGATCATACTGGGGATGGTTCTCATGGCATTTTTTTATATGCTTAAGCTGCCTTTTGGAATGCTGACTCTTCTGATCGGACACACAGTTTTCTGTGTTCCTTATATATTGATGGAAGTGAAAGCAAGACTTGCGGGAATGGATCCCGCTCTTGAAGAGGCAGCCAGGGATCTGGGAGCAGGCCCAATGAGAGCTTTCCTTGATATTACACTTCCGTTAATTATGCCTGGAGTATTATCCGGTTCCCTGCTGGCTTTTGCCATGTCTATGGATGATGTGGTGATCAGTATTTTTGTTAATGGTCCCCGTGTCTCTACACTGCCGATTAAAGTGTATACCCAGCTTAAGACGGGGGTGACGCCGGAAATTAATGCTCTCTGTACGGTTTTGCTGGCTGTAACGCTGCTTGTTTTTCTGATTTATTCTTTCTTAAGAAGGAAGAAAAATAAACTACATTAGGAGGAAAGGGCAATGAACAAACTCATCGAGATTAAAAATCTGACAAAGAATTTTGATGATCAGCAGGTTTTGCGTGGGATTAATCTGGATATTTACGAAAAGGAATTTCTCACGCTTCTTGGTCCCAGCGGGTGTGGAAAGACTACCACACTGAGAATCATCGCAGGTTTTGAAGAACCAAGCAGTGGGGAAGTGCTGTTTAACGGGATAGAAATTTCCAAACTTCCTCCTTATAAAAGAGAAGTAAATACCGTATTCCAGAAATATGCTCTTTTTCCATATTTAAATGTGGAGGAAAATATTGGATTCGGGCTTAATCTGAAGAAAATGGATAAGACCGTGATTTCCCAGAAAGTAAAAAGAATGCTGAAAATGGTAGGCTTAGAGGGATTTGAAAAAAGAGACGTGACACTTCTGTCAGGAGGACAGCAGCAGAGAGTGGCTATTGCCCGGGCACTTGTAAATGAGCCTAAGGTCCTTCTTCTGGATGAACCTTTGGGAGCCCTGGATGCCAAGATCCGTAAGCAGATGCAGGTGGAGCTGAAAAAAATCCAGCAGGAAGTAGGAATTACATTTATTTATGTGACTCACGATCAGGAAGAGGCACTTTCTATGTCAGATACGGTTGTTGTCATGAATAATGGCGAAATCCAGCAGATCGGAACTCCCATAGATATTTATAATGAACCCGAGAACCGTTTCGTGGCAGGCTTCATTGGAGAATCCAATATTATTGAGGGCACTATGATCAGGGATTATCTGGTGAAATTTGACGGATTTGAATTTGAATGTGTGGATAAGGGATTTGAAGACAATGAGGAAATAGAAGTGGTGCTCCGCCCGGAGGATCTGGATATTGTGGATCCGTCGGATGCAAAAATCAGGGGCATTGTCCGAAATATAACTTTTAAGGGAGTTCATTATGAGATCCTTGTTGAAACCAAACTTCGGACTTATATGGTGCATACGACAGACTATGCGGATGTTGGAAGGGAAGTGGGACTGAAATTCGGGCCTGAAGACATCCATGTTATGTGCAAGATGGGGAATTATTGATGAAACAGTATAAACATATGATTAAACCTTATCTTGTGTGGGCATTTGTGATCATTGTTATCCCGCTGATTCTGATTGCGTTATATGCCTTTACCGAGGAGGGCAATGAGGTTCTGACTCTGTCTTTTACTTTCGATAATTTTAAGAAATTTCTGGAAGCAACTTATATGAGCGTGATTTTCAAGTCGTTTAAACTTGGAATTCTCACTACAGTGATCTGTCTTGTGCTTGGATATCCCCTTGCATTTATTATTTCCAGATGTCCTGAGAGAACACAGAGTCTTCTGATCCTGCTGGTGACTGTTCCGGAATGGATCAATATGCTTCTTCGTACCTATGCATGGATGAATCTTCTGGCAGACAACGGAATCATCAATCATCTTCTGTCATTCTTAGGGATATCTCCGGTGACAATGATGTATACAGATTTTTCCGTTATTGTGGGACTGGTATGTAATTTTATGCCCTTTATGATCATTCCCATTCATACATCCTTAAGTAAAATGGATAAATCGCTGATAGAGGCTGCCTATGATCTGGGAGCAAACAGATTCCAGACCTTCGTAAAAGTTATCTGGAAGCTGTCTATTCCAGGAGTCTTAAATGGAATAATGATGGTTTTTCTGTTATCAATCTCCACATTCGTTATTCCCAAGCTTCTGGGAGGCGGACAGTATATGCTTATTGGAAACCTGATTGAATCTCAGTTTATCTCAGTAGGAGACTGGAATTTCGGAAGTGCCATTTCTCTCATTCTGGCAGTGATCATTCTGATATTTATGGGACTGATGAAAAAAATGGACAAGGATGATTAAGGAGGGACAGTATGAAACGAAAAAATAAATTTTTCTCAATTTTATATGTTGTACTGTGCCTGGCATTCTTTTATCTGCCTATACTTGTCACTATGTTCTTTTCTTTTAATTCTTCCAAGTCCCTGACCAGATTTACGGGATTTTCCCTTCGCTGGTATGAGGAACTTATTAAGAATGGAGAAGTGATCCAGGCAGTTTATGTGTCCGTAACCATTGCACTGATCGCAACGGTGGTTTCCACAGTACTTGGGACAATGACGGCCATCGGGCTTTCCAAGTCAAAGAAGATCATCAAGGAGATTTTACTTAATGTCAACAGCATTCCGATTCTGAATCCGGAGATCGTCACAGCAATCAGCCTTATGCTTTTGTTTTCTTCTCTGGGTATGAGAAAAGGGTATCTGACTATGCTTCTTGCCCATATTGCATTTTGTACTCCTTACGTGATCACAAGTGTTTATCCCAAGGTAAGAGCATTGGATCCTAACCTTGCCAATGCTGCCATGGATCTTGGAGCGACCCCTTATCAGGCATTGACTAAGGTCATTCTGCCAATGATAAAGGAAGGCATATTTGCCGGTGCACTTTTGGCATTCACCATGTCCTTTGACGATTTTGTGATTTCTTATTTTGTATCCGGAAACGGAGTAAAAAATATATCCATAGTTGTTTATAATATGACTAAACGTATTAATCCTACGATCAATGCGCTGTCTACCATTGTAATTGCAGTTATTATTCTGGTGCTTCTGATAGGCAGGATTTTACCGGCTATAAAGAAAAAGTCAAAGAAAATGAATAAGACGGTAAGAAGAGTTCTGTCTGTGGCATTGGCTGCAGTTGTCTGCGTTGGAATGATCAAATGGGGATACGTGGCAAAATCAGGCCATGTACTGAAAGTGTATAATGCAGGTGAATATATTGATATGAACCTGGTAGAGGAGTTTGAGAAAGAATATAATTGCTCGGTAGTTTATGAAACCTTTGAATCTAATGAGATGATGTATACTAAATTATCCGGCGGTGAGACATACGATGTTCTGATTCCTTCCGATTATATGATTCAGCGTCTGATCAAGGAAGAGTATCTTCAGGCTCTGGACTGGAAACTGATTCCAAATAAAAAGAATCTGATGGATGAAGTATTAAACAAGAGCTATGATCCAGGCAATCGTTATTCCTGTCCGTATTTCTGGGGAACGGTTGGAATCCTGTATGACAGGACAGTAGTAGATGAAGCTGACCTTAAGGAAGGATGGAATATTCTGCGTAATCCAAAGTATAAAGGCAATATTTATATGTATGATTCGGAAAGAGACTCCTTTATGATCGCATTGAAAGCATTGGGGTATTCTATGAATACTACGGATGAAAAAGAGATTGAGGAAGCTTATCAGTGGCTGATCGATCAGAGAGATACTATGGATCCTATTTATGCAGGAGATGATGTGATCGATAACATGATATCCGGAAACAGAGCTATGGCTGTAGTATATTCAGGCGATGCATCCTATATTATCAGTGAAAATCCAAATATGGAATACTACACTCCTGATCAGGGAACCAATCTGTGGTATGATGCCATGGTGATCACAAAAGATTGTAATGAAGTAGAACTTGCCCATAATTTTATTAATTTTATGATCAGTGATCAATCGGCTCTTTCAAATACAGAAGAAATAGGATATACTTCTACTGTAAAGAGTGCATTTGACAATATGGTCTCAGGGACATATAAGGGAATTACTTCTTACATTCCCGATGCCGAAAACCCTGAAAATGAAATCTTTGCTTATCAGAAACCGAAGGTAAAACAGAAGTACGCTGAGCTTTGGACAAAAGTAAAAGCCAAATAAATAATTGTGAGGCAGATGTTTTTATGGAAGTATATAAAGGAACCGGAGCATTCTCCGGAATTGCTGTGGGTAAAATACTGTATTATCATAAAAGCGAATATCAGGTTCACCAGTATGAAATTACAGATATAAAAGAGGAAATTACAATTTTTCAGCAGGCCCGTCTGAAAGTGATGGAGCAGCTTACGCGGTTATATGAAGAGAACTGTACAGTGTCAGAATCTCAGGCCGAACTTTTTCTGAACCAGAAGAAGCTTCTGGAGGGAAAGAGTTTCCAGCAGGCGATTGAAAGTATGATACGTTCGGAAAAAGTGAATTCTGCATATGCAGTTATGACTACAAGAGATGAGATCTCCTCTACATTCAGAAATCTGGAAGAACCCGCTATTAAAGAGCGGATTGCCGGAATCTGCGAAATTTCTGACAGACTGATCAGTGAGCTTGGAGGATTTTCTCCAAGGATTGATCTTGGACCAGATCCTGTGATTCTGGTTACGGAAAATATAACTCCAACAGAGCTTATGGAGATGGATAAAGATAAGCTTCTGGCTGTGGTGACGCATCAGGGATCGGATATTTCCCACGCAGCTATTCTTGCCAAGACAATGAATATTCCTGCGCTGGTGGAAATCGATACAGACACGGAATGGGATGGACAGTGTGCTATCGTAGATGGATATACAGGAACGCTGTATATTAACCCGGATGGAGAATTGCTTAAGGAATATGAAATCAGAAGACAGGCAGATCTGGAGGAAAAAGAGGAGCTGCTCAAGCTGAGAGATAAACCCGATATTACCAGAGACGGGAAAAAGGTAGCTATCTTTGCCAACATAGGAAATATGGACGATTTAAACAGCGTGCTGTTTTATCGTGCTGCCGGAATCGGTCTTCTCAGAAGCGAATTTCAATATCTTGGGAGAGAGAATTATCCAAGGGAAAATGAACTTTTCCTGGCATACAGAAAAATCGCAGAAACTATGGGAGACAGACTGGCTGTGATCCGCACTTCAGACCTTGGCGCGGATAAACAGGCACCCTATCTTAATATTCCCGATGAGATCAATCCTATAATGGGAAACAGAGGTATCCGGTTATGCCTGGATAGAAAGAAAATGTTTAAAGCACAGCTTCGGGCTATTTTTCGGGCTAGTGCTTATGGAAATCTTGCAATGATGTATCCCATGATCACATCGGAAGAAGAGATGGATGAAATTGAGAAAATTGTCCGGGAAGTGACAGAAGGGCTGGATGAGAAAAACGTTCCTTATAAAAAAATCAAAACAGGTATTATGATTGAAACCCCTGCCGCAGTTATGATCAGCAGGGAGCTTGCCAGAAGAGTGGATTTTCTGGGCCTTGGCACAAATGATCTTACTCAGTATACGCTGGCAATGGACAGACAGAATCCTCTGCTCAGAAATAAATATAATGATCATCATCCGGCAGTTCTGCGTATGATCAAAATGGTCATAGATGCAGGACATGAAGAAAACAGGCCTGTATATATATGTGGTGAGCTGGCAGCGGACACTGCACTGACAGAAATGTTTCTCAGAATGGGAGTGGATGGCCTTTCGGTCGTACCTGCCTGTATCCTGCCTGTAAGGAGAGCTCTTCGCCAGGCTACAATAAGTACGTGCGAAAAATAGGAGAAAAATATGAAAAGTAAAGTGGTTCTGCTTCCATGTGGGGAATATGAGGAACAGACAGTATACGAACTGCTCAAAGAGGGCCTGAAGCTTCTTGGAGGCCTTGACACACTGATTCCCAGGGATAAAAAAATCCTGCTTAAACCAAATCTTCTCAAGAGAGCTGAAGTAGAAAAAGCTGTCATTACTCATCCTGTAGTTGTAGGCGCTTTTGCCCGTATATTGCGGGAGGAGGGGTATGAGAATATTATTCTGGCAGATTCCTGCGGCCACGGAAGTACTCATGCCGTGATACGTGATACAGGTATGGACACATATCTTGACAGATATAAAATTCCCGCTGTTGACTATTCCGAGGGAGTTCATGTGGAGTATCCCCAGGGAATACAGGCTAAGGAATTCGTCCTGCCAAAGGAACTTCTGGAACAGGATTGTATTGTTTCTTTATGTAAAATGAAGACCCATGCTCTGGAACGTGTGACAGGAGCCGTGAAAAACAGCTATGGATTCGTATATGGACTGAATAAAACCAAGGGTCATACCCAGTATCCAAGTGCGGACAGCTTTGCAAGAATGCTGGTGGATCTTACAAGATTCGTTCATCCTGATCTTTATATTATGGATGGAATTGTGGCTATGGAAGGAAACGGACCTGGATCAGGAGATCCTGTGCATATGAATGTGATGCTCATGTCATTGGATCCGGTGGCCCTTGACAGCGTATTCTGCCATCTGATCTATCTTGATCCGGAGATGGTACCCACCAATTATCATGGTGAGAAAATGGGACTGGGAACTTTCAGAGAAGATCAGATTACTCTTCTGACACCGGACGGGGAAATTTCCATGTCTGAAGCAGTGCAAAAATATGGAAATCCGGATTTTAACGTGGATAGAACAATAGTCAGGAGAAATATCTGGACAAGGATGGCCAGAGCTTTGAATATTTTTCAGAAGAAGCCATATATAGATACTGAGAAATGCATCCGGTGTGGGATCTGTGTCCAGAGCTGTCCTGTTCCGGGAAAAGCTGTGGATTTTACACAGGGCAGGGATAAACCTCCCGTATACAATTACAAAAAATGTATCCGGTGTTTCTGCTGTCAGGAAATGTGTCCAAGAAAAGCCATTAAAGTAAAATAAGAAGAAGGGGCGGATGTGAATCTGCCCCTTTAATTTATCTTCCAAGCATATGATTCAGTTCCTGTATGAATTCAGGAGTCGTACCGCAGCAGCCTCCAATTATGGAAGCACCATTGTCTGTCAGTACTTTCATGTGTCTGGCAAATTCCTGAGCGTTCATTTTATAAATAGCATTTCCCATGTCATCAATTATGGGCATTCCTGCATTTGGCTTTGCAATTACAGGAACAGAAACATTTTCTTTAATATTCCTTACCACAGACACAAGCTGATCCGGGCCTACAGAACAGTTGATTCCCACAGCACAGGCCCCTGCACCCTCCAGTGCAATGGCAGCTTCCACAGCGTTTCCACCGCTGAATATACTTCCGTCTGCTTCCACTGTCATGGTACACATAACCGGAAGAGAACATACGGAACCTGCTGCATCCAGTGCGGCCAGCGTTTCTTCTATGTTGATCATTGTTTCTGCCACGATCAGATCCACACCACAGTCTGCCAGAATTTTAATCTGTTCACAGTATGCTTCATATGCTGCCTCATATGTCATATCTCCTGCAGGAGACATCATCTTTCCGGTGGTTGTGATATCACCTGCCACATATACATTATGTCCCACTGCTTCCCGGGAAATTTCCACAAGCCTTTGATTTATTTCTGAAAGACGGTTCTCCAGACCGTGAAGTGAAAGGCTGTATCTGTTTCCTCCAAAAGTAGGAGCATATACGATCTGGCTTCCGGCTTTTACATAAGCTTTCTGTAGATTCTGGAGTACTTCCCTGTGCTCAAGCACCCAGGATTCCGTACAGGTGCCCCGGGGCATCCCAGAAGCCATCAGATTGGATCCGGTAGCTCCATCAAGCAATATAATATTATCTGATAATTTCTGAAATTCTTCTTTTGTCATCAGAATTCCTCCTGTAAATTTTTGTATTCAATCAGTAGATGGTTATCTGGTAGGAAGCATGAAAAACAGCTTCCGGTGCAAGGACATTAATATCATTTTTTTGAGATATGCATGCAGTGAATCCAAAATCATCACATCTGCCCATCCAGGGTTCCAGACAAATGAAGGAGGAACCGGGAACAGACCAGATTCCGAAGTTTGTAAAGCCCGGGCAGGTTACTTCCAGATATGGTGTACCGTCAGGCAAGGCTATGCCGGCTTTTTCAATCTGGTGATCGAAAATAAGTGCATCATGATCAAACATATGAGCATCCACAGGACAGGTTCCATGACTCAGCTTCAGGGTTTTTATGCTGTCGGTGACGGCTGTTCCGGAAGAAGGATCAAGGAGAAAATATGTAAGAGAATCCTGGCCGTCAAAGAAAAGAGAGTAGTCCTCTTTTCGCCCGATTCCACCCACAGGAACATTAAATGCCGGATGTCCTCCGATGGTGAAATACATAGTGTCCTTTCCTGCGTTGGATACTTCCCAGTTTATGCTGATTTTGTTGTTTTCTATGGTATGGCGGATCACCAGTTCAAAATCAAAAGGATAGTTTCTTCGGGTCTGCTCTGATGATTTCAGACAATGAGTGATGGAATTTTTTGAAACTTCCTTGCAGGTAAATTCGCTGTCCCGTGCAAAACCGTGCTGGCTGGATGAATATTCCCGGCCATTTATACGGTAGTGATCCTGATAATGACGTCCTACATTTGGAAAAAGTACGGGAGCATGACGCTTCCAGTATGTGGGATCTGCCTGCCAGATTACTTCACGGCCGTTCTTTTTATCAAAAATACTGCAAAGTTCTGCACCATGGTCGTTCACTGATATTTTCAGAAATTCATTTTCAATGGTTTGAAGCATATAGGAATCCTCCTTATTAATATATGTAGAAATACTTACAGACAACTAAAGTATATCATAAAGAATGATGTTAAAATATAACAATCATACATTGACGTAAAAAGAAATATTTGTTACAATTTACCCAAATGAATTTTACACGATATGAGGAGGATATTCAAAATGGCGAAAAAAAGAAATATAATTGTGGGACAGTCCGGCGGTCCTACATCTGTGATCAATTCCAGTCTTGCAGGTGTTTATAAAAATGCTATCGAAAGAGGTTTTGATAAAGTATATGGTATGCTTCATGGAGTTCAGGGACTTCTGGATGAACAGTATATTGATCTTTCTACACAGATACATTCTGAACTTGACATAGAACTTCTGAAGAGAACACCTTCAGCTTTTCTTGGTTCCTGCCGTTATAAACTTCCGGAAATCCATGAAGATAAAGCAATATATGAAAAGATATTCAATATTCTGAATAAGCTGGATATTGATGCTTTTATCTATATTGGCGGTAATGATTCTATGGATACTATCAAAAAACTGTCTGATTATGCCATTCTTACAGGACAGACTCAGAAATTCCTTGGCGTTCCCAAAACAATTGACAATGACCTTGCACTGACGGACCATACACCTGGTTTTGGAAGTGCTGCCAAATACATCGGTGCATCTACCAAGGAAGTGATCCGTGATGCCCAGGGCCTCACATATAAGAAAAATATGATCACCATTATGGAAATCATGGGACGTAATGCAGGATGGCTTACAGGTGCCACAGCTCTGGCCAAATCTGAAGACTGTGACGGACCGGATCTTATATATCTTCCAGAGGTTCCATTCGATATTGATAAATTCCTCCTTAAAGTAAAGGAGCTTCTGAAGAAAAAATCTTCTGTTGTTATTGCAGTTTCAGAAGGAATCAGACTGGCAGATGGAAGATACGTGTGTGAACTTGGCAATGTGGGAGATTATGTGGATGCATTCGGACATAAACAGCTTCAGGGAACCGCCACTTATCTTGCCAATTTTCTGGCAGCAGAATGCGGATGTAAAACAAGGGCAGTGGAACTGTCCACATTACAGAGAAGCGCTTCCCATATGGCATCCAGAGTAGATATTGATGAGGCATTTATGGTAGGTGGTGCTGCAGTAAAGGCAGCAGATGAAGGGGATACAGGAAAAATGGTTGTCATTGACCGTGTGTCTGATGACCCTTATATGGCAGCTACCGGAATCTATGATGTCCACCGCATCGCAAATGAGGAGAAACTTGTTCCCAGAGAATGGATGAATAAGGATGCCACAAATGTGACAAAAGATTTTATTGATTATATCAAACCACTGATCCAGGGTGATTATCAGCCTATTATGGTAAACGGTATGCCCAGACATCTTGTTTTAAATATGAAAAAAGCAAAAAGCGGAAACAGAAAATAATATTATTATATTTGTGAAAAAAATACCCGATTTTGACAGATAATCCTTGACGAATTGGCACAAACTCTTTAAAATAACTATGTGCGTAAAGAAACATAGAGATTCATGTTTAAAGAACAATAATTTAGGAGGAAAATGTAAAATGGCAAAATGGGTTTACATGTTTACAGAAGGTAATGCTAATATGAGAAACCTTCTGGGTGGTAAAGGTGCCAACCTTGCTGAAATGACAAACCTGGGTCTTCCGGTACCGCAGGGCTTCACTATCACTACAGAGGCTTGCACACAGTATTATGAAGACGGAAGACAGATCAATGACGAGATTATGGCTCAGATCATGGAAGCAATCACCAAAATGGAAGGAATTACCGGAAAGAAATTCGGTGATAAAGAAAATCCTCTGCTTGTTTCCGTTCGTTCTGGTGCAAGAGCTTCTATGCCTGGTATGATGGATACCATCCTGAACCTTGGATTAAATGAAGATGTTGTAAATGTACTTGCTGAGAAATCCGGCAACCCACGCTGGGCATGGGACTGCTACAGAAGATTCATTCAGATGTATTCTGATGTAGTTATGGAAGTCGGTAAAAAATATTTTGAAGAACTGATCGATGAGATGAAAGCTAAAAGAGGCGTTAAGCAGGACGTTGAGCTTACTGCTGATGACCTTCATGAACTGGCTGAACAGTTTAAGGCTGAATATAAAGCAAAAATCGGTTCTGATTTCCCAGATGATCCCAAGGAACAGCTTGTTGGCGCAATCAAGGCTGTATTCCGTTCCTGGGATAATCCTCGTGCCAATGTATACCGTCGTGACAACGATATCCCATATTCCTGGGGTACAGCTGTTAACGTACAGATGATGGCATTTGGTAACATGGGTGATGACTGTGGTACTGGTGTTGCCTTCACAAGAGATCCTGCTACAGGAGCTAAGGGACTGTTTGGTGAATTCCTTACAAATGCACAGGGCGAGGACGTTGTTGCAGGTGTTCGTACACCTATGCATATTGCAGAAATGGAAGAGAAATTCCCGGAAGCATTCGCACAGTTCAAGAGCGTATGCAAGACTCTGGAAGAACATTACAGAGATATGCAGGATATGGAGTTTACTGTAGAGCATGGTAAACTGTATATGCTTCAGACACGTAATGGAAAGAGAACAGCTCAGGCTGCTCTGAAGATCGCATGTGACCTTGTTGATGAGGGCATGAGAACAGAAGAAGAAGCTGTAGCAATGATCGATCCACGTAACCTTGATACACTTCTTCATCCTCAGTTTGACACAGCAGCACTTAAGGCTGCCACTCCTCTTGGAAAAGGTCTTGGAGCTTCTCCTGGAGCTGCATGTGGTAAGATCGTATTCTCAGCAGAAGATGCTGTAGAGTGGGCTGCAAGAGGTGAGAAGGTCGTTCTTGTACGTCTTGAGACATCACCGGAAGATATCACCGGTATGAAAGCTGCTCAGGGTATCCTGACAGTTCGTGGAGGTATGACATCCCATGCAGCTGTTGTTGCACGTGGTATGGGATCCTGCTGTGTATCCGGATGCGGTGATATTGCAATGGATGAAGAACATAAGAGATTTACACTGGCCGGTAAGGAATTCCATGAAGGAGACTGCATCTCCATTGATGGTACAACAGGAAATATATATGAGGGAATCATCCCGACAGTAGATGCTCAGATCGCAGGTGAATTCGGAAGAATCATGAGCTGGGCTGATAAATACAGAACAATGAAGATCCGTACTAATGCTGATACTCCTGCAGATGCTAAGAAAGCACGTGAACTGGGAGCAGAAGGTATTGGTCTTTGCCGTACAGAGCATATGTTCTTTGAAGGCAACAGAATTGATGCATTCCGTGAAATGATCTGTGCTGAGACAGTAGAAGAGAGAGAAGCAGCACTTGAGAAGATCCTTCCGGAACAGCAGGGAGACTTTGAGAAACTGTATGAAGCTCTTGAAGGTAATCCTGTTACGATCCGTTTCCTGGATCCGCCTCTTCATGAATTTGTTCCTACAGAGGAAGAGGATATTAAGAAACTTGCTGATGCTCAGGGCAAGACAGTTGAGCAGATTAAGACAATTATTTCTTCTCTGCATGAATTCAACCCGATGATGGGTCATCGTGGATGCCGTCTTGCAGTTACTTATCCTGAAATTGCAAAGATGCAGACACGTGCCGTTATCCGTGCAGCAATCAATGTTCAGAAAGCTCATCCGGACTGGAATATTAAACCGGAGATCATGATCCCGCTTGTTGGCGATGTGAAAGAGCTTAAATATGTTAAGAAATTTGTTGTAGAAACAGCTGATGAGGAAATCAAGGCAGCAGGTTCTGACCTTCAGTATGAAGTTGGTACTATGATCGAGATTCCAAGAGCTGCTCTTACAGCTGATGAGATTGCAAAAGAGGCAGACTTCTTCTGCTTTGGTACCAATGACCTTACTCAGATGACCTATGGCTTCTCACGTGATGATGCAGGTAAATTCCTGAATGCATACTATGATGCTAAGATCTTTGAGAACGATCCATTTGCAAAACTGGATCAGGTTGGTGTTGGTAAACTTATGAAGATGGCAATCGAACTTGGCAAACCTGTTAACCCGAACCTTCATGTAGGTATCTGTGGCGAGCATGGTGGTGATCCATCTTCTGTAGAATTCTGCCATAAGATTGGTCTGAATTATGTATCCTGCTCACCATACCGTGTTCCGATCGCTCGTCTTGCAGCAGCACAGGCAGCTATTGCAAATAGGTAGGAGTTCTCTTTCCTTTGAATTGCCGCTTAGTTTCGAGCAGGCAGCAGCCTATCGAAAGGCTAACGGACAGTATGTAAGGAAAAATCAGTGGAGAGATACCACTGTAAGGGTATTCATAGACCTTGATTAACAGTTAAATATGATAAGCGTATCATTAGAAATAGTGGTACGCTTATTTTTTTGTCCCCAGAGAAGCATCGAAAATATTGCCTATTTCCCTTATAGTAAACTGACCACTGCTTGTTTTTAAGTGGGCAGTTTACTATTGACTTTCTATATACAAATCGCATATAATATAGTAAAGTACCCAACCAATAAACAAATTTGAGGCAATTAAATAGAGGTGGACAAATGCTTCGTGAAAACGATATTAAAAATGTGAGAAAGCTATTCAATCGGCATCACTATGTAATGACTACTGCCGAGCTTCTTGAAGCTAAGCTATACTATGCAGACATTAAACAACTTTTAGATGAGGGTTTTATTGAAAGAATAAGACGAGGTTATTATCACTGGATTGAAAACTGCGAAGTCAAAGAAATAGTTATCATTAATAGTTTGTTTCCCG
>JAQYGS010000031.1 GCA_028722515.1 Clostridia bacterium | reverse complement strand
GATTCCCCAATCTGTCTGTTTGCCGTGCCTGTAGTCATTAGCTAGAGACGCAATACGAGAACTGTATCAAGAAGCATTTTGTTTTCTCGGCTTTGTTAGTATAACACATTTCTTATCTTAATGATAGTTATTTACCATTGGACCCTGGCACCGTACCAGTAACCGATCAGCACGATAAAGAGCATACTGAACAGGGTAACGGAGCCTCCGAAGGGCAGTTTAAACAATTTGATATAAGAAGTTATGTAGGCAAGTCCCAGTGCAACGGCACAGGTTACGAGCTGTTGGGTGGTAAGTTTTCTGCCTCCCCCGTTTCTGCTTAAGAATACTGCTGCTATGGCAATCAGAATAATCACAGCAATTACAGAAACGACATAACCGGCAGTGGTGAGACCGCCATCAGCGTTCACAAGTAGATTCATCATAAATTTTCCTCCTTACGTTGGCATTATCCAAATCAAGTTAAAAGGTCGAAGCGTCCCGCTTCCTCTCAGCCTGCATATACAAGCTCCCTTGGTCCAATTTACAAATATAGCACATTTAGATATAAGGAGCAAGTGCAAATGTGCAAGAATAATGACTATGAAGCAGCAGAACCATACCACTTATATCTCTGATTTTGAAGTGGGGGCTTCTTACTCAATGTCTCTGCTGAGACAAGTATCAATAAGCTATCCCCGCGTACCCCGCGGTTCTTTCTGCCTGGTCACAGGCATATATACAAAATCATCCGGAACTGATCTGTAAAAGTTGGCTCCAGGTATTTTAATTTTGTTTACGTTTCTACTTTCATTTGAAGTCCAGATTTCTTTCAATCTGCTTACCTTAGAGTCTGATGAACATATACACTTTCTGGTGCTTACTGTAAATTGTCATGGGGATTTATATTATAATAAATAATTTTGTTTTTTTAAAACCAATATGTCTTTTGAATCGTCTATAGAGTAGGAAAGGAGAAAAACACATATGACGGACAGGAAAATAAAAAAAGTATTTCCAAAAAATAACGTAAGTACTATAATATATTGCAAAGTTTGATATGAAAGGTGGTTTTCAAAAATGAAATCCTGGAGAAAAAATTTATGTAAGTTTGCAATTATGTTTTTTTCACTGTTTATGTTCATTGGCGTTTTAGATACTCAGCCGGTACATGCATCAACAAAGGCCTCTTATACGATTAAAACAATACAGGAAAAAAAGACATATAAGAAATCCAGTGCTGCATATTTGTTTCAGCTTCCACAATTAAAAGGGAGCAGTACGGCTGTGAAAAAAATTAATAAATCATTGAAATCAGAATATCAAAAATCACTTACAGATAAAAAGCGTTTGTTTGAGTATTTCAATGATTTCAAAAGAAATGGAGCGTTGGATAAAAATAACTGGAAGCTCTTTTCAACGACACATTGTAAAGAAACCTACAATAAAAATGGATATATCCGATTTGTGTTTACTTCGTCCTGGTATGCTGGAGGAGTTCACAATTCGGATACGCATACTGTAATCTATCGTTTAAAGGATGGAGTGAAAACAAACAAGCTCCCTTCAGTTAGTGAAGAAACGAAAGCTTTAAATCTGATCAAAGGGACATGGTATACAGAAGGGGGACTTCCTTATCATTTTAAAGTAGTATTTTCCGGAAAAACTGTAAAAGATTATCTTCCAAATTCATCGAAAGTATATTCTCAGAGAACAATTGATAAGGTTATCAAGACAAATTATGGATACTATTTCAGAATATATCTTGGAAAAGGCTATTATGGGGGTTATCGTCTCGATTTAAAAAATAAAAATACTCTCGTATGCATTGGTCATGGTGATCCTTATAGTTCTTCTGGCTACAGTGCAACTGACAGCCTGGTCAGAAAAAAATAAATGGGGAATTGGATATAATATGAAGCCGGAAGAAGTATTAGAACAAGTAGTGGCAATCTGCATGAAACATGGTGTTTCTCAGATTATTTTATACGGATCCAGAGCAAAAAATACGTACCAGGAACGCAGTGATATTGACATTGCTGTTTCAGGAGCAGATGATTTTGAGCAGCTGGCGGATGAAGTAGAACAGCTGCCAACTTTATATACTGTAGATCTTTTGAATATGGATGAATGCAGGAATACTTTGCTTTTGGAGGATATCAGACAATATGGAAGAAAAATTTTTGAAAAGGTTTGAATCATTTAGAAATTCACTGGATTCTCTTGCCGAGGCAAGAAAAAGAGATCTGTCAGATTCCTTTGTCCTCAGTGGAACCAGTGCAAAGTACAGTATCACTTTTGATCTGTCATGGAAAGTAATGAAAGATATTCTTGTACAGTATTATGCGATTGTTGGATTCGTAACCGGTTCTCCCCGGGAGGTCCTGAGAGAGGCGTTTAAAGTTGGACTGATTTCAGATGATGTATGGATGGAAATGCTGAAAGTACGTAATCAGCTGGCCCATGATTATGACGGAGTGATTGTAAAGGAATATTGTAAAATTATTATTAATACCTATATTGACAGGTTTTATGATCTTCGCATGAAGGTTGAGAGTCTTCTGTCCATTCATCATTAAAAGAGAAATGGCTGGTGTATAAAACATAAAATTATTACGGAGGAGAAATTACATGAGTAAATACGTTCTGGTTAAGGGGCGTCCTGCTGACAATAAGGGGCGTCTGGAGAAAGAGATCCGGGTATATGATCTGCTGGATAGTCTCCATATGGAATACTGGAGAACAGATCATCCAGATGCACATGCTAATACTATGGAAGCTTGCAGGGAGATTGATGAGGTTCTGGAGGCGACTGTATGCAAGAACCTTTTTCTGACCAACCGTCAGCATACGAAATTTTATCTTCTTATGATGCCAGGAGATAAAGTGTTTAAGACAAAGGAACTTTCCGGTCAGATAGGATCTTCCAGGCTTTCATTCGGGTCCCCTCAGGAGATGGAGGAAATGCTGGATTGTACACCAGGTTCTTCCTCTATTATGGGGTTGATGAATGATAAACAGAACAGGGTACAGCTTCTTGTTGACCGTGATGTCCTAAAAGGAGAATTTGTAGGCTGTCATCCTTGTATTAATACTTCGAGCCTGAAACTTCGCACCAGCGAAGTGTTTGGTATTTTCCTGGAAGCAGTTCATCATGAAATGACAGAAGTGACATTGGTTGGAGAGATATAGGGGATAGGTTCCTGATCACAGGAACCTGTCCCCTTACTTGTTTGCTCATTCGTGCATCTTCCGGAACTGAGTGGGAGTGCAGCCTGTATTTTGTCTGAACATTCTCAGAAAGGCGGACAGACTGGTAAAACCGGAGCGTGTAGCTGCCTCAGTAACAGAAATAGAGGGGTCAAGCAGAAGATTTTTGGCGTATCCGATCCGCTTCTGGTTGAGATATTTATAAAATGTTGTTCCGGCATACTGGCTGAAAAGCCTGGTGAAATGATATTTACTGAAACCGGCCAGAGATGCCATTTTGTCAAGGCTCAGGTCTTCTGTGAAGTGCTCATTGATATAGTTGGTGACGAAAAGAAATTTTTCCATATATTCTTTTTGCTTTCCGTCTCTGGTATCGAAATTCTGGTGGATGATCTCGGTGTGGTTTCGTCCTACTTCAGCAAGAATCTTTAAAAAATACGAGTAGATCAGTGTTCCACTGAACGGCTGTGATTTGGAGAATTCTTCCCGGATCTGAAGCATAAGCCGGTGTACCTCTTCATGAATCAGAGGACAGGCTTCAGGTGTGATCAGAATGGCAGGACTGATAACAGAAGAAAGGGTTTCCAGTTCATTAATGGCAAAAGGCGCAAGGCTGGCCTGAAAAATCATGCGCAGTCCACTGGAAGGGGCGAACAGTTCATGGATTATTCCAGGGCAGATCAGAAGTATATCATTTTCCCGGAGAGAATAGCTCTTTCCGCCGCAGACTACACGGTAGGAATTGACAAGAGGCATGATGATCTCATAGGGAATGTGCCAGTGAGGCGGATAGTTTTCCGCCTCATCATTATTATACAGGAGTATCTTAAGGTCATTCTGAAATGTTACGGTTTCACAGATTCCATCCAGTTTTTCTATCATTTTTATCCCACCTTTTATACAATTTATTTTGTGCTAAAAATTGCGATTGTGCTATTAATATAATATCACAAAAAACAAAAATAGACAGAAAAAAATTTATGCAAAATTATTTGAGAAAAAATGTTTTGCGAAAAAATAATAAAAAATAGACAAAAATCGAAAAGAATCTTTGTTAAAATATATTAATAGAAAAATACAATAGCAATTATTGATAATTACATAGCAATAATTGAATAGAATATTTGGACACAAATATGTAACATTAAACTATCAAAAATCAGAATAAATAAAAGGAGGTTTTATTTATGAAAAGAAAAAAAGCGTTAGCGATCGGACTTAGTATAGCAACGGTAGCAAGTCTGATGAATGTAGGAACGGTTTTTGCAGCAGATGCGGACAAGACAATTAATGTGTGGGCATTTACGGATGAAGTTCCGGGAATGATCGATAAGTTTAAAGAAGCAAATCCGGATTTTGACTATGACATTAATACAACTATCATTGCTACTACTGATGGTGCTTATCAGCCGGCTCTGGATCAGGCACTGGCAGCAGGCGGTGATGAGGCTCCGGATATTTACTGTGCTGAGGCAGCTTTTGTATTGAAATATACACAGGGTGATGCTTCCGGTTATGCAGCAACATATAAGGATCTTGGCATTGATGTGGACAAAGAGATCAAGGATGCTGACATTGCTCAGTATTCTGTAGATATAGGAACGAGAAATGGAGATGTGGTAGCTCTTGGCTATCAGGCTACAGGTGGATGCTTTATTTACAGAAGATCCATTGCTAAAGATACATTTGGAACAGATGATCCGGCAGAGATCAGCAAGATCATCGGCGGTGGTTCAGGTTCATGGGATAAATTCTTTGAGGCAGCTGACAAACTGAAAGAAAAAGGTTATGGTATCGTTTCCGGTGACGGTGATATCTGGCACGCAGTAGAGAACAGCTCTGATACAGGCTGGATCGTGGATGGCAAGCTGAATATTGATCCTAAGAGAGAAGAATTCCTTGATCTTTCCAAGAAAATGAAAGATAACGGATACTCTAATGATACTCAGGACTGGCAGGATGCATGGTTTGCAGATATGAAAGGTGAAGGAGAAAAACCAATCTTTGGATTCTTCGGACCTGCATGGCTGATCAACTACACAATTGCTCCTAACTGCGGCGGTGAAGCTGTAGGTGAAGGTACATATGGTGACTGGGCAGTATGTGATCCGCCAATCGGATTCTTCTGGGGCGGCACATGGCTTCTTGCAAATAAAGATACAACCAAGGCAGAAGCAGTTGGACAGATCATCGACTGGATTACTCTGAACTGTACAGAAGACGGACTTCAGTATAAATGGGCAAACGGTACATTGAACGGCGAAGGCGGAACCAAAGACTCTGTTGCATCTTCAACTGTTATGAAGAATTCAGACGGAAAACTTGATTTTCTTGGCGGACAGGATATGTTCGAGTATTTCGTTCCTGCTAACTCCTATGCAAATGGTAAGAATCTGACTCAGTATGATGAGACGATCAACCAGTACTGGAGAGATGCAGTTCGTACCTATACATCAGGCGACAAGTCAAGGGATGATGCAATTGCAGCATTCAAACAGAATGTAGCAGATAACCTGGATGTTATCGTAGAATAATTCTGAATAAAATAATCTGACTGATAAGAGTATGTAATCTGGGGGCGATGGGGACGACTTCTCATCGCCCTTTCTTTTCTGTCGGAAGGAGGGGGACACCTTAATGAACAAAAAAAAGAAAAAATTATCATATGCGAAATATGGTTACATTTTCAGTCTTCCGTTTGTGATCGCTTTTCTGATCTTTACTCTTTATCCCATTATTTATACGGTGATTATTGGATTTACTGATCTGAAAGGTATCGGAAATACAAATATGCATTTCCTGGAAGATCCGCTGCAGAACTATAAGGCGATTATGGCAGCGCCTACTTTCATGGAGGCTTTGAAGAACACATTCAGACTGTGGATATGCAACTTCATACCACAGATTCTGCTTGCCCTTCTGCTTGCAGCACTTTTTACAAATACAAGACATAAGGTAAAAGGCCAGGGCTTTTTTAAAGTTGTGTTTTATATGCCCAATATTATTACAGCTGCAACTGTGGCAATTCTTTTTGGGGCGCTTTTTGGCTACCCTATGGGACCTGTAAATGATCTTCTTACATCGACGGGTATTCTGAAATCACCGTTTTATTTCCTGAATAATAAAACGGCTGCGCGATGTATCGTATCGTTTATTCAGTTCTGGATGTGGTATGGATATACAATGATCATACTTGTATCCGGTATTTTGGGTATATCTCCGGAAATTTATGAATCTGCCGAAATTGACGGGGCAAATGACATTAAGAAATTCTTTTACATTACTCTTCCAAACTTAAGAACAGTACTGATCTATACTCTGGTTACCAGCCTGATCGGTGGTCTGCAGATGTTTGATATTCCGTATCTTCTTGTTTCTAAGTGTGGTCCGGATAATGCTACTCTTACTACAAGCTGCTTTATTTATAACCAGGCATTCAGCGGAAGCTATCTTTACAACAGGGCTTCAGCCGCAAGTATCATTATGTTCCTGATTATAGCTGTTCTTTCCGCAATTGTATTCTTCCTTATGAGAGATAAGGATGAGATTGCTGAGCGGAAAATTGCAAAGAAAACTGCCAAGGCTTTGAAAAAACAGACGAGAACAGGAGGAATGGCATAATGAGAAAAAAGGGAAACAAAGTAATTAAGATATTGATTTATGCATTATGCATTCTGCTTACAATCATGAGTATTATGCCGTTTCTGATAATGGTGATCAATTCCACAAGAAGTACGACAGAAATACAGGCCCATGCAATTTCACTGATTCCTTCCAAATATCTTCTGAATAACTTCAAGATCCTGGTAGGAAAGAGTTTCAATCCTTTCAGAGGATTTATAAACTCTCTGATCATTTCTGTTGGTGTTACTGTCTGCACAGTTTACTTCTCAACATTGACGGCATATGCACTGACAGCTTATAACTGGAAACTTCGCCAGCCATTTTTTACATTTATCATGGCAATCCTTATGATACCCACACAGCTGGTAAATATCGGATTTTATCAGTTTATGTATAAAATACATATGACGAACAGTTTTCTGCCGCTGATATTGCCTGCCATAGCGGCTCCGTCCTGCGTGTTCTTTATGAGACAGTTTATGATACCATCACTTCATCTGGATCTTCTTAACGCTGCGAGAATCGACGGAGCAAAGGAATTCTATATTTTTAACAAAATAGTATTACCGATCATGAAACCGGCCATTGCCACACAGGCTATTTTTGCATTTGTTTCAAGCTGGAACAACTTATTCCTGCCTATGATCCTTCTTACCAAACAGGAAAAATATACAATGCCCATTATGGTCAGCCTTCTGAAGGGTGATATTTATAAAACAGAGTATGGTTCCATTTATATGGGCCTGACACTGACTGTTCTTCCCCTTTTTGTTGTATATTTCCTTTTGTCAAAGTATATTATTGCAGGTGTTGCGCTTGGCGGCGTGAAAGGTTAAAATATGTATGCATTCAGTATGGATAACCCGTTCTTCCGTTTTGTGGGGAGAGTTGTTGATCTTGTATGGATCAATATTATGACGCTTATCTGCTGCATTCCGGTAGTGACTGCCGGAGCAGCAATCAGTGCCATGTATAAGATATTAATTCAGATCGTATCTGACGAGGAAGGCGCAATTACAAGAGGCTATTTTCGTGCATTCAGGGAAAACCTGAAAAATGCCACAAAAATCTGGTTTCCGGCGCTGGCGGCACTTCTTGTGCTTGGAGGCAATGCATTTCTGATTTATAAGGGCGTTCTGAAAGAGATGGGAACACTTCAGACAATGGCAGGAGTCAGCATTGGTATTCTGGCAGGAGTACTGATCGTTTTTCTGCAATATGCATTAGCATTGATCGCAAGATTTGATGCAGGACTGAAACAATCCCTGAAGAATGCGATTTTACTGGAAGTGGCTTTCTTTCCACGCTCTTTATGCATTCTGGCCATATTGTTCTTTCCTGTTGCTCTTATGTTGCTCAGCAATTATTTCCTGTGGTTCTGGTTCTTATATGGTATCAGTATACCTGGTTATTTTATTTCCATGATCCTGCACGGCGTTTTTATGAAAACAGATTCGATACATAAGGAGGAAAATCATGACTAGAGAGGAAGCAAGAAAAAAAGCGCAGTCCCTTGTTGCACAGATGACTCTGGAAGAGAAAGCAAGCCAGATGAAATATGATGCACCGGCGATTGACAGACTGGGAGTCCCGGCTTACAACTGGTGGAATGAGAGCCTTCATGGAGTTGCCAGAGCCGGTCAGGCTACGGTTTTTCCGCAGGCGATTGGCCTGGGAGCTGCTTTTGATCCCCAGCTTGTGGGGGAGATTGCAGATGTTATTGCAACAGAAGGACGTGCCAAATATAATGCATTCTCTGCACAGGGAGACAGGGATATCTATAAAGGCCTTACCTTCTGGGGGCCTAATGTAAATATTTTCCGTGACCCACGCTGGGGGCGGGGCCACGAGACTTATGGAGAGGATCCGTATCTTACATCACGGCTGGGAGTTGCATATGTGAAAGGAATGCAGGGAGATAAAGACACCATGAAGGCTGCTGCCTGTGCCAAGCATTTCGCAGTCCATTCAGGACCCGAACAGCTAAGACATGAATTTGACGCACAGGTAAACAAAAAAGATCTTCATGAAACCTATCTGCCTGCTTTCAGGGCTTTGGTAAAAGAGGCCAAAGTAGAAGCTGTGATGGGAGCATACAACAGGGTAAACGGTGAAGCCAGCTGTGCAAGCCCCTCTCTTCAGAAAATACTCAGGGGAGAATGGGGATTTGAGGGTCACTTTGTGTCAGACTGTTGGGCAATCCGTGATTTTCATGAAAATCATATGATTACTTCTACTCCTAAGGAATCAGCTGCCCTGGCTGTGAATAATGGATGTGACCTGAACTGTGGAAATACTTATCTTCAGGTGATGAAAGCATATAAGGATGGACTTGTAACGGAGGAAACCATTACGGAGGCTGTTACAAGGCTGTTTACCACAAGATATCTGCTGGGATTGTTTGATGGCAGCGAATATGACAGTATACCTTATTCCGAGGTGGAATCAAAGGAGCACCTTATGCTTTCACAGAAGGCAGCGGAGGAATCAGCAGTACTTCTGAAAAACAACGGAATCCTTCCTCTTAAAAAGGAAAAGCTCAAATCCATTGGAATTATCGGTCCAAATGCGGACAGCCGTATAGCGCTGATTGGAAATTATCACGGGACAGCCTCCCGGTACGTGACGATTCAGGAAGGAATACAGGACTATCTGGGAGATGAGGTCCGGGTGTATACTTCTGAAGGATGTGAGCTGTTTAAGGACCGTCAGGAAGATCTGGCATATCCGGGCGACCGTCTGTCAGAGGCAAAAATCGTGGCTGAGAACAGTGATGTGGTGATTCTCTGCCTGGGCCTTGATGAAACGCTGGAAGGCGAAGAGGGCGATACAGGGAACAGCCATGCTTCCGGTGATAAAACAGATCTGTTACTTCCTAAGGTTCAGAGAGATCTGATGGAAGCAGTGGCTTCTACAGGGAAACCTGTTATCCTCTGCCTGATGGCCGGCAGTGATATTGACTTAAGCTATGCGCAGGAACACTTTGATGCCATACTGGATATGTGGTATCCGGGTGCACAGGGCGGACAGGCTGCTGCAAGGATTCTCTTTGGTGATGTTTCCCCGTCAGGGAAACTGCCGGTTACGTTTTATAATTCCCTGGAAGAACTGCCGGAATTTACAGATTATTCTATGAAGGGCAGAACCTATCGCTATATGGAACATAAGGCACAGTATCCATTCGGTTATGGATTGACATACGGGAATGTCCGGGTTATTTCTGCTGAGGCAGAGATGAACGGGGAAGAATTCACTATCTGCGTAGAAGCTGAAAACGCAGGGAAAATACAGACAGATGATGTAATTCAGATTTATGTAAAAAATACAGATTCTGCTTTTGCTCCCAGAAATCCTGCGCTTTGTGCTTTTCAGAGAATACATCTTAAAGCAGGGGAGAAAAAGAGTTTCCAGATTCCGGTTTCAGAAGAGGCATTTTGTGTTGTAGATGAAAACGGAGTTACGAGAGCAGACGGAACCCATTTTGTTTTTTATGCAGGCTGTTCACAGCCTGATGAAAGAAGCTTTGAGCTTACAGGAAACAGACCTGTAGAGATATCCTGGGATATGCTGGACAAATAAGGGGACAGGTTCCTGATCACAGGAACCTGTCCCCTTTTGTTCTTTATGCATAAAAAAATCGAAAAAAAAATAAAATTTCTGTGCTTTAGACAAAATATACAAAAATCAGAAAATCTGATTGACATTTTAAACAGAAGGTTGTAAACTTTAGCACATAAAAGCAAAGGTGCTTTGAGCATAGCTCAGGGTGCCTTTTTATTTTATTATTTTATATCTGAGATGGCACGAAGATGTGTACACAAGGACGGCTGGCAGTCCAAGGGTACCATCTTTTTTTTGTGAAAAGAGGATTACATATCACAGGAAAAAGCTTGCCCGATCAGATGTATGAGGAGGAAAGATTATGACAAATGAGATTATGACGGCAATTCAGGATGTGGTTGGAAATGAAGTGTTCGGTATCTGGTTTCTGATCGGTGCCGCACTGGTATTCTTCATGCAGGCTGGTTTTGCAATGGTGGAAACAGGTTTTACCAGAGCTAAAAATGCTGGTAATATTATCATGAAGAATCTGATGGATTTTTGTATCGGTACCTGCGTATTTATTGTTTTAGGTTTTGGTCTTCTGTTAGGTGAGGATGCTCTTGGCGGACTGATCGGAATGCCCACCCTTGGTATTTTCACCGATTATGCTAATTTTGACTGGTCCAACTTCGTATTTAACCTGGTATTCTGTGCAACTGCAGCTACCATCGTTTCCGGAGCAATGGCCGAGAGAAC
>JAQYGS010000030.1 GCA_028722515.1 Clostridia bacterium | reverse complement strand
TTTTGTTACTTTTGTCAAAAGTAACGCAAAAGCACTTTCGACAGCCGTACCGTCCATCAAAAGTCCCCTTGCGCCCTGCCGGGGGCATAACGTCCTTATGGACGTCTGTTCTGCACCGACCGAAGTGGATCATAGATCTGTTTATTCTGGTATCCTCGCCTGCACATATTCCAAATCTCCACAATAAGGTGTTCCCACCAGATACCATTCTCTTGCCAGATTCATCTCCATTCTGGTCTGTACCCATTCATCATCTACCAGCACTTCCAGTCCTTCTCCGCAGTGAAATCCTGTATCAATCCATAAATCTGATGATAATAATCCATATCTTCCATTGCTGCTGTTATATCCTAATCTTCCCTGTTTCATCATTTTCTGCTCCTTTCCAGTCTGTAAACGAAATTTGTAAACGGAGTTCAAAAGATTTTAAAAGTTAACGTTTTAAGTTTTTTCTTCAAGTTCCGTTTACATCGTTTACAATAATCTTTACTCAAACGGTATTTCCAACTGTTCCGGTACTTCTATAAATCCGTCTTTATCTTTCTTCACCGAATCTTTCATCCGTTTCCATGACCGCTGTATTCCATATTCCTTTCCGAATCGATGTGTACCATGTGGTTTCCAGCCTACAATCGCATTGTTCATAATATTGGCAATTTCTTTACCTTCCCACTGTTTCATTTCTCCAGTTCGATGTAATGCATCATCGAACAGAATTCTGGTACATACATAATCGTCATCGTAATCATCAAGAAATGCCTGTATGATTCCGGCATTGGTATCTTCCGGCATGAATTCCTTCTGCAGACGCTTTGCCTCTTCTTCAATTTCCTTTGTGAATCCTAAGAACACATTTCCCTGTCGATACAGCACCATTGCTTCCGCCCAGGCCTGTTCGATATAGGCTTTGCTCTCTGCCTCATTGTCCAGAATATGAACTTCTGCTTTCGACATATCTGTCATCACCGGAGCAAATCGTCTGTTTCCGGTTCTGTCCAGAGGAAGAAAATTCAGATCATTTGATGTTCCGCAAAATACACACTGTCTCGGTCTGTCTTCCGGGTGAACTTCATAAGGCACTTTATAAGTTTCTTTCTGTCTGCTCAGAAACGATTTTATCTGTTCAATATTCTTTGCTGTGATAGTTGCCTTCATTTCTCCCATTTCGATAATCCAGTGATTTTGCAGTTTTCTGTAAATATTTTCATCATCCAAATGATCCAGATTGTCGCTGAACCATTCTTCTTTTATCGCCAGATATTTGAAAAACGTAGACTTTCCGGCTCCCTGACTTCCAACCAGGCACAGCATAATGTCATATTTTATTCCTGGTTCATAAATTCTTGAAATCGCTGCCAGCATGTGCATTTTCATTACTCCGATTGTATATTTGCTCTTTTCTGCTCCCAGAAAATGTGGAAGCATATTTTCTATTCTTGGAATTCCGTCCCAGACCAGACTCTCCAGATAATCTCTAATTGGGTGATATTTATTTTCATTGGAAACAATATCTATTCCTGCTTTGATCACACGCTCACTTGTCAGTTCATAATTTTCTTCCAGATACATCTTCAAATTATTTTCATCAGTATCTGTAACCGTAGGACTGTTATTCCTCCGCTCCCAGGGAACCTCTTTTACAATGTCCATCCTTCCAGAAAGTTCATTTCGTTTAATCGCTTTTTTCAATACCGGATCATTTTGAAGTACGGTTACACAATTTCTAATTGTCTGCTTTGTTCTTCCTTTATCCGTATGCTCCAACATATTATTGACATCTTCTGTTGTAAGCATTTCCTCGTTCACAATATCTTCTAATTCCATCAAGGACTTCTCGCTGATATTCGTTAATTCTTTCTTCAATTTTTTCAACCTCCCTTCTCTTCATCTTGAAAAACTCTACAATCTCTTCTCCTGTTCCAAACATCAGCACGTCCAGATAGTCATTTATCTTTCTTTCATTTGCCAATGCCTCCGTAAATAATTCGTGCCACTCTTCATCTGGTTCTGGTTTGTAAATCTCTTTCCAGAACTGAATCCATTTCAGATATCTGATCAGCACGTCTGTTGCATGTTTCAACCACTGCTCCAGTTTTTCTCTAATCATCACAACTTTAGGTTTCTTTGATATCAAAGTATTCCTGCTTTGGTGCATCCTTTTGTATTTGTTTCTGTCTTCGATTTTTATATCCAGTCCAAAATCTTCTATCATCTTTTTCGCAGCTTCATACTGTGATATTCCAAATAACCTTGCTGTAAAATCTATCGCATCACCGCCCACTCCACATGCAAAGCAGTGATATATTTTATCGGCCTTCATACTTGGGTGTCGGTCTTTATGAAACGGACAACACGCCATTCCATTTCTTTTTACTTTAATCCCGTAATGCTCCGCAGCCTGTCTGGCTGTCACACATTCTTTTACCTGTTCAAATAATGTCACTTCTACCTCCTGCCCCTCCGGACAAGTCTCTGATGAACAGATATTCGGGAATTGTTGTATCGTTCAATTCGTGATATACTGAATCTGCCAAGATGATATATCAGTGAATCTGATTATCAGAGAACTTGCTCAGATATTTTGTCTGGGCTTTTTCTTTTTGTCTGTTAGTAGCCATAGTTCCACTCCTTATACGAATCTCCTTGTTGGGATAATGATAATTTCAAATTTGCTTCCATCCTCTAATTCAAGAAGAATCGCATAATCCGAATCTCGATCCGGTAAAATGGAACTTATCTTCAGCTTCTTACTATAATTGAGCGTATCAAATATTTTTCTGACTACTTTCTTTGTTTTCATGTGTCTTTTCCTCCATATTTAACGTTTGTTGTCCAACATCTCAGCTACCTTTTTTTGCTGTGACGGATACAGGTGGCCATAAGTGTTTAATGTCATCTGAATATCTTTGTGCCCCAGTCTTTCCTTGATGATCAGTGGCTCTACACCCTGATAAATCAGATATGCTACATGGCTGTGACGGATATCATGCACTCTGATTGGTTTTACACCGGTCAATGCTTCATACTTCTTAAGCCGTTTCTGCAGTGTTCTCGCCACAATCGGAAATAACCGCTGATTTTCCGGAAATCCATAATGTTTTTTCGCATACTCCTGCACCTCTTCCTTAAGAAAATTCGGAATATCAATGGTACGGACCGAATTTTCTGTTTTCGGAGTATCGATCACATCTCTTTTCCTGATCCGGTTATAAGTCTTATTGATATGCAAAAGATTACCACTCATATCAAAGTCTGAAAGACTCAATGCCAGAAGTTCTCCTTCCCTGATTCCTGTCCAGAACAGGATTTCAAATATCAGATAATCCTCACTCTCTGGCTCAATCCCGGCGATAAAGCTGTCATATTCTGCTTTCGTCCAAAATTCCAGCTTATTAGCATCCGATTTCCCCATCTTTTTTACTTTCTTACATGGATTTTCCTTCAGATTGTAAATTTTCTGTGCATGATTAAACAGTGCATTTAACTGATTCTGAATCATACGCTCATAAGTCTTGCTGTAACCTTTTTCCTGAATGGTGTTCTGCCACTGGATAATCTCTGCCGGTGTGATCTCATTCATTTTTCTTGTTCCAAAATACGGAACAATGTGCTTGTTCAGCATGTGCTGCTTGTTACGGATTGAATTTTCTTTCAGTTCATTCTTTTTATCTTCAAAATAGACCTGAATAAAACTGTTCATCTCCATTTTCATATCCGCCGCAGTTTTTCTTATGAATTCCTTTTCATAATTCAATGCTTCTTTCTTTGTCTTGAACCCTCTTTTCAGCTTCTGTATTTTCTTTCCTGTCCAGTCAATATAACGGAAGCTCACATACCAGGTTCCCTGTGTTTTGTCTTTGTAAGCTGACATCTTAAACCCTCCTTCATACTGCTCTCTGAGAGCATCCATAAAATTTTGTTTCCCAGTAAGGACGTGGTATCTTCCCACGAACTGCAACATATCCTTCCTTTGCCAGTTCATCATTAAGCTGCTTCAGAATGGAATATGCCTTACTGCGTTTCACACCTAATTCTTCCATGACATCATCAACAGTCATCATATAATTAGTTCTCATAGCGTCCTCCTTTACAGTCACTTTTGTGACTCTTCTGATGTTTCATACTATAATTCACTTTTGTGACTTTGTCAATAACCTTTTGCGAATTTTATTTTTATATTCCATTCTACATTTTCAGGCTATGTAAAAATCAACCTCTTTCGCATCATTCACTTTTGTGCTAGAATAGAATCACAAATATTATTAAGGAGGCAGCACATTATGGTAGGGAAAAAAATCCGGGCATACCGGGAATTCAGAGGATACAGTCAGATACAGTTAGCCGAGCTGTCCGGCATTAACGTAGGTACGATCAGAAAATATGAATTGGGAATCCGAAATCCAAAACCGGATCAGTTAGAAAAAATAGCAACTGCACTGGGATTAAATGTAAGTGTTTTTCTGGATTTTAATATTGAAACAGTCGGAGATGTACTCTCTCTGTTGTTT
>JAQYGS010000029.1 GCA_028722515.1 Clostridia bacterium | reverse complement strand
ACTGGAAACTGCGCAAAACATCAGAGAGCACTGACAGTTGCCATTAAGAGAGCACGTCATATGTCTATGATGCCATATATCCAGGATTAATGAAATTTATGTACCGCTGTCTGGAAAGATAGCGGTATTCTTTTTTAGGCTTTAATATGGTAAAATCAGAATAAATCTGTTATAATAGGCTGGTGGAGTCAAATGATGCAGATTTTTATATTTTAGCCTATAAAGAATAAAGAACGGAAAGAAAATCATGTATGATAAACTGAAATTAAACGGACATATGAGAGCATTTATGAGATGGCCTCTTATATTATCTATTTTTCTGGCAGTGCTTAATATTCTGGTGTATTTTACAAGTGTAAAATCAGGCATTATTGTAACAGTTGGAATATTGATCTATATTGGGATTGCAGTTGCTGTTCTGCGCTGCCACAAACCATTTGTTATTAATGATCTTATTGCCTTTGCCAATCAGTATGATGTTCTGGAGAAGAAGATTCTTGAAGAACTTTCCCTGCCCTATGCCATAATGGATATGCATGGCAGAATGATATGGTCTAATAAGGTCTTTTCGAAACTTACTGGAAAAGATCAGTTTTACAGAAAAAATATCAGCTCTGTTTTTCCCGAAATTACCCGGGATAAGCTTCCTGAGGAGAATAAAGCAGAGATCAGTGAAGTGAGTATTCATTTTGGAGAAAAGATTTACAGAGTTTCCATGCAGAGAGTTTCTCTTGGAGAAGTTATTTCCAACAGTGAGCTTTTTGACGAAAATCAACAGAACGTAAATCTTATTGCTGTATATCTCTATGATGAGACCCAGCTGAAAGAATCTATCCAGAAGATAGAAGATAATAAACTTGTAGTTGCACTTGCCTATCTGGACAATTATGAAGAGGCACTGGAGAGTGTGGAAGATGTACGGCGTTCACTTTTAATTGCTCTCATCGACAGGAAAATTACAAAATATTTTTCCAATTTTGATGGTCTTGTCAAGAAGCTTGAGAAAGATAAGTACTTCCTGATCATGCGGCAGAGTTCTCTTAAGGCTATGCAGGAACAGCGTTTTCACATTCTGGATGAGGTTAAGACTGTAAATATTGGAAATGAAATGGCAGTGACCTTAAGTATTGGTATTGGTCTTAATGCAGCTACTTATATTCAGAACTATGAATATTCCAGAATCGCCATTGAAATGGCACTGGGCCGTGGAGGCGACCAGGTTGTCATTAAAAATGGTGACAATATCACATATTTTGGAGGAAAGGCACAGCAGGTTGAGAAGACCACCCGTGTAAAGGCCAGAGTGAAGGCGCAGGCTCTGAAGGAATTTATGAGCACCAAAGACCGGGTTGTGGTTATGGGTCATAAGATCACAGATGTTGATGCACTTGGCGCTGCCATTGGAATTTACCGTGCAGGTAAGACACTGGGCAAACCGGTTCATATTGTTGTTAATGATCCTACAACCTCTATTAAACCTTTAATGGCCGGATATATAAATAATCCGGATTATGAACCGTCCATGTTTATTGACAGCGCCAGAGCAAAAGAACTGGTGGACAATAATACGGTTGTGGTTGTGGTTGATACAAACAGACCAAGTTATACGGAATGCCAGGATCTCCTTTCCATGACAAAAACCATAGTGGTTCTTGACCATCACAGAAGGGGCAGCGAGGTAATTGAGAATGCAGTGCTTTCCTATGTGGAACCATATGCTTCTTCCACATGTGAGATGGTGGCTGAGATCCTGCAGTATTTTTCAGATAATCTGCGTATCCGCTATATTGAAGCGGATTGTATCTATGCCGGCATTATTATTGATACCAATAATTTTACTACCCGTGCAGGAGTCCGTACCTTTGAGGCGGCTGCTTTTCTGAGAAGAAGCGGTGCCGATGTGACCAGAGTGCGTAAACTTCTCAGAGACAATCTGGACTCCTATAAGGCCCGTGCTGAGGCAGTACGTACAGCGGAAATATACAGAGACTGTTTTGCAATTGCCAGATGTCCTTCTGAGGGGCTGGAGAGCCCTACTGTGGTTGGCGCACAGGCAGCTAATGAGCTTCTGAATATTGCAGGGGTGAAAGCATCTTTTGTTATGACGCAGTACAATCATGAAGTGTATATCAGTGCCCGCGCAATTGATGAAATAAATGTACAGGTTATGATGGAGAAGATCGGCGGCGGCGGACATCTGAATATTGCCGGTGCCCAGGTAAAGGCATCTGTTGCTGAAACAGAAAAGGTGATAAAAGACATTATTGATCAGGTTTATCAGGAGGAAAATATTAAATGAAAGTAATCTTACTTGAAGATGTAAAAACCCTTGGAAAAAAAGGACAGATTGTAGATATAAGTGACGGATATGCAAGAAATGTCATAATTGCGAAAAAATTGGGTCTGGAAGCAACACCTAAGAACCTTAATGATCTGAAACTTAAGAAAGCAAATGAAGAAAAAGTCGCACAGGAAGTTTATGAGGCAGCGCAGGCTTTTGCAAAAGACCTGGAAAGCAAACAGGTTATACTTACTCTGAAAACAGGAGAAGGGGGAAAAACATTTGGTTCCGTTTCTTCCAAAGAAATTTCAGAGGCGGTCAAAAAACAGCTGAATCTGGATATTGACAAGAAGAAGCTTCAGTTGTCTGAACCAATCAGAAATCTGGGTGTAACTCTTGTACCTGTACGGCTTCATCCAAAGGTAACAGGAACCCTGAAGGTATGGGTGAAAGAAGCATAATACTTCAGGGAGGTATTTAATATGGAAGAAGCGCTTATAAAAAGAATTCTTCCCCATAGTATTGAAGCAGAGCAGTCTGTCATAGGCTCTATGATCATGGATCGGGATGCTATTCTTGTAGCATCGGAAATTCTTACCAGTGATGACTTTTATCAGAAACAGTATGGTATTATCTTTGATGCAATGGTGGAACTCTGTAATGAAGGTAAACCGGTTGATCTGATCACTCTTCAGAACCGGTTAAAGGAGAAAGAGCTTCCGCCTGATATCAGCAGTATGGAGTATGTAAGAGATCTGATCTCTACAGTGCCCACTTCTGCAAATGTTAAATATTATGCCAATATTGTCAGTGAAAAAGCAGTGCTTCGCCGCCTTATTAAAGTTAATGAAGAAATAGAGAATACCTGTTATCTGGAAAAAGAAAGCACAGAAGTCATTCTGAATGAGGCAGAGAAAAAAATCTTCCAGGTTCTTCAGAGAAGAAACAGTGAGGATTTTGTTCCAATTCAGCAGGTGGTATTAAATGCCATTAATAATATTGAGAAGGCATCTAAACTAAAGGGATCTGTTACTGGTCTTCCTACAGGATTTGTTGATCTGGATTATAAAACATCCGGCATGCATGCTTCCGATCTTATTCTTATTGCCGCCCGTCCATCTATGGGAAAAACTGCATTTGTTCTTAATATAGCCCAGTATATGGCCTTCAGAAAAGATATTACGGTAGCTATTTTCAGTCTTGAAATGTCTAAGGAACAGCTGGTGAACCGTCTTCTTGCAATGGAGTCCCATGTGGATTCCCAGAATATGCGTACCGGTAATCTGAAAGACGAAGACTGGACCAAACTGGTGGAAGGAGCAGATATTATCGGTAAGTCTAATCTCATCATAGATGATACTCCGGGTATTTCCATTGCCCAGCTGCGTTCAAAATGCAGAAAGTATAAACTGGAGCATAATCTGGGAATCGTAATGATCGACTATATCCAGCTCATGAGCGGGAGTGGAAAAAGTGATTCCCGTCAGCAGGAAATCTCAGATATTTCCCGTTCTCTCAAGGCACTTGCAAGAGAGCTGGACATTCCTGTCATTGCTCTGTCACAGCTTAACCGTTCTGTGGAACAGAGGCCTGACCACAGACCTATGCTGTCTGACCTTCGAGAGTCAGGAGCCATTGAACAGGATGCAGATGTAGTTATGTTCATATACAGAGATGATTACTATCACAAAGATACAGAGAAAAAGGATATTGCGGAAATTATTATTGCCAAGCAGAGAAACGGTCCCATTGGAACTGTTGAGCTTGTATGGCTTCCTAAATATACCCAGTTTGTAAATATGAAAAAATAAAAAACAGCAGTTGAACTGTCAACTGCTGTTTTTTTATAAAATTAAATAGAAAATGGTGTCAATGAAAATTTCTTGCAATCTTTGTTTAGCCCCCCTATAATTAAACGTGACAGGAGGGGTAGTATGGAGCAGCGATATACTGTGACTCAGGCATCCGAAATTCTTGGGATAAAGGCTTATGTTCTGCGTTATTGGGAAGAGGAACTTGAACTTCGCATACACAGAAATGAACAGGGACATCGTTACTACACCGGATATGATATTACGCTTTTTGCCAATATCAGAGAACTTAAGAACCGGGGACTTCAGCTGCGTGCTATTAAAGAAGTGCTTCCCAAGATTTCTCAGATACCGCCTGGGAGTGCACAGAGCAGGGTGAAACTTATTGAAGGAGAATCAGAGGCAGAGAAATCTGCCAGGGAAGTGGGAAAAGATGATGATAAAATGAACCGTACTGTAAATAAGGATAAAATTGTGGAATTTCAGAAAATCCTGGAACGATTGATTACTCAGGAAATGCAGATGAAAAAAACGGGAGAAGACAGATGCAGAAATCTGGATGAAGCTATCCGCAGCCGGCAGCTTGCCAGAAAAGAAGCTGCAGCTACTCAGGAAAGAAAAACCAGAAAAAAGCACTTTTCCATAAAATAAAAAACAGCCGCTTCATAACCTGAAAGACTATGAAGCGGCTGTCTGCGTCCTACTGAATTATTCAGCTGGATGAATAGACTCTGTCGGGCATGCTTCTGCACATGTACCACAATCTACACATACATCCGGATCGATTACGTAATGCTCATCTCCCTGAGAGATAGCACCTGATGGACACTCGCTCTCGCATGTTCCGCAGCTTACACATTCATCTGAAATTACGTATGCCATAGTTATAATCCTCCTTATAAGTTCATTGTCAGCCCCCTAATGAGCTTTATCCTTATTCTAATATATATATCAGTAGATTACAAGTATAAAATTATAAATAAAAAGGAATGAAAATATAAAATTTCCGGAATATTAATATACTGGTTGATTCCTGAGTAATTTAGTATTATAATATCAACAGCAAGATAAAGGAGGAAATATTCGATGGCTAAAGTTTCCAAAGATATGCTGATTGGTGAGCTCCTTCAGTTAGATTCTAATATTGCACCTCTGCTTATGAGAGCCGGAATGCATTGTATCGGATGTCCATCTTCTCAGATGGAATCTCTCGAAGAAGCAGCTATGGTTCATGGAATGGATGCAGATCTGCTGGTTCAGCAGATTAATGATTTTCTTGGAGAATAATCAGTCGGACGATTAAGATAATAAAAACCGGTGCAGGTTCTGCACCGGTTTTTATTATCTTATTCACCAACAGTTATAACTGAATAAGCTGTTGGAGAGCATTCTCTGAAATGAGTTCTCCATGTTCTCTCAGATGAGCTTCACCGGAAAGAGTAAAAGCCCGGCCACGGCCATATTCTGTAAGTATATTGCATACTTTATTAAAATTCTCAGGTGTTGAAGAAGACTGATGTATAACAAGCTTATATATTTCTTCAGGATTCTCTCTGTACAGAGTATTGGCACCGTCAAAGAATCCATTTAAGGCATGAGAAGCTGCAATCACATTATCCAGAGAGTCAAATTCATAAAGGCGGATCAGGTTTACTTCTGCCATCTTCTCCTTGTCTGACCCATTATCTTCTTTCACCTGCTGTGAATCTTTGTCTTTCGGTGCATTCTTAAACTTGGACTCATAAAGTTTCTGGAAAATATCAATAATATTGTCAGCACCATCAAGCTGAAGCTGTTCAGTCTGCTCCTTTCCTCTAAAGGGAGCAAATTTGGAAAAACGGGTATCCAGTTCTTCCGGATCTTCCACCTTGGTTATGATCAGGACAATGCTCTCAGCACTTATGGGAATTGCTTCTATCATAAGTGGGATATTATCTGCTTCAAATCCATACTGTATCTGTGCCTGCTGCATCATATCCCGGAAAAGCTGTTTGGCCTTATCTGAGCCATAGGCCAGTTCGCTGATCCTAATCTGGTGATCCTCCAGATCTTCTTTAGTTAATGTACAGCGTATCTGATTTTCATTTATTTTTTCTATTTTCATATTATTATCACATCCTGTTTTAAAATCTGCCGTCATTTCTGTTTCATGACGGTATGTAATATTATATATTAGTAATCTACTTTATTATATAACACAAAATTGTAAAATGTAAAGATAATGAATTCGTATAAATATAAAAAAACTAGAAACAAAATAGAAAAAAAAACACAATTTGCCAAAACCTCTTGTATTTCTGAAAACAATCCATATAATAGAGTTCAGGAAGAAACAAACATGACATGCAGAAGAATGTTTCAGAGAATATAAATTTCTCTGGTTAAAGTATCAACCTGAATATCACCCTTTATTATTTCTTAATATCTTTGCCGTTCATTCATACGGTGTTCCGCCGTGGCAATGCATATTTTTCCCATAAGATAAGAAAATACTGCAGGGCTTGTTGTTTTTTCCGGGAACCTATTTCAGGTGTTTTCTAAAATCAATACAAACACGAAAGGAGGGCAGAATACGGAAAATATATCACGAGTCAGGAATAAAAACCTGCGCAAGCCACTGGAAAAGGAGCTTAAGATGTATCATTCACAGGGAATTCCCCTTTATCTGAATGGAGAATTAAGCAATCCCCGAAGTATTGCAAAAGCCTGTCAGATTGCAGAGGGCGGTGGTTACATGAGAGATTACGTACAAGATGAAAAAGGACGAATTGCTCGTGTAGAATTCGATTTTATCGAAGACAAATAACTTGATGTTGGGGTCAAAAGATGCCATACGGATTGTTCCGTGCTTCGCACTCCCGCAATCCTGCCCCGAATTCGGATATCGTGGGATGTACATCCCACTTTTATCCTCATTTGGGGCGGGTCAACAAGTCATAAAACCACTTATGTGCAAGCACAATGTGGTTTATGACCTTTTGACCCTGGCATCATTACATCGGAAAAAAGCTGCCTGATCATTTATGGCAAATCCCCTGTATGTCCATAATGCCTCCGGGCAGCTTTTAACAATTATGAAAAAAATATGAAAAGTATATTTTAACAATACAAAGATAAGAAAATATGCTATAATGTTATAGAATTTTTACCGAAAGGAAGAAAATAATGAAAAGAAAGTACAAGCCGGTACTGGCTGTGGTGGTACTGATCTTTCTGGTAGCATTGATCGGAACTGTCAGCTACATAATTTCAAAGTATACACCCACGAAGGAAAAGATGGATTTAAACAGCTATTATGGAGAGATGGCGGATAATGAAGCGGCTATTATTCTGGGAACAGAGAAACTGGAGCAGAGAGGTATTATATCCGGTGACAGAGTTTATCTGCCTTATGATGTGGTAAGCCAGAATCTGAATCAGAGATATTACTGGGATGCTTCCGGTCAGCAGATGCTGTATGCTACACCATCTGAGCTTACATACGCTCCTGCTTCTTCTGAGCCGGATTCAGATGTATGGCTCAGGGATGGTACAATTTATCTGAGTCTTTCCTATATACAGAGGTACACAGACATAGATGCCTATATCTCTCAGGAACCGTACAGAGTGGCTATTCAGAACCATTTTAACAGGGTTAAGACAGTTAAAGTAAAAAAACAGACGTATATCCGTTATCAGGGAGGAATTAAATCTCCTGTCCTTACGGAAGTGGCTGAGGGAACTGTCCTTCGTTTTGTTGAAGAAATGGAGAATTGGGATAAGGTTGCGACAGATGACGGATATATAGGGTATGTGGAGAAAAAGAAACTGGGAGACGTGGAGAAGACCACATTCGAGAGAAACTTCCAGGGAGAACAGTATACACGTATTACTATGGAAGAACCTGTTAATCTGGTATGGCATCAGATAATGGCTGCGGAGGCAAATAGTAATTTTGCTAATGACATTGCCAATATTACGGGAGTAAATGTCATATCCCCTACCTGGTATTGCCTGGCAGATAATTCCGGCAATATAAACAGCATTGCAAGTGCGGATTATGTGAATCAGGCACATGAGATGGGGATGAAAGTCTGGGGATTGATTGATAACTTTACTCAGGATGTGAGCACAACAGATTTTTTATCTGACACATCTGCAAGACAGAATGTGATCAGCCAGCTTATTCAGAGTGCATGTGAAGTTGGCCTGGATGGTATTAATGTGGATTTTGAAGCCTTAAGTGAGGATGCAGGTGCACATTTCCTTGAATTCCTGCGGGAGCTTTGCATAGAGTGCCATAAGAACAATCTGATACTTTCAGTGGATAATCCTGTACCTGAGGATTTTACAAGCCATTATAACTGGGCGGAACAGGGAAAAGTTGCAGATTATGTAATAATGATGGGATATGATGAGCATTATGCAGGCTCTGACGCAGGCTCTGTGGCATCTCTGCCCTGGGTGGAAAAGGGCATTCAGGATATGCTGGAGAAGATTCCCGCAGAGCGTCTGATCAGTGCAGTGCCTTTTTATACCAGACTGTGGAAGACATCAGGTGGAGCAGTGACAAGCGATGCGATCGGAATGGATCAGGCACAGCAGATCATTGCGGATAACCAGGTGGAAACCTACTGGGACAAGAATACTTCACAGAATTATGGTACCTTTGAGAAGGATAATACTACTTATCAGATCTGGCTTGAAGACGCACAGTCCATAGCAGTGAGAGCTAAACTGGTGCCTAAGTATAAGCTGGCAGGTATTGCCGAATGGAAACTTGGCTTTGAAAACAGCAGCATCTGGCAGGTTATTACCGACAATATACATTAGAAAAAGGATTTACTAAAAACACTCTCTGACACATATATTAAAATGAATATGCCAGAGGGTGTTTTTCCATTGAAAAAAAATATTATAGAGCTGGTTATGGCCTGCCTTCTCCTTGTAAGTTTCTTTTTTCTCTCAAGGGAAGCGGCAAAAACAGTGCAGGAAATGAATGCTACTGATGTAAACAATGTTATACTGGTGGATGCGGGACATGGAGGAGATGATCCCGGAATGATCGGAGTAAATGGACTTGAGGAGAAAGGAATAAATCTTTCCATTTCTGAAAAACTGAAAAAAAATCTGGAGAAAAAAGGATTTAAAGTTATTATGACCAGGGAAGAGGATAAGGGACTGTATGAAGAAAACAGCCGTAATCAGAAAGCCCAGGATCTTCAGAACAGAATTGCTCTGATAAGCAAATATAAGCCTGTTCTTTCAGTCAGTATACATCAGAACAGTTACAGTGACCCGGCTGTGTATGGCCCACAGGTTTTTTATTATAAAGATTCGGTGGAGGGGGAAAAGCTGGCACAGGCACTTCAGGCACAGCTTAATGATCAGCTTAAAGTAAAGCGTCCAAGATCCCCTAAAGGGGACAGAACATATTATCTTCTGAAAAGAAGCGAAGGTGTGCTCAATATTGTGGAATGCGGTTTCCTGACCAATCCTTCTGAGGCTTCTCTTCTTCAGACAGAAGAATATCAGGAAAAGGTTGCACAGGCTGTTACGGATGGAATCTGTAATTACCTGGATAAAGACTAGAATTATATTTTATGTGAACTGTCTTTTAATGACAGATTTTACGTGTTACAATACATTAAGAATACATAAATACAGGGGGAATCCATGTTAGGTGTAATATACTTGATAATATCAGGAATGATTGGTTATGAAATCACAAAGATATTGCTGGAAAGCAGAGAAAGCCGGATGGAGGAAAACAGGATCTGGCTTATTCTTCCTGCATCCTTTGGCGTGGGTACTCTGATTCTGACCTGGGCAGTATATATTATATCCTGGTTTGCCAGTGTAAAAGGACGGTCAGATACACCACTTTTCTGGGGGAACCTTTGTACTTTAACCACTTCAGCCATAATTCTGACCGTTTTGCTGATCAGGAAAAAAAAGGGAAAAAAAGCAACAGATAAAACACCTGTGGTTACAGACAGGAAATATTTCATAAAAGAGATGATCTTCTTTGGAATACTGTTTTTCTTTCTTACATATATTATGTTTTATGTATTTTATGAGAAAGACGGTATTTTATACTCCGGGGTAACTGTGTACGGAGATTATGCTCCCCATACGGCTATGATGCGTTCCTTTTCCAGAGGAAATAACTTTCCCACACAGTATCCTCACTATGGAGCAGCTGATGTAAAATACCATTTTATGTTCCAGTTTCTTGCAGGAAATCTGGAATATCTTGGAATGCGTATGGATATAGCATATAATCTGATCAGCATTTTTTCCCTTCTTGGTTTTCTTATGCTTCTTTATCAGCTGTCAAAAAGAATTACGGGAAAAATGTGCTGTGGAGTTCTCACATGCTTTTTCTTTTTCTTCAGAAGTGGAATGGCTTTTTTCCGTTTTGTCTGGGAACATATACAGGCAGGAGATTTATGGAATGTGCTTAAGGAAAATTCTTCCTTTATAGGATATACGGCAAATGAAGACTGGGGTTTGTTTAACTTTAACGTTTATCTGAATCAGAGACATCTTGCCTTTGGCATGCTGCTTGTAACTCTTGCTCTCTGGGTTTTTATGGACTGGCTGGATGCGGGAATTTCTCATGAAGAAAAAGGGTGGGCATGGTTTGGCAAAAGACTTTTTTCAAAGGAAGCCTGGCTAAGCAGGAATCTGGAGAGAAGCCTTATGGTTGGCCTGATGCTTGGACTTAGCGCATTCTGGAATGGAGCTGCAGTCATCGGAGGCCTGTTGATTTTATGCGGTTTTGCTGTTTTTTCAGACGGAAAACTGGATTATCTGATTATGGCAGGCATCACTGTTTTTCTTTCTTTCCTTCAGACGAAGATTTTCATCCGGGGAAGTGCAATGAGTCCCCGGCTTTACTTTGGTTTTCTGGCAGAAGATAAAAGCATGTGGGGTGTGATATGTTATCTTTTCTGGATGAGCGGGATTTTCTTCCTTGGCCTGATTGTTCCGGCTGTTTTTATGAAAAGAAAAGGACGCACACTTCTTTTTGCTTTTTTAATGCCGGCCATATCTGCCTTTATATTGCTTATGACACCAGATATAAATGTAAACCATAAATATATTATGATTTCATATGCATTTCTTGCTATAATATGGGCATGGGCAATATGCAGACTGTGGGACGGAAAGATTTTTCGCAGAATCCTTGCCGTGATACTGATCATAAATCTTACGGCAACCGGTTTGTATGATTTTGCAGTGATCCTTAAGGAAAATGGACCAGGCAGAAGGGTGCCTGTTGACATGAACAGTGACCTTACAGTATGGCTGGAGGATCACCTGGGAAAGAATGACCTGCTTCTGACTCCCGAATATAGTATGAATGAGGTTACTATGTCTGGAGTAATGCTATACTGCGGATGGCCTTATTATGCCTGGTCTGCAGGATATGATACAAATTACAGGGCAGACCGGGCTGTGGAAGCCTATACGGCATCTGAGCCGGAAACTCTGAAAAACGTGATCAGTCAGGAGAAAATAACTTATATTCTGTTTGAAGAAGGAATGGAATTTGAACAGCATAAATGCAGAGAAGACGTGATCGCAGAAACATATAAGAGAGTTTATATTTCACAGGATGGGAGAATCCGGATTTATAAGACAGGGGTGAATGAGTTTTGAAAAAAGAGATACAAATGAAATTTCTGATACCGAAAGTGGTTCTTGCAGCAGTGCTTGCCGGCCTTTCTGCATTTTTACTTAAAGGAGATGTGTGGACTTTCTGGACATGGTGGCTTCTGGCCTTTCTGATGGGAATGGTGGCCATGCCTGTTACCGGAAAACTTTTTTCGGGATTTGATGATAAAGGCTGGATTTTTTCAAAAGTGTTTGCCATTGCAGTAACGGGCCTTCTTACCTGGTTTTTGGTATCTGTGAAATTATTACCTTTTACTGCAACAGCCTGTATTGGAGTTTCCATAGCCTGTGGCATTTGCTGTATGGTACTTTTTCATTCTCAGGTAAAGAAAGGATACGACTGTTTTCCAATGGGTCATGGAAACCTGATTTACTGGGAAGAGATTCTGTTTTTCCTGTTTTTCCTTTTGTGGACATACCTGGCAGGGTTCAGACCTCAGGCCTATGGCACAGAGAAATTTATGGATTACGGTTTTATGGAAGCTATGATGAGAAGCACTAAGCTTCCTGCACAGGACCTGTGGTACAGCGAAGGCACTATCAACTACTATTACGGTGGTCAGTATTTCGCCGTATTTCTGACTAAGCTATCCGGCAGCAGGCCAGAGATCACATACAATCTTATGCGGACATTTGTGGCTGCATTTGCGTTTTGCCTTCCGTTTTCTCTGGTATATCAGATGCTTAAGGACAGGCTTCAAGGTGATCTGAAAGGAAAGAAAAAAATAATTCCCTCTCTGGGAGGAATTCTGGCGGGACTTTGTGTCTCCATTGCCGGGAATATGCACTATGTAATTTACAGCAAGATCATTCCCTGGATGGATAAACTTCAGGGAAAAGAGCCGGATGGATACTGGTTTCCGGATGCTACCAGATATATAGGCTATAATCCGGATGTACCGGATAAAACAATCCACGAATTTCCATGCTATTCCTTTGTACTGGGAGATCTGCATGCTCATGTGGTAAACGTAATGTTTGTTCTGTTTCTCACTGGTCTTCTGTATTCATGGATGCGTAATATCCGTATGAAAGAAGCAGTGATAGAGAAACCGGGACTTAAGCAGTTTTGGAAAAGACAGCTTCTTATGCCCCATATCCTGCTGGCTGCGGTATTTATCGGAATGTTTCGGTTTACCAATTTCTGGGACTTTATTATCTACTTTGTAGTAACCGGAGGTGTTGTACTTTTTACCAATATCATACAGTTTCAGGGAAAGACGAAGAAGATTCTGGCTGTGACAGCAGCTCAGGCTGTAGAGGTTCTTGCCGTATCCTACATTGTTGTACTTCCATTTACTCTTCAGTTTGATTCTATGTTTCAGGGAGTGGGAATTGCACAGTTTCATTCCAGAATCTATCAGCTTCTGATTCTGTGGGGGCTTCCTGTCTTTCTGACAGTACTTCTTTTTGTATGTATCCTGTGGGAAAAACTGCGCCACAGGGAAAAGAAAGGACTTTATTCATTGATGAAGTCCATATCAGTTCCGGATCTTTTTGCCATTATCACAGGATTATGTGCTATTGGACTTGTTCTGATTCCCGAATTTGTTTATGTAAGGGATATTTATGAAAACGGAAATGCAAGAGCCAATACAATGTTCAAACTTACTTATCAGGCTTTTATGCTTTTTGGAGTAACTATCGCCTATGGCATTCTCAGGATATTGGCAAAGGCAAAACAGAAGGTATTCAAAATTTTGTCTGCTGCAGGGTTAGTGCTTGTATGCTGGACTTTCGGGTATTTCGGAAACAGTGTAAATGCCTGGTTTGGAAATGTTCTGGACCCGTCAGGATATAAAGGCCAGAACGCTGCCGCTTTTCTGGAAACAGATTTTCCCGAGGATGCATCAGCTATCCGATGGCTGAAAGCCAATATTGAAGGCTCCCCTGTGGTTCTGGAAGCAAACGGGGACAGCTATACGGGATTTGAGAGGGTTTCAGCTATGACAGGACTTCCCACAGTGCTGGGATGGTATGTCCATGAATGGCTCTGGAGAAATGACACTGCAGATCTGAACGTAAAGAGCAAAGATATTGAAAGCATTTATACGTCTTCGGATGAGGAATATGTAAGGAATCTGATAAAGCAGTATGATATTTCCTATATTTTTGTTGGATCAAAAGAAAGGGAAAAATATGAGAGCAGGCTGAATGAGACACTTCTTCAGAAAATAGGGACAAAAGTGTTCCAGTCAGATACTTCGGCCACTTATATTTTAAAAATTCAATAATATTTATCAGGAAATAGAGACAAACCCTGAAAAATCGTGTAAAATAGAAAAATATGAATTGAAAAGAGAAAGCAGGATAAAAATGAAAGCAGAAGTAGTATCCATGACGGAAGAGAATCTGGATATGGAGGCAATACGGCGTGGAGGGGAAATATTAAAAAAAGGCGGTCTGGTAGCATTTCCTACAGAAACTGTTTATGGTCTGGGAGGAGATGCATTGAATCCTCAGGCATCCAGGAAGATCTATGCAGCCAAAGGCCGTCCGTCAGACAACCCACTGATCGTTCATATTGCCAGGATGGATGATCTGGCTCCCATTGTGTCAGGGATTACCCATGAAGCTATGATTCTTGCAGAGAAATACTGGCCAGGTCCACTGACTATGATTCTGCCTAAGTCCGACCTTGTTCCTTTGGAAACTACAGGAGGACTTGACAGTGTGGCTGTTCGATTTCCAAGCGACAGGATCGCTCAGGAACTTATTAAGGCGGCTGGAGGATATGTGGCTGCCCCAAGCGCTAATACTTCAGGAAGACCAAGTCCTACTACTGCACAGCATGTGGAGGAGGATCTGGGAGAGAATATTGATATGATCATTGACGGCGGCCAGGTGGGAATCGGTCTGGAATCAACCATCGTTGATTTTACGGAAGATGTGCCTGTGGTTTTAAGACCCGGATATATATCATTGGAAATGCTTCAGGATACCCTGGGAGATGTGCGTATGGACAAAGGACTGATTGCTTCCGACAGCAAGGTTCATCCCAAGGCGCCTGGAATGAAGTACAGACATTATGCTCCAAGAGCAGATCTCTCTATCGTGGAGGGACCGGAGGAAAAAGTAGTGGAAACCATCAGCCGGCTGGCCCTACAGGCCGAAGCACAGGGGAAAAAGGCAGGTATCATTGCTACGGATGAGACCAGGGACAGATATCCTTCAGGACTTGTAATGAGTATCGGAAGCAGGAAAGAGGAGGAGACCATTGCCCATCATCTGTATGAGGTTCTGAGAGACTTTGACCAGAGCGAAGTGGATTTCATATACTCAGAAGCTTTTTATACCCCACGAATGGGACAGGCTATTATGAACCGTCTATTAAAGGCGGCAGGACATAAAGTGATTCATGTTGAATAATATTTTTGGAGGGAAAGATAATGATTGCTTTAGGATGTGACCATGGAGGCTATGAATTAAAACAGGAGATTAAGAAACATCTGGATAAGGAGGGTATCCCATATAAAGATTTTGGATGTGACAGTACCCAGCCTGTTGACTATCCGGTCTATGCAAAAAAAGTAGCACACGCTATTCTTAATAAAGAGTGTGACAAAGGAATCCTGATCTGCGGTACAGGAATCGGCATTTCCATTACTGCAAATAAGATAAAGGGAATCCGAGCAGCTGTGTGTACGGACTGCTTTACTGCAGAGGCTACGAGACTTCATAATGATGCCAATATTCTTGCACTTGGAGGAAGAGTGGTAGGACCTGGGCTGGCACTTAAGATTGTTGATACATTCCTTAATACACCGTTTTCCGGTGAAGAGAGACATAAAAGGAGAATCGACCAGATAGAAACAGAATAATGGGAAACATATGGGAGGAATTCTGGATGGATAAGAACCATAAAAGAACAGATTATTTATCATGGGATGAATACTTTATGGGGGTAGCCATGCTTTCAGGCATGCGTTCAAAGGATCCTAATTCCCAGGTTGGTGCCTGTATTGTAAGCCAGGACAATAAGATTCTGTCTATGGGGTATAACGGGTTTCCTGTGGGATGTTCCGATGATGAGTTCCCATGGGCCAGAGAGGGAAATGAGCTTGACACCAAGTATTTCTACGTCACCCACAGTGAACTGAATGCGATTCTGAATTACAGAGGAGGGAGTCTGGAAGGTTCTAAGCTTTACGTGACTCTTTTTCCCTGTAATGAGTGTGCCAAGGCAATAATTCAGGCAGGAATAAGCTGTATTGTTTATGACTGCGATAAATATGGAGATACTCCTTCTGTGATCGCATCCAAACGTATGCTGGACGCAGCGGGGGTGAAGTATTATAAATACAGACGTACCGGAAGAGAGATTACTCTGAATGTCTGATCATTTCACGCTTAACGTGTGATATGATTTTGCATAAAATATATTTTCTGATAAAAAAAGGAGAAAAACAATCATGGCAAATGACAAAAAACTGGTAGAAGCCATTACGTCTATGGAAGACGATTTTGCCCAGTGGTATACCGATGTGGTCAAGAAAGCAGAACTTTGCGACTATACCAGTGTTAAAGGCTGTATGGTCATCAAACCTGCCGGTTATGCGATCTGGGAGAATATTCAGCACGAGCTTGACAGAAGATTTAAGGAGACAGGAGTACAGAATGTTTATATGCCTATGTTCATTCCCGAATCTCTTCTGGAGAAGGAGAAGGATCATGTGGAAGGCTTTGCGCCTGAAGTTGCATGGGTAACTCATGGAGGCCTGGAGCCTTTGCAGGAGCGTCTTTGTGTACGCCCTACATCTGAAACATTATTCTGTGATTTTTATGCAAAGGAAATTCATTCACACAGAGATCTGCCGAAAGTGTACAACCAGTGGTGCTCTGTTGTCCGCTGGGAGAAGACTACACGGCCATTCCTCCGCTCACGTGAGTTTCTGTGGCAGGAAGGCCATACTGCACATGCTACGGCAGAAGAGGCAGAGGCACGTACCATTCAGATGCTGAATCTATATGCAGATTTCAGCGAGGAGGTACTTGCGATTCCTGTAATCAAGGGACAGAAGACAGATAAAGAGAAATTTGCAGGCGCAGAGGCTACCTATACCATCGAAGCCCTCATGCATGACGGCAAAGCACTGCAGTGTGGTACCAGCCATAATTTTGGTGATGGATTTGCAAGAGCCTTTAATATTCAATATACAGATAAGGATAATAAACTTCAATATGTACATCAGACTTCATGGGGAATGACAACCCGTATGATCGGTGCTATCATCATGGTACATGGAGATAACAGCGGTCTTGTCCTTCCTCCGAGAATTGCTCCTGTACAGGCAGTTGTGATTCCAATCCAGCAGCGAAAAGAAGGAGTTATGGAGAAAGCAGATGAAATCTTCTCAGCTTTAAAGGCAGCAGGAATTCGCGTAAAAGTAGATGATACAGACAAGAGTCCGGGATTCAAATTCGCTGAACAGGAGATGAGAGGAATTCCCGTACGTATTGAATGTGGACCGAAGGATATAGAAAAAGGACAGGCTGTGATCTGCCGCCGGGATACCAGAGAAAAGTATACCGTTAACTTTGAAGAACTGGCTGAAAAAGTTCAGGAGATCCTGGATACTATGCAGCAGGATATGCTGGAACGTGCACGCAGACACAGAGATGCACATACTTATGTTGCTACAGATTATGAAGAATTTAAAGATACCATTAATAACAAACCGGGCTTCGTAAAGGCAATGTGGTGCGGATGCCGTGAATGTGAGGATAAGATCAAGGAAGATGTTCAGGCAACTTCAAGGTGCATTCCTTTTAAGCAGGAAAAATTAAGCGATGTATGCGTCTGCTGTGGAAAACCGGCTAAGAAGATGGTATATTGGGGCAGAGCATATTAATAATTATTCAGATAAGGAAGACTAAATGATTCTGGAAATACCCGAAAAAGCGCAAACAATATTATACACATTGGAGAAAGCAGGATTTGAAGCTTATGTGGTAGGCGGCTGTGTCCGTGACAGCATTCTTGGCAGAAAACCCGATGACTGGGATATTACTACTTCTGCTTCACCAAATCAGGTTAAAAAACTGTTTCACAGAACTGTGGATACAGGTCTTCAGCATGGCACGGTGACGGTCCTTATGGGAAAAGAAGGATTCGAGGTTACCACATACAGGATAGACGGTGAATATGAAGATGGAAGACATCCCAGGGAAGTCATTTTTACGGCAAGTCTTGAAGAAGACCTGAAAAGAAGAGATTTTACGATCAATGCCATGGCATACAATCCCTCTGTCGGCCTTGTGGATCTTTTTGGAGGTCTGGAAGATATCCGCAATAAGAAGATCCGGTGCGTGGGTGATCCACTGGAACGTTTTACCGAAGATGCTCTTCGGATTATGAGAGCTGTACGGTTCTGTGCCCAGCTGGGATTTGAGATCGAAGAGAGGACAGCGCAGGCACTGACTGTCCTGGCGCCTAATTTAAAACAGGTAAGCGCGGAAAGAATTCAGGTGGAACTGGTCAAACTGCTTATGTCTCCTCATCCGGATTATCTGAGAATTGCATATGAGGCAGGGATTACACAGGAATTCCTGCCTGAATTTGATGTGTGTATGAGAACTCCTCAGAATACGCCCCATCATTGCTATTGTGTCGGGGAACATATTCTTCACAGTCTGTTATATGTGAAACCGGATAAAGTGCTGAGGCTTACTATGCTTCTTCACGATATCGGTAAGCCTGCTGTGAGAAAAACAGATGAGAATGGCCGGGATCATTTTAAAACCCATGGGGATGCCGGGGAAAAAATGGCCGGAGATATTCTGCGCAGGCTGAAATTTGATAATGATACTATCAGGAAGGTTATCAGGCTGACAAAATGGCATGATTTCAGGCCTCAGGGAGACGTCAGATCTGTCAGGAGAGCAGTAAATCGTATTGGGGAAGATATTTTTCCCTATTATCTGGAAGTACAGAAAGCAGATATGCTGGCACAGAGCAAATATAAACGTGAAGAAAAAAAAGCACGTCTCGACCGGGTGATTGATTCTTACAGAGAAATCCTGGAAAAAAAGGAATGCGTTTCTCTGAAATCACTGGCAGTTACAGGCAGTGATCTTATTGAAGCAGGTCTTAAGCCTGGAAGGAAAATCGGAGAAATTTTGAATGAACTTCTTGAGATCGTTCTGGAGGATCCGGACAAAAACAGAAAGGAAATCCTTCTCGATATAGTAAAATGTACAATGAAAGGATGAAGAATCCGGGGTATATCCCCCGGATTCTTTTCATATGTATAGAAAGTACAAAAATAAGAGGGGGAAATGTCATTGTATGATTACGGACTTGGTACCCTTTCCCAGTACGATCTTACTGCGGATCGTTCTGCAAGGACAAGAGGCGCCCTGCTCTGTTATACATCGCAGGGACTTATGGTCCTGAGGGAATTTCACGGCTCGGAAAAAAAACTGAAAAAACAGCAGGAACTTCTCCTCATGCTGCAGAAAAATGGTATAAACACAGATTATTATATAGAAAATACAGCAGGAGATCTTTTAAGCAAAGATAAAGATGATCTCACATTTACTCTTCAGCATTGGTATGAAGGAAGAGAGTGCGATACCAAATCAAGAGAAGATATTCTGAAAAGTGTAGTGACACTGGCAAAGTTACATACTGTTTCGAAAATGGAGCCTATAGAAGAATACAGGGAAGAATCTCTGAAAGAAGAATATGAACGTCATAACCGTGAGATCAGGAAGATACGAAAATTTATCCGAAAAAAAGGAGCCTCCTGTGTATTTGAGAAAGAATTTCTGGCAAGTGTGGAATGGTTCCTCCAAAGGGGAGAACTTGCCATAACTCTGCTGGAAGAATCAGACTATGACAGACTTCGTGAAAAGTCCTGGCAGGAGGGATGCATCTGTCATGGGGAATACAATCAGCATAATGTGCTGATCCTGAAAAACAGTACGGCTGTTACCAATTTTGATCATTGGAATTATGATGTACAGATGGCGGATCTGTACCGATTTATGAGAAAGATTCTGGAAAAATACAACTGGGATCTGAAGCTTGCAAATGAAATGCTGAAAACATATCATACAATACGTCCCATCTCGTATCCTGAGTGGCAGAATCTTAAAGTCCGTTTCACTTATCCGGAGAAATACTGGAAACTGGCAAACCATTATTATTCCCATAAAAAAACCTGGATATCAGAAAAAAACGTTGAAAAACTTAACAACCTTATCTCACAGAAAGAAATATGGAAAAATTTTGCACAGAATTGCTTTGAATTTTATCCATTTTAGCTAAAAAGGGTAAGGAATCATCTTCCTTTTTTTTACAAACTGTTATATAATGAAAAAAATAAATAAAGTACAGGAGGTATCATGGTATGGATTACAAAGAGGTATATAAACAGTGGCTGGAAAACCCATATTTTGATGAGAAAACAAAAAAAGAACTGAAAGAAATCCAGGATAATGATAATGAAATTAAAGAACGCTTCTATATGGATCTGGAATTTGGTACAGCAGGTCTTCGTGGAATTATCGGTGCCGGAACCAACCGTATGAATATATATGTGGTAAGACGGGCTACACAGGGACTTGCAAACTATATAGCTAAAGTTGATAAGAAATCTCAGGGAGTTGCCATTGCATATGATTCCCGACATATGTCCCCGGAATTTGCAAGGGAAGCAGCACTGTGTCTGGCAGCAAACGGTATCAAAGCTTATATTTTTGAATCATTAAGACCTACACCGGAGCTGTCCTTTGCAGTGCGCCATCTTGGATGTGCCGCAGGCATTAACGTTACTGCAAGCCATAATCCTCCTGAATACAACGGTTATAAAGTATACTGGGAAGACGGCGCTCAGATCACACCTCCACATGATACCGGAATTATGGCAGAAGTGAAGGCCATTTCAGACTGGAATACAGTCAGGACCATGGACAAGGAAGAAGCTGTCAAAGCAGGACTGTATGAAGTGATCGGACAGGCAGTGGATGATGCTTATATTGCAGAATTGAAGAAACAGGTTATACATATGGATGCCATCAAAGAGGAAGGAAAGAATTTAAAAATTGTATATACACCTCTTCATGGAACGGGAAACATCCCGGCAAGAAGAATCCTGAAAGAACTTGGATTTGAGAACGTTTATGTTGTCAAAGAACAGGAACTGCCGGACGGAGATTTCCCAACAGTAAGTTATCCTAATCCTGAAGCAGCTGAGGCTTTTGAACTTGGACTGAAGCTTGCGAAGGAGGTTGATGCTGATCTTGTCCTTGCCACAGATCCTGATGCAGACCGTCTGGGAGTACGTGTAAAAGACAAAAACGGAGAATATCATGATCTGACCGGTAATATGTCCGGATGTCTCCTTGCCAATTATGAACTCAGCCAGAGAAAGGCTGTAAATGGAAGCCTTCCTGAAGATGGCGCTCTGATCAAGACAATTGTAACAAGCAATCTGGCAGATGCTATTGCCAAAAGCTATGGAGTGAAACTGATCGAGGTACTTACCGGTTTTAAATATATCGGGCAGCAGATCCTGGGATTTGAGCAGAAAGGAAAAGGAACTTATCTTTTCGGATTTGAAGAAAGCTATGGATGTCTTATAGGAACCCATGCAAGGGATAAAGATGCCATCGTAGCAACCATGGCTCTCTGTGAAGCTGCAGCATATTATAAGACTCAGGGTAAGACACTCTGGGATGCTATGATTGATATGTATGAGCAGTTCGGTTATTATAAAGATGCTGTACAGTCTGTTACCATGAAGGGCATTGAGGGACTTCAGAAGATTCAGGAGATTATGGAAACTCTTCGTAAAAATCCTCCGGCAGAATTTGCAGGACACAAAGTGGTTTCTGCAAGGGATTATAAGAAGGATACCATTATTGATATTGCAACGGGAGAGGTGAAACCAACCGGACTTCCTCAGTCCAATGTGCTTTATTATGATCTGACAGATGATGCATGGGTTTGCGTAAGACCTTCCGGAACAGAGCCCAAAGTTAAATTCTATTATGGCGTAAAAGGAACCTCTCTTGAAGATGCAGACCAGAAGTCTGAAGCTATGGGCAAAGCTGTGCTTGCTCTTGTTGACTCAATGAAATAATATATGTCCGGACTGGTGGCCGTAATCCTTGGAAAAACCTTGACAATATAAGGAAAATGGTATATATATAGAAGATAGAGCTCTGTCGCTTTCGGCAGATGCAACCAAACAAGAAAGACATAGATCATTAGAGGAGGAAACACCATGAATAAAACAGAATTAGTAGCAGCTATGGCGAAAGAGACAAATTTATCCAAGAAGGACGTAGAAGAAGTCCTGAAATCTTTCGTTGATGTCGTATCTAAAGAACTGAAAAATGGCGGCAAGATTCAGTTAGTTGGATTCGGTACTTTTGAAGTAAGTGAAAGAGCTGCTAGAGAGGGAAGAAATCCTCAGACTGGTGAAACAATGAAGATTGAAGCTTCTAAAGCACCTAAATTCAAAGCAGGAAAAGCTTTAAAAGATATGGTTAACGGTAAGTAATCCACATACGATAACCAGGGGGAACGAATCAGTTCCCCCCTTTTTTAACTTTATGGGTATATCAGATATAGAGGAGAAAGCATGCGTCTGGATAAATATCTTAAAATATCCCGCCTGATCAAACGCCGCACAGTTGCCAACGAAGCTTGCGATGCAGGAAGAGTACTTGTCAACGATAAACCTGCTAAGGCATCTGCCCAGGTAAAGGCAGGGGATATCATTGAAATCCAGTTTGGAAGTAAGAATGTCCGGGTTGAAGTACTGGATGTGAAAGAAACTGTACGGAAAGAGGAAGCAGAGAATATGTACAGATATCTCTGATTCTATTTTGAGGTTTCTTTTCATACACTACTGATAAGTAGTGTACGGTTTTAACGGGAGGCAGGATTTGGAAGAAAAGAAAGTTATTTCTACCCATAAACTGATTCTGGAGGACCGTCAGGGAGGAACCATAACCGGTGTCCGGGATGTAAATTCATTTGATGAGAAAGAAATCCTGCTTTTTACACAGGCAGGCAAACTGGTGATAAAAGGAGAACAGCTTCATGTGAAGCGCCTGAATCTGGAAAAAGGAGAAGTTGATCTTGAGGGAAAAATAGACAGTCTTACTTATCTGTCAAAAAGTACGGATAAAAAGGACGAATCCCTTTTGAAAAGGATGTTCCGCTGAAAGATGAGTACTTATATTCATCATGAGATACTTCTTCTGGTTCAGGCTTTGCTTACAGGGGCTGTTCTCCTTTTATGTTATGATATTCTGAAAGCACTTCGCAGGGTAATCCCTCATTCCCCGGGCGTGGTTTCGACAGAGGATCTGCTGTACTGGCTGGGCTGTACTTTTTTTGTATTTACGAGAATATACAGAACGAATCAGGGGATCCTCCGTCTTTTTATATTTCTGGGGCTTCTGGCAGGAGCTGTTATCTGCCATTATACAGTCAGTCCTTTTTTTGAAAAAATATGTGAATACATTATAAAAATGCCTGTGATCATTATAAAAAAAGTAATAAAATGGTTGCTATTTCCCGTCAGAAGATGTAAAATTTTAATGGAAAAATGTGCAAAGAAAGAAAGGCTGTCAAATTGGGAAGTTCTAAGAAAAAAAAGAAGAAAAAGAGAATAGGGTATAATCATCTTGGAATGCTTTCCATCGGACTGATCGTTCTTCTTCTCCTGGGAGGCTTCATTGTAGAGAGCAGGAAGCTGGAGGGACGTCTTGCAATGTATGATGCCAGAGCGGCTTCGCTGGAGCAGAGCATTGAAGATGAACGTGCACGGACGGAAGATATTGACAGACTGAAGGAATATATGCAGACGGACGAATATGCAGAGGACGCTGCCAGAGAGAAGCTGGGTCTTGTCAAGGAAAATGAGACCGTCTTTAAGAAAGAAGAATAAGGAAGCTGTTGTCGAAAAATTTTTGGGATTCTTCGTCTGTGTTTGACAGATATTTCAAAACCCCATCCTTATAATATTTCTCTGAGAAGAGTAACAGTTACTTATAAGGGGAGGGGAGAATATGCAGGAATGGATGATTGCCATGCTCGTTATCAGTATTCTGCTGATCATACGGGACATGGCAAAAACTATTTTGTCAGGAAATATGCCGGAAACGCAGGAAATCTTACCGCTATGCGAAAGCCATCCCCAGAAGGAAAAGGTGGAGCGCTATGCGGAATCTTTTCAGAAACTGGCGGATACGTTTTATGGCATGCCTTATCACAGAGATTATATCAGCAGTGGTCAGATCGAACGCATTATACGAGATACAAATGATTCAGTGTGCAGCAGATGCTATCAGAGAGAAGTGTGCTGGGGAGAACACTATGCCGATATGAGTAAAGGTGTGGAAATGATAGTCCGTGCAATGGAAAGTGGAAATGAAGAGGATCTTCAGCATCTGCGCAGTGACTGGATCAGTGTCTGTGGCCGTTCTGTACAGTATCTTGACCAGGTGTACGAAAATTTTAAAAAGGAGAAGCAGATCCTGGTATGGGACAACCGTATGATTGAAAACCGCCTTGCAGTTGCCCAGCAGCTCACAGAGATATCCAGAATTATGGAAAATGTAGCCAGCGATCTCTATGATATTGACAGGGCTGATCCCCATCTTGAGGAAGAACTGAGAAAAAAACTGAAAAAGAAACATGTAATTTTAAGACAGGCCTGGAATATGGATAAGGCAGAGGGTAGAAGACAGATTTTTCTCACCATGCGGGCAAGAAGCGGTCAGTGTGTATCTATGACAGAGATTTCCCAGATTCTGTCCGGTATATATGAATGTAACATGGTTCCTGCAAATGGAAGCAGATGCATTGTAAACGGAGAGTATCATACCGTGCATTTTGTGGAGGACGTAAGTTATCAGGTATTATACGGTGTATCACGGCTTACAAGAGAAGAAGAGAAAGTTTCAGGGGACAACTATGGATGCAGGCAGGAAGACGGAGGACAATTTGTGATGTGCCTGTCAGATGGAATGGGATCCGGAATGGATGCATGCAGGGAAAGTGAGATCGTGGTGGAACTTCTGGAACAGTTTATGGAGTCAGGGCTTTCCCAGGAAACAGCTGCAAGAATGGTAAATTCAGCTCTTGTTTTAAAGGGGCAGGAAGGCATGTTTTCTACCGTTGATATCTGTGCGGTGGACCTGTATACTGGAATCTGTAATTTCCTGAAGGCGGGTGCCTCTTCTACATTTATCAAAAGAGATCACTGGGTAGAGGCAATTTCATCTGAGAGCCTGGCAGCAGGACTGGTGCAGCAGGTGGATTTTGAAACAGCATCCAGGAAACTTTACCATGGAGATTACCTGATCATGATGACGGATGGTGTTCTGGATGCTCTGCCACAGGAACATGCAGAAGATACTATGAAAGAGATTATTATGGATGTTCACGAGGACTCTCCCAAGGAATTTGGCAGGGGTATTCTGGAACGTGTGCTGGGATACAGTGATTACAGGGCAAGGGATGATATGACTGTCCTTGTGGCAGGGGTATGGAAAAAATGACAGAGGAAATGTAATGGAGAAAAAAACGGCAGAATTCATAAGAGAACAGAATATGATAGAAGAAGGAGATGTGGTTCTGGCAGGTGTATCAGGAGGCAGTGACTCCATGGCTATGCTGGGATTACTTAAAAGTCTCAGCAGGCAGCTTGGGTTCTCTCTGTGCGCAGTTCATGTTCATCATGGAATAAGAGGACCGGAAGCAGACCGTGATGGGAATTTCGTCCGGGAAATCTGCAGTCAATGGGGAATTCCATGCAGAATTTTTTACTATGATGTGCCAAAGCTTAGCAGGGAGTGGAAAAAAGGAGAAGAGGAGACCGGGCGAATTGTCCGTCAGGAGGCCTTTAAAGAAGCTGCCAGGGAATATGCAGGAGAAAGAAGAGTCAGGGTTGCTCTTGCACATAACAGAGAGGATCTGGCAGAAACTATGATCCATAATCTTTGCAGAGGCACAGGAATCAGAGGACTTTGCACTATGCGTCCTGTGTCCGGAGAGATTATCCGCCCTGTTTTATGTTTAGGACGAGATGAAATTGTCCATTATTTAGAGGAAAATCATATTCCACATATACAGGACAGTACCAATGATTCGGATTCTTACACCCGAAACAGGATCAGACACCATATCCTGCCTCTTCTTGAACAGGAGATCAATAGCCGCGCTGCTTTTCATATGGCAGAAACAGCATTAAGGCTTGCACAGGCAGAGGATTATCTTTGTGAACAGGGAAAAATTCTGGCAGAGGAATTTTATCAGGGTGAGGAAGGATACCTTTTTCCAGAGGAGTTTGGCCATAAACCACAGATCCTTCAGAAATATGCCCTGCAGCAGGCTGTTGAGCAGCTTGCAGGAAAGAGAAAGGATATTACTGCTGTTCATATCGAGAATGTGCTGAAGCTTTTTTCCATGCCTACATCCAGGAAGATCAGCCTTCCCTATCATCTTCTGGCACGCCGGGACTATGCAGGGGTAAGACTGTACAGAGAGGAACAATCTGCAAAGTCATGTGCATCAGAAGATCTGAAATGGGAGATGGCTATACCTGGAGTTACCGTTTGTCCCTATGGAGAATTCAGAACAGAAATAATTTCATATAATGGCCAGAAGATTGAAGAAAAAAAGTATACGAAATGGCTGGATTATGATAGAATAGAAAAGAACCCCTGTATCCGTACCAGAAGATCAGGCGATTATATGGTCATTAACAGCAGTGGAGATACAAAGAAACTGAACCGCTGTATGATCGACAGGAAGATTCCCGCAGACAGACGAGATCAGATACCTCTGGTGGTATGTGACAGGGATGTTCTCTGGATGGTAGGGGACAGGATCAGTGAAAGATATAAAATAACCCCCGAAACCAGGCGGGTATTAGTATTAGAATACCAAGGAGGATATGGAAATGAGTGAAAAAATCAGAGTGTTACTTAGCGAGGAGGAAGTGGATTCCCGTATCAGGCAGATTGCAGCCCATATCAGCAAGGATTATGCCGGCAAGGAAATTCATATGATCTGTGTATTAAAAGGTGGAGTTTTTTTCACCTGTGAACTTGCCAAGAGGATTACGGTTCCTGTATCTCTTGACTTTATGTCCGTTTCCAGCTATGGAGATGACACCAAATCAAGCGGAGTCGTAAGAATCGTCAAGGATCTTGATCAGCCGCTGGTTGGCAAGGACGTTCTGATCGTTGAGGATATTATTGATTCAGGAAGAACCTTAAGCTATCTTATTGAGATCCTGAAAGGAAGGAACCCGAACAGTATCCGCCTGTGTACTCTTCTGGATAAACCGGAGCGCAGAGTGAAAGATGTAAAAGTAGATTACTGCTGTTTCAACATTCCGGATGAGTTTGTAGTGGGATATGGACTGGATTATGCACAGAAATATAGAAATCTTCCGTTCATTGGTGTTGTGGAACAGGAGGAAAACTGAAAGGAGAACGAACTAAGTGAATAAGCAGCCAGGCAGAATCAGCCTGTATCTGGTAATGTTGGTTGCTCTGATCGCCGGCTATTTTTACCTGAATAACCAGGTGGTTTCCCAGAGCAGCTATTCAGAATCTCAGCTGGAACAGGCGCTTGAAGAAAATAAGGTGGTTGATGCTGTCATTCAGCAGAATAAGGAGGTTCCTACCGGCGCAGTGATTGCGGACATTGCCGGTGAGGGACAGAAGAAGGTTTATGTTACAGATGTAAATGAAGCCCTTAAACTGCTGAAAAAGTATGATATTGATGTTACAACAAAGGATGTGCCGGGAGACAATATATTCCTTAATGTACTGCTTCCCGTGCTTCTTACAGGAGCTCTTGTGATCTTTGTGATCTCACTGATGAACAGGCAGATGGCATCAGGAGGCAGCAATGCCAAAATGATGAATTTCGGCAAGAGCCGTGCAAGGATGTCTTCTCCAGATGATAAGAAAGTTACCTTTGACAATGTGGCAGGCCTTCAGGAAGAGAAAGAGGACCTGGAGCAGGTGGTAGATTTTCTTAAGAATCCTCAGAAATACACCAAAGTGGGAGCCAGAATTCCCAAGGGAGTGCTTCTTGTAGGTCCTCCGGGAACAGGTAAGACCCTTCTTGCAAAAGCAGTGGCTGGAGAGGCAGGTGTGCCTTTCTTTTCCATTTCCGGTTCTGATTTTGTAGAAATGTTTGTTGGTGTAGGCGCATCACGTGTCCGTGATCTTTTTGAAGAAGGCAAACGCCATGCTCCCTGCATTATCTTTATTGATGAAATTGACGCAGTTGCCAGACAGCGTGGAACAGGTATGGGCGGCGGCCATGATGAAAGAGAACAGACACTGAATCAGCTTCTGGTTGAGATGGATGGATTCGGTGTAAATGAAGGCATTATTGTAATGGCGGCTACCAACCGTGTGGATATTCTGGATCCTGCCATTCTGCGTCCGGGAAGATTTGACCGTAAAGTTGCAGTGGGTCGTCCTGATGTGAAAGGAAGAGAAGAGATTCTCCGGGTTCATGCCAAGGATAAGCCGCTGGGAGAGGATGTTGACCTTGCCCAGATCGCCAGGACAACAGCCGGATTCACAGGTGCGGATCTGGAGAACCTTCTGAACGAGGCAGCCATTGAAGCTGCCAGACAGGGCAGAGGTTTTATCCTTCAGTCGGATATTAAAGGGGCATTTATTAAGGTCGGTATCGGTGCAGAGAAGAAGAGTAAAGTGATTTCTGATAAGGAGAAGAAGATCACTGCTTACCATGAAGCCGGGCATGCCATCCTTTTTCATGTGCTTCCCGATATGGACCCTGTTTATACCATTTCCATTATTCCTACGGGAATGGGTGCCGCAGGCTATACCATGCCGCTGCCTGATAATGACGAAATGTTTAATACGAAGGGAAAAATGCTTCAGGACATTACCACTCTTCTTGGAGGACGTGTGGCAGAGGAGATTATTTTCGGGGATATTACCACAGGAGCATCCAATGATATTAAGCGTGCTACGGAAACAGCAAGAAATATGGTTATGAAGTACGGAATGTCTGACAAGATCGGACTGATCGCATATGGGAATGATGATGATGAGGTCTTTATCGGAAGAGATCTGGCCCACACAAGAGGTTACAGTGAGGATGTGGCAAAAGAGATCGACCAGGAGATTCATCGTATCATAGAGGAATGCCATACCCGTGCAAAAGAGATCATCTTGCAGCATGAAAGTGTTCTCCACAGTTGTGCCAGACTTCTCCTTGAGAAGGAAAAGGTACATCGTGAGGAGTTTGAGGCACTTTTTACAATGGAAAAACAGGCCGCTTCTGATATGAATGTATAATATAACCAAAAAAGTGTGCACGAATTTGTTAACTTTGTGCACACTTTTTTATTGCCTTATGTTACTATAATAACTGTAAAAATCCCCAATACATTATATAGTTTTTGCTACACCCCATAAGAAGAAATACCTTCTCCGAAAAAGACAGCACGAAAGGCTGTCTTTTTTATTTGAAAAAAATCAGGTTGTAAATTGGACTATTTTACGATAAAATAGGATAGATATGTTGAAATAATCATTTTCAGAGTGATATAAATTGAATGAGCAGAGAGGGCCAGGCGGATATGGAATATGAGAATATAGATAGAAAGAAAAAAATGCAGTATATCTTAAACATGCGTCCGGTATTAAATAAAGAGGCACTTTTCAGTGATGGAACACAGGAATACAGAAGTCCTCTGGAGCCTAAGGCAGGGGATCAGGTGACTATCCGGTTTCGTACACAGAAAAATAACGTTGATTCCGTATATCTTGTCAGTGAAGATATGCGCAGGGAAATGACGCTCTGTGAAACGGATAATGGTTTTGACTATTATTCCACACAGATCACCATGGGAGAGGATATATTCCGATATTATTTTGAGATTCAGTATGGCTGTGTAACATGTTATTACAATAATGAGGGTGTTACCGTGAAACGGGAACCCAGAATGGACTTTGAAATTTATCCGGGATTTGATACGCCTGACTGGGCAAGAGGTGCAGTTATGTACCAGATTTTTGTGGACCGCTTTTTAAATGGGGACCCGACTAACGATGTGGTATCCGGGGAATACTGTTATATAGGTGATAACAGTGTTCAGGTGGAACAGTGGAATAAACCTCCTGCAGCTATGGGCGTCAGGGAATTTTACGGAGGCGATATCCAGGGAATTATGAATAAGCTGGATTACCTTCAGGATCTGGGAGTTGAGGTTATTTATCTGAATCCGGTTTTTGTTTCTCCCAGTAACCATAAATATGACTGCCAGGATTATGACTATGTGGATCCCCATTATGGGAAAATTGTTGCGGATTGTGATGAAGGCATACTTCTCAATGGAGACAGAGATAATTCCCATGCATATAAATATATCAGAAGAGTGACAGATAAGAGAAATCTTAAAGCCAGCAATGAACTTTTTTCCAAATTTGTGGCAGAGGTTCACAGAAGAGGGATGAAAGTGATCCTGGACGGCGTGTTTAATCACTGCGGCTCTTTTAATAAATGGATGGACAGAGAGAGAATTTATGAAAATCAGGAAGGATATCCCAAGGGAGCCTATATCAGTGCCGACAGTCCGTACCGCCACTTTTTTGATTTCAAGGATCCTGACAAATGGCCATATAATCCCACCTATGACGGATGGTGGACACACGATACTCTTCCAAAGCTTAACTATGAAGAGTCGAGAGAACTATATGACTATATCCTTCATGTGGGGCAGAAATGGGTGTCACCTCCTTACAACGTAGATGGGTGGCGGCTTGACGTTGCAGCAGATCTTGGACACAGTAATGAATTCAATCATCAGTTCTGGAAAGACTTCCGCAAAGCTGTCAAGACTGCCAATCCTGATGCCATCATACTTGCAGAGCATTACGGGAATCCGGAAGGCTGGCTTCAGGGAGATGAGTGGGATACGGTAATGAATTATGATGCTTTTATGGAGCCTGTCACATGGTTTCTTACAGGAATGGAGAAACACAGTGACGAATACAGAGAGGATCTGTATGGCAACAGCGAAGCATTCATAGGAGCTATGAAAAATCATATGAGAGCCCTTCATATGTCTGCTCTTCAGACTGCCATGAATGAACTTTCCAATCATGATCATTCCCGTTTTCTTACAAGAACCAACAAAAAAGTCGGCAGAGTTTCCTCTCTGGGACCGGAAGCTGCATCACAGGATGTGAATCCGGCTGTGATGAGGGAGGCAGTTGCCATTCAGATGACCTGGCCCGGGGCTCCTACTGTATATTATGGGGATGAAGCCGGCCAGTGTGGATTCACGGATCCGGATAACAGAAGAACTTATCCATGGGGCAGAGAAGATTATCAGATGCTTGATTTCCACAGGGTTATGATCCGGATACACAAGAGCTATGAGATTCTGAAAAACGGTTCTGTGGGTTTCCTGTGGAATGAGTACCAGGGACTTTCCTATGCAAGATTTTCCAGAGATGAACAGATCATTGTGATTCTGAATAACAGCCAGGAAGAAAGGCAGGCAGAAATAAAACTGTGGCATTGTGGTATAAGCCGGATGGAAGATGCTGTTCTGAAAAGAATTCTTGTTTCCGATAAAGACGGTTTTACCGAAGAGCCATGTGAATACACGGCAGCAGCCGGGATCCTGCGCGTGTCTCTTCCTGCATATGGAGTAATGATTCTCCATCATAAAAAATGATATTTTTGCCAAAGTAGTAGACGTAAAAGCAGAAATCTGTTAAGATAAGCATATCCGGATATGAAAGAGTTTTCATATCAAATATGTTTAGGAGGAATTTATCATGTTAGTAAACGCAACAGAAATGCTTAAAAAAGCAAAGGCCGGCCATTATGCAGTCGGACATTTTAACATTAACAACCTTGAGTGGACAAAAGCTATACTGTCAACAGCTCAGGAACTGAACTCCCCTGTAATCCTTGGTGTTTCTGAGGGAGCAGGCAAATATATGACTGGATTCAAGACAGTTGTGGGAATGGTAAACGGAATGCTGGAAGAGATGAAGATTACTGTTCCGGTTGCTCTTCATCTTGACCATGGCACTTATGACGGATGCCTGAAATGTGTGGAAGCAGGATTCTCATCCATTATGTTTGACGGTTCCCATTATCCAATTGAAGAGAACATTGCCAAAACCAAAGAACTTGTGAAGATCTGTGCAGAGCATGGTATGTCTCTGGAAGCAGAAGTAGGTGCTATCGGCGGTGAAGAAGACGGTGTGATCGGAATGGGTGAATGTGCAGATCCTCAGGAATGTAAGATGATCGCTGATCTGGGCGTTGATTTCCTGGCTGCAGGAATTGGTAACATTCATGGCAAATATCCGGCTAACTGGGCAGGATTAAGCTTCGAAACTCTGGATGCTATCCAGAAACTTACAGGAGATCTTCCACTTGTACTTCACGGCGGCACAGGAATTCCTGCTGATATGATCAAGAAGGCTATCTCCCTTGGCGTATCCAAGATCAATGTAAATACAGAGTGCCAGCTTTCTTTTGCAGCAGCGACACGTAAATATATTGAAGAGGGTAAAGACCTTCAGGGTAAAGGCTTTGATCCACGTAAACTTCTTGCGCCTGGCACAGAAGCTATCAAGGCAACTGTTAAGGAGAAAATGGAATTATTCGGATCTGTTGGTAAAGCCTGATTTCTCTTTCATAGCATTTAATCTTAGATCCCGGCAGAGTGTAAGCTCTGACCGGGATTTGTTTTATTTCTAAAAAATTTATTATGTTTCTTGATTTTTTATCATAGAGAATAATCTCAGACAGAATTATAATGGAATCAGCTTAGAAATCACGATAATATTAATTCAAAGGAGCGAATGAAACAATGAAAATGAAAAAAGTAACAGCAATGGGATTAGCAGTGCTTATGGCAGCAACTTTAATTCCGGCAGTACCAGCAATGGCTGAGGATGCAGCAGGAAAGGTATATTATTTGAACTTCAAGCCGGAGCAGGACGAAGCATGGCAGAATCTGGCAAAGACATATACAGATGAAACAGGAGTTCCTGTAACTGTAGTAACAGCAGCATCCGGTCAGTATGAGACTACACTTCAGTCTGAAATGGCAAAGAGTGATGCACCTACACTTTTCCAGGTAAACGGACCGGTTGGACTGAAGAACTGGAAAGATTACTGCTATGATCTGAAAGACACGGATATTGCATCACAGCTTACTTCCGATGCTTATGCATTAAAGGATGGAGATGCTGTAGACGGTATTGCATATGTTATTGAGTCTTATGGACTGATCGTAAATAAGACATTACTTGAAAAAGCAGGTTATACACTGGATGATATCAAGAGCTTTGATCAGCTTAAATCTGTTGCTGATGATATCCAGAGCAAGAAAGACGATCTTGGAATCAAGGGAGCATTTACATGTGCCGGAATGGACAGCTCTTCTGACTGGAGATTCAAGACACACCTTGCAAACCTTCCAATTTATTATGAATACAAAGCAGATGGTATAGAAGATACAGATGCTATTAAAGGTACATATCTTGATAACTATAAGAACGTATTTGATCTTTATATAACAGATTCCACATGCGATGGAGCTGAGCTTTCCGCTAAGACAGCTGATGACTCCAGAAATGAATTTGTAAACGGTGAAGCAGTCTTCTATCAGAATGGTTCCTGGGAATATGGAGAACTCTGCAAAACATTCAAAGACGATGAGCTTGCTATGATTCCAATTTACTTTGGCGTAGATGATGAGAATGAAGGTCTTGCAACAGGTACAGAGAACTACTGGTGTGTAAATAAGAATGCATCTGAAGATGATATTAAAGCAACTCTTGACTTCATCAACTGGTGTGTAACTTCTGATGAAGGAACCAAGTCTATGGCTGATGATATGGGATTCACCATTCCTTTTAAAACAGCACAGGAATCTAACAATATTTTTGTAAGACAGGATCAGGGATATACAGAAGCAGGCCTGACACCTGTATCATGGAACTTTACTACTATGCCTTCCGAAGAATGGAAGAATGGTCTGGGAACTGCTCTTACAGGATATGCAGCAGGAACAGGTTCATGGGATGATGTAGTAAGTGCATTTGTTGACAACTGGGCAACAGAAAAAGCATTGTCTGAATAATTTCAGGTAAATAGAATTACAGACAAGGGGAGGCAGATTTCCTGTCTCCCCTTATTTTATAAGGTAAAGTGATACGCTGAGGGAAAGAAGAGGAGAATTATTATGGTAGGAAAAACAATCAAAAAATGGTGGCCGATATTCGTCCTGCCAACATTGGCTGCATTTATCATCGGCTTTCTTTGGCCGTTTATCTGGGGGATTTATCTCTCATTCTGTAAATTTACAACAGTACAGGATGTAACATTTGTTGGCATCTCCAATTATCAGAAAATCCTGTTAGATCCTACTTTCAGCCATGCATTTTGGCTGACAGTGGCATTTGCTTTTATTTCCAGTATTCTGATTAATGTCCTTGCATTTGCCATTGCTCTTGCGTTGACTAAGGGCTTCAGAGGAACTAATGCATTCCGTACAGTTTTTTTTATGCCGAATCTTATCGGAGGAATTGTGCTTGGATATATCTGGCAGACACTGCTCAATGGAATCCTTTCCAAATGGGGACAGCCATTGCTGGCACTTTCTGCAAAGAACGGATTCATTGGAATGTTGCTTCTTCTTATGTGGCAGCAGATTGGATATATGATGATCATTTATGTAGCCGGGCTGAATAATGTGTCTCCTGATCTTATTGAAGCAGCACAGATTGATGGAGCCTCTTCCAGACAGATTCTGTTTAAGGTTAAGCTTCCGATGATTATGCCATCCATTACTATCTGTACTTTTCTGACTTTGACAAATGGGTTCAAAATGTTTGACCAGAACCTGTCCCTGACAGGCGGTGACCCGGGAAAACAATCCCAGTTACTTGCTCTTAATATTTATGATACTTTTTATGCCCGCAGTGGACCACAGTGGAAAGGAATAGGGCAGGCGAAGGCTGTTGTATTTTTCATTCTTGTAGTCGTCATAGCATTGATACAGCTCAAGGCAACATCATCTAAGGAGGTGCAGCAGTAATGGAAGCAAATACAAGAAAAAAGAGCATATTTCCCACAATAATTCTGACTGTGATCTCCATTTTATGGATGTATCCTATTTTTCTTATACTGATCAATTCACTTAAAAAAGAATCGGCTATCACTACTTCAGGGGTATTTGCATTGCCCTCAGGAGAAACCTGGAATGGAATTCAGAACTTTATAGCCAGTGTTACCCAGATGGATTTCCTGAAATCCTTCTGGTACAGCCTGATTATTTCCGTAACTTCTGTGATATTGATTCTTCTGTGCTGTTCCATGTGTGCATGGTATATTGTAAGAGTAAATGGTAAACTGTCAAAGATATTATATTATTTATGTGTATTCAGCATGGTAGTGCCATTTCAGATGGTTATGTTTACTCTGGCAAAAACTGCAGATACTTTAAAACTTAATAATCCATATGATATCTGTATTATCTATCTGGGATTTGGAGCAGGACTTGCAGTATTTATGTTTACCGGATTTGTAAAAGGAATTCCAATGGAGATAGAAGAAGCAGCCTTGATTGACGGATGTAATCCTGTTCAGGTATATTTTCAGGTACTGATTCCCATTCTCAAGCCAACTATTATTTCTACGGGAATTCTGGAATTGATGTGGGTTTGGAATGATTATCTTTTACCTACTCTGGTGCTTGATATTAAGAAATATCGTACCATTCCCATGGCTGTTCAATATTTCCGGGGAAGTTTCGGCCATGTGCAGATGGGACCAATGATGGCAAGTATTATGATAGATATTATTCCAATCATTATTATATATCTTTTATGTCAGAAGTATATTATTGAAGGTGTAGTTGCCGGGGCAGTTAAAGGATGATACAATAAATATGTCTGGCGGCCATATATTAAACAGATATTCAGATACCCTGTCGCTTGCGGCAGGGTTTGTTATTATTTCAGTTGGAGGGAAGATATATGTATCAGATCTTAATCGTGGATGATGAGAAAATCGAGAGAGAAGGAATTCAGTTTCTTCTGTCACAGGAACAGGAAAAATTTAAGGTTTATGAGGCATCCAATGGCAAACAGGCTCTGAATATACTGCGAAATGAAGATATTGATCTTCTTCTGACAGATATTAAAATGCCACATATGAGCGGACTGGAACTGGCAAAAAAAGCCAGGGAATTAAACGAAGATATACAGGTGGTTATTTTCAGCGGTTATAATGATTTTTCCTTTGCTCAGGAAGCTATCAGATATGGTGTAAAGGAATATGTGCTTAAACCGGTGGATCCTGAGATCTTCAGCCAGGTACTCCTTAAAGTGGAGAAAGAAATAGACAGAAATAAAACCCGAAAGATCAGGGATAAAGAAGAACAGAATTTTCTTCAGCAATATTTCCTTCAGAATTATATATACACGGGTAAGAAGGAATTACTGGAAAAAGCCAGTGAAATGATCGATTTTGATAAATGGAATCAGTGGCATTGTGCAATTCTCATTGAATCATCCAGAACATTTTTTGATACTGCACCGGAAAGTCTGGCGGATGATCTTCAGAAAGAACTTAGAAGATCCTTTTTTTATCTGAATCTGAATGCAAGACAGTCCCTTCTGCTTTTTAATGATGTTTACTGTGATTATGTTCTGGTCGCCAATCACCTGTATTCCACTTTAAGACGTGTTTATACAGAAAGTTTTCATCTTGCTGTCAGCAGGAAATTTGAAGGATGTGAGACATTGCCTCAGATTCTTACTGAACTGGAACAACAGATGGAAGAACGGTTTTATCATCCTGAGAACCATGTATTTACCAATGAAGAGGAAGAATTCAGGCAGGCTGACAAATCCGCTGAGGACTTTAGGCTGATGCAGAAAATCTCAGAAGATATCAGCAGGAAAGATCTGGATCAGCTTAAGTTTCATTTTAAATGTCTGACTGATAAGTATAAGAACAGTACCCAGTTTTCTGCTATGTATATTAAATTTGTCTTTTCCAACGTGATTCAGGCATTATTTGAGGAAACCCAGTTTTCCGGGGAACGGCGCCTTGACAGAGAAATTGACCGCCTATACAGTTGCAGTGATATCAGCCAGATCCTGGAGGTAACTGAGGAGAACATACGTGATTACGAAGCTTTTCTGGAACGTTCTATGAGTGAGTCACGCAATGAGGTAGCTACAGTTAAGAATTATATTTACCAGCATTACAATGAAGATCTTAATCTGGAAACACTGGCTGAAAAGGTATATCTATCTTCCGGATATTTAAGTTTTATATTTAAAAAAGAAACAGGAATGAATCTGAACCGTTTTATCCGCGTGGTCCGTATGGAGAAAGCAAGAGAGCTTCTGTGCAACACTAATATGAAGGTGGCACAGGTGAGTGAAGAGACCGGCTTTTCCAATGTATCCTATTTCTGCAGGAGCTTCAGGGAATACTACGGCAGCAGTCCTGAATCTTACAGGAAAGGAACCGTTGATGAGGAAGAGCATAATAAAGAAATTTAAAAACCTGAAATACCGTCATAAACTGACGATTCTGCTTGTGACAGCAAGTCTGGTGCCCATGACTGTGCTGGCTATATACAGTCATTTCAGTATGAGCCGTCTTGTGAGGGAAAATGAGCTGGAAGACACCTCATCTATTCTGGAACAGACAAGAGAAACTATTGACAGTCAGATTGATATCTTTACAAGTTTGATCAATTATCTTACCTATTCTCCGGATATTGAAGAAATCATTGACGAAAAAAATATGGATAGTTATGTGGCATATCAGAAATATACCCAGATTGTGGATCCGCTTCTTACAGTTCCCAAATCGTATCACGATGCCATACGGCAGATCCGGCTGTATGCAGACAGTATTAAAGTCAGGCATGAATATACGCTGGCACCTTTGGATGAAATAGATCAGGAGTGGTGGAGCAAACAGATGAGTGATGATGTAAATGTCCAGTGGATCGTTAACAGAGACATCCCGGAAATTGCGGCTGTACGCCGAATATATAGAAACCGGAATCTGGATGCCATACTGTGTGTTACGCTGGATTATAATAAAATATTTAAGCCTCTGAAAAATGTCATTACTCAGGAAACGGGATGCATGATTTTGGATAAAAATCAGAATATTGTTTTTCGGGATGAGAACATACAGGATAAAAAACTGTCAGGTGAAAATCGAGCAGAAGACATCTTAAAAGTCATTCAGGAAAAGTATGTTGCTGTAAACAGTGTAAGCAGGGAAAATCAGTGGAATTTCTATCTTTATAAATCCAGAAGCCTGATTGAGAAATCAGTGTATCAGCTTCTTTTAAAGGAAATTCCTCTGATTCTTATATGCGTGCTTATCATCTTTAGTATTGGGATGTGCTTCTCAAGACTGTTTACACGTAAGATCGAACTTCTTACGGAAAATATGGACAGAGTAAATCATGGAAGCAGAGAGGTTACAGTTTACAGTGATTCACAGGACGAAGTAGGAATGCTCATTCGGAGTTTCCGAAGAATGATGGAGCAGATCGATAAACTGATCAGTGAAGTATATGAGAATAAGATCGCACTTAAGGAGTTTGAGTTGAAAGCATTGACTGCCCAGATCAATCCTCATTTTCTTTACAATTCTCTTTCAATTATTAACTGGATGGCAATAAAAAGTAATCAGAAAGAAATCAGCAAGGTTACTCTTGCTTTGTCTACTTTTTATCGTACTGCACTCAGTAAGGGAGAGGATATGGTTACAGTGGAAAACTGCATCAGGAATATTCAGGCATATCTGGAAATACAGCTTGTAATGCATGATAATGATTTTACCATACAATGGAAGATAGATTCAGAGATAAAAGATGAAAAAGTTCCCAAGCTTATCCTACAGCCCGTTGTGGAGAATGCTCTGGAGCATGGTCTGGATATGAAGGAGGAAGGAGAAAAAGTTCTTATTCTTTCTTTTCTTGATGAAGGAAAGGATGTGCTTCTTATGGTAGAAGATAATGGTCCTGGCATGGAACCGGAGGTAGCCAGTACTCTTGTTACTTATCAGGCAGAAGGTTATGGTCTTAAGAATGTTAATGACCGAATCTGTCTGTTATATGGAGAGAAATATGCTATTCATATCGTAAGTCATACAGGAGAAGGTACCAGAGTGGAAATCAGGATCCCAAAGGGGGTTAAACCATGAAAACTGTAAAAAAAATATTTTTTTATATCCTGACTGCCATCAGCCTTCTTATGCCTGTTCTGCTTACAGGATGTTCAGACCGGAAAAAATCAGAAAGCGAGGCAGAAGAACACAACGAGATTGAGAAGGTACAGGATAACCGGGCCTGGGAAAATGCCTGTGATACTCCTTATGGAAAATATCCGGAAACCGTAACCTATACACTGGCTCAGATGAGCGGAGCAAATAATTCAAACCTGCCCGCAGGGGACACTTATGAAGATAATGCCTATACACGTTACCTGAAAAAAATGCTGAATATACAGAACCAGAATACATATATGGAAAGTGAAGACAGATATGGTGAACTTGTGAATGTTCTAATAAAAGACAGAACGCTTCCGGATGTTTTGGTTGTATCAGATAAAGAAATGCTTAATGAATTGGTGGAAAACGATCTTGTGGAGGACCTTACAGAAGTATATGACAAATGCACGACGGATCGTATTAAAAAGATGTATGAAAGTTATGGACACGAACTTCTGGATTCTGTTAAATATAATGGCAGGCTTATGGCTATGCCGGAGACGGTTATAGACCATGGCCCATGTTTTTTGTGGCTGAGAAAAGACTGGATGGATGAACTGGGATTGGATGAGCCCAAAAATCTGGAAGAAGCTTTTTTTATCATAGAAAAATTCCAGAAGAACCGTATGGGAGCAGAGGAAGGCGAAGATCCGGTAGGACTTGTGTGTGATACCTCATTGGTGGGAACAACAAGCAGCAATTATTCTGTGGATCCTGTTTTTCAAAGTTATGGAGCAAGTCCGCAGAGATGGCAGAAAACAGGAAATGATGATATTATCTATGGATCGCTTACAGAAGAAACGAAGAATGCACTGGGATGTCTTCGCAGACTTTACCAGAGAGGAATTCTCGACAAGGATTTTGCCCTTCGTGCTCAGAATAATCTGCGGGATCTGGTAGTAAATGGAAAATGCGGGGCTTTTTTCGGACTTTGGTGGACACCTAATAATCCTCTTATGGATCAGCATGAGCGCGACATCTCTTCAGACTGGACCCCATATTATTTTCCGGAGGATATGGAAAGTGCCCAGGAAACCTATGCATCGTTCAGGGATAACAAATATGTAGTGGTCCGTAAAGGATATGAGCATCCGGAAATTGTTATGAAAATACTAAGTGTGCTTTTTGATTACACCCGTTATGAGGCAGAAGATGCCCAGGAAGTCAATAACTGCTTTGCTCTTAATGTGGATCCTACTGCCAGACCTCTTGTCATCAATGTAGATTATAATGATGCAGTCTATAAGGTTACAGAAAATCTTCGCAAGGCTATTGACGGAAAACTTAAACCAGAGAATCTAAGTGCCATAGAAAAATCCTATTATGATGCCTGTGCCCATTATCTTGCCGGGAAAGCTGTTACAAGTGAAGACTGGGCGGCTTACAGATCCCGTATCTCAGCTGTAGGAACCCTGGTAGATGCCCATTATACGCCGCCTGAAAAAATCTATATGGGTGATTTTGATCTGACCATTCCTCAGACCCTTCAGACATTGGAAAAAGATGCTTTTATCCAGATCATTATGGGCAGAAAACCTCTGTCATACTTTGATACATTTGTAAGTGAATGGTATGTTCAGGGAGGAGCCAGGCTGATGAAAGAGATTGAAAAAAACAGATAATTCATTTTACAGAGCTCTCATGCTCTTTGTATATAATAAATCCATTGTGAAAATCATATATTTATTACAACAGGAGTATGGGAATTTAAGACTATGAAAAAAATCAATATCAGCAGAAAAACCCGGAATATTCTCCTGGGCTTGTGCATTTGCACGGCAGTACTGATGATTGGTGCAGGATTACTGAAATATATACATACCATTGATATCCACACCCTGGGACGAAGAGTATACGTATATGGACTGAAGGTATCAGGCCTTACAGAACAGGAAGCGGCACGGAAAATTGCAGATACTTTTAACAACAGAAAAATTTCCTTTCAGGAAGAGAGGAAAGAAATCAAATCTGTTTCTCTGAAAGAACTGGGATATACTCTTGATGAAAATTTTCTGAAGGTTCAGCTTAAGACATTGAAGCAGCAGCGGGATCAGGAGAGAGAACTTTTTCCGCCCCGCAGAGATTACAGGATCCTTTACAGGATAAACAGAGAGGAATCCAGGGAGAAAGAAGTTCTGAACAGTGATAACTTTAACAATGTGGAAAGAATGGCATCTGTGGATGCGGCCATTCGCTATGACGAGGAAAAGATGGCCTTTATTCTTATAAAGGATGTACAGGGGAATCAGATTGACAATGTAAAACTTCAGAAATATACAGATCAGATTCTGGAAAAGGAATTTAAGGAAAATCTCCTTAACGGGGAAGTGAAGATAGATCTGGGAATCCAGGTATACCGGCAGCCAGCTGAAAAAGTCTCTGTCATAATGGAGAATAGACTGGCACAGATGAATGACAGGCTTGAGAAATACCGTACTGTCACGGTTACCTATACTTTCGGAGAGACAAGAGAGACTCTTGATCAGGAAATCATCAGATCCTGGATCAGAACGGATAATGGGGAAGTAAGTATTGACCGCCAGGCTGCCGCCTCTTATATTCAGAATCTGGCAGATCAGTATAATACAATGTATATTCCCCGTACTTTCCGTACTTCCTGTGGAACAGATGTGACGATTTCCAATAATGAGTATGGTTACAGGATCGATGAAGAAAAGGAATTAAATCAGCTTCTTTCAGATCTTCAGACCGGAACAGACATTGTCCGGGAGCCAGTTTACAGCAGAACGGCTATGAAGAGAAACGGGAAAGATGATCTTGAGGGAAGCTACATTGAAGTCAGCCTTGATGCTCAGCACCTCTGGCTCTACAGGGACGGCACACTTGTTACAGAAACGGATATCATAAGCGGCTCTCCCACACAGGAACGGGAAACATTAAGAGGAGCATGGCCGATTGCTTACAAGGCCAGCCCATTTACCCTTACCAGTGAGCAGTATCAGTATGAAATAAAGGTGAAATACTGGATGCCCTTCGTGTATGGACAGGGGCTTCACGATGCTTCATGGCAGTCTGCTTTCGGAGGTGACAGGTACAGAACAGGAATGGGCAGCCACGGCTGCATTAACCTGCCGGAAGACAAGGCCGAGGTGATCTACAATACTATTGATGGAGGATATCCTATCATTATATATTAGATGATTTGTCTTTTTCCTGAAATATGATACAATATAATCAGCAAAAAGATGTGGGGAGGTATACATATGGAATTACAGAAAGTGCTTGAAGAAAGAAGAAGTGTGCGCAAATATAAAGAGGGAGGAGCACCCTCAGAAGAAGAGATTCTTACTATGATCCGTGCAGCACAGGAGGCACCCTCCTGGAAGAATTCTGAAACCGGCCGTTATTACTGCATTACATCAGAGGAAACTCTGGATAAGTTCCGTCAGGAATGTCTTCCTGCTGCAAATGCAGCCAAATCTTTAAATGCAGCCCTGATTGTGACTACATTTGTGAAAGACCAGGCAGGATATGAGAAAGACGGTACTCCGGACAATGAGCTTGGTAACGGATGGGGATGTTATGATCTGGGTCTTCAGAATGAAAACCTGATTCTGAAAGCCAGAGAAATGGGTTATGCT